>NZ_FR889202.1:3194-59364 GCF_000432215.1 Anaerostipes sp. CAG:276
TTCTGGGATCGTATCCAGAAAGGGTGACGGAATCAAACGTCCGAAAGGGCTGGAAGGCAAAAAATACGCCACTTGGAATCAGGATATTGAAAAAGCGATCTTAAAACAGGTGGTAGAAAAAGATAAAGGGAATTTCAGCAAAGTAAACATGATTCCGAGCACTGTCACAGATGAGGTCTCTGCATTAAAGAGCAAAAAAGTGGATGCCATCTGGATTTACTATGGATGGGCAGGGATTGCCACGGAGGTGGCCGGACTTGATACAGACTACTTTGCATTCAAAGATATTGATCCGGTCTTTGACTATTATACGCCGGTGATCATCGGGAACAGTGAATGGATGAAAAAGAATCCGGAAACGGCAAAAGCATTTTTGTCAGCCGCAAAAAAGGGCTATGAGTATGCCATTGAACATCCCAAAGATGCAGGAGATATTCTCTGTGAAGCATCACCGGAACTGGATTCTAAAATGGTACAGGCCAGCCAGAAATATATGAAGGATCAGTATAAGGCTGAAGTGAAGCAATGGGGCTATATTAATCCTGAAAGGTGGAATGCATTTTATAACTGGATCAGTGAGAAAGGTCTTTCAAAAACAAAGATTCCGGAAAACACCGGATTTACCAACGACTATTTGGAGTAAAGAAAATGTCGGATTTGACTGTAACGGGTGTTACGCTTGCATATGAGAATACAAATATAATAGAAGACATTAATATAGAGCTGCATGACAATGAACTGGTCTGTCTGCTGGGTGCCAGCGGCGGAGGGAAGACGACTCTGTTTAATGTGATTTCCGGACTGAAAAAACCTGATCAGGGAAAAGTCATGCTGGACGGCAGGGATATTACGGGACAGCCGGGGAATATCAGTTATATGCTTCAGAAAGATCTGCTGCTCCCTTATCGGACAATCGAGGATAATGTAGCACTGCCGCTTTTGATTAAAGGTGAGAACAAAAAAGCTGCCCGTCAAAAAGCCGGGGAACTTTTTCAGGAGTTTGGCCTCGAAGGCACTCAGAAAAAGTATCCGAAACAGCTTTCGGGAGGTATGCGCCAGAGGGCTGCGCTTCTGAGGACCTATATGTTTTCTAAGAATGTGGCTTTGCTGGATGAACCTTTCAGTGCATTGGATACACTGACGAAAAGTGATATGCATCGGTGGTATTTGGATGTGATGGACAAGATCCATCTGTCTACACTGTTTATCACCCATGATATTGATGAAGCGATCCTGCTTTCAGACAGGATTTATCTGCTGACCGGAAGACCCGGAAGGATTACGGAAGAAATTGTGATCCGGGAGCCTAAGTCCCGGAGAAAAGATTTTAATCTGACGGAAGAATTTCTGGAGTATAAGAAAGATATATTGAAAAAGCTTTAGACAGATATGATTATATTAATACAGGCCTTTGGAAAAAATTATATATTGTTTTCCAAGGGTCATTTTTTATAATTTTAATTAGAGGGATAACATATATAAACGGGTGCACAGGGCTGCATCCGTATTTCATTTTTAAAGAGAAAACTTGCTGTCGGATTAAGGTTCCATTTTCAGTACAATATTTGCACAAAACAAGAAAAAAAGAGTGACAACAACTGCTATTTTCTGAAAAAACGAAAGAGAATATAATGAAAGCACAAATAAAATTGAAACAATCAGGAGGAGCAGACATGTACGAAAAAGAAATGATCATTAAGAACAAAACAGGACTTCATGCCAGACCAGCAACGGATTTATCTACGTTATGCCAAACTTATGAAAGTGATATAAAAATCAGGACAAATGATACGGAAATTGATTCCAAGAGTATTATCAGCATTTTGTCAGGAGGGATATGTAAAGGAACAAAAATTAAACTTGTAATAAACGGAACAGATGAAAAAGAAGCAGGAGAGAAAATCAGTGAATTTATTGAAAATTTAAAGGAGTAGATTGCTTTGGAATTAAAAAGCAGACCGGCATATATTTTAAAAATTATACTAGAACAAAAAAACGGTTATACGGTTGACCGAATTATTGAGAAATTAAACATTACAAAGAGAACATTTTACTATGATTTTGAACTGATCAATGACTGGCTTAAGAGCAGGGAATTAGGCAGGCTGGAGATACAGTCAAAAATTATCTGTGTCAAATCAAAGAAAATTGAAATACTGGAAGCTGAGATGAGGAAGAACGGAAGCTACTATTATTCTGTACAAGAGAGAAGAATACTGGAACTCTTAATGATACTGCTGTCTGCCGAGGTTGTAACAATAGAGAAGATGCAGAACCTTTTTGATGTCAGCAAAAATACAATCTTAAAAGATATTAAAGAGTGGAAAAAAATTTTGGGTAACCAGAATATTTCTATAGCCAGTTCGATCAAGTTCGGATATGTACTCCAGGGAGAAGAATTTGCAATCAGAAAAATTGTGGGAAAGGAAATTAAGAAATTACAAAATTTTCAGCCTAAGGATATATTGAAAAAATGGATGCAGCAATCTTTGGTTACGATAACCGGAGAGGACTACGATTACCTGGAGATTGCCAGATGTCTGATAAAGCAGTATGAACAAGACGAAAATATCAAACTGGTTTTGGAAAATGAAGAACTGGAATGCAGCATGATCCTGATTTCCTGGATCAGAAGCATGGATGGCTACACGATGAATCTTCATACAGAAGAAAAAGTAACTTTAGTTGAAACAAAGCCGTATCAATCACTGAAACAGAGTTTTGAAAAATTAAAAGTTTATAACTTAGAAATTCCTGAATCGGAAATATATTATATTGCAACTCTCTTGTTAGGGATAAAGGTTGCACAGTTTGTTTCCCAGGATCAGGAAGATCTGTACATATCTAATTTTACAAAAGCGCTGGTTGTAAATTTTGAACGGATTGCCTGTATTTCTTTTGATAATAAAGACCGCTTAATGACAAGGTTAAAAGGGCATATCAGACCATTGTATTATAGATTGAAATATGGAGTGCAATCGACAAATCCCCTGGTTCAGGATGTCATGAGAATGTATCCCGAAATATATGATTTCACTGGGAGAGCCGTGAGGGAGATGAAAGATGATCTTGCCAAAATGTTAACATCAGATGAGATTGCATACTTAACAATCTATTTTATAAGCGATGAGAAGTATCAGACAATTCAAAAGAAAAGCAATGTCTCTAAGGTCTTAGTACTCTGCGCAGATGGAATGGCAACTTCAACTTTAGTAAAAGAACAGCTGAAAACACTGTTTGGCAGCACCGCCGACATTAAATTGGGCATTATTTCTGAGGCTAAAAAATATAATTTGGACGATTTTGCGCTGATCATTTCCACGGGATATTCAGAGCTGCTGGCACACCGGAAAAATATTGTGTTTACCAATGTTATTTTGGAGGATTCTGATAAGAAAAAAATCATCCAGGTCATGAATCAGTGCGGGGTCATCGGTGAGTATAACAAAACAATTCAAAGGATCATATCGGCGGCCGTTCAGAGTACAAATGGCATTGTTGATGAAAATGAACTATATTTTGATGTGCTGCGGATATTATTTGAATCTGATAACAGAAAGATAGACAAAAAATTAAATTCTATTGCAAATTATATTCAAAATCAAAGATACAGCGTACTGCCTGCACGCAGCACCAAAGAAGAGCTGCTCATGCAGGGATGCCAGAAAGCGGTTGGCGAAAAAGCGTGGAAGCGTCTGTATAACAGATTATGCAATATGATGAACCATAACAAAATCAAATTTTATGAAATTTCTCAGGATGTCGTAATACTCCATTGTCCTATGCGCGGAGATTTAAATGTAGAAATAAATTATGAAATTGTTGTTTCAGAAGAAAGAATCAAAATATCTGAAGAGATAAAAGGAAAGATATTCATCTTCTTTGTGACCGTAGATCAGAATACACATTTTCCTGTGCTGGAAGGTATTTATCGTTACTGTGAGAGTGAAAAGGGGAAAAGTTTTATAGTTGACATGAAAGGAGTTAAGAAATGAAAAAACGGAAAGGAACCGGAGGTGCTGAAGGTAAAGCTGCTGGCACCATTCTGGTTTTAAACAATTTGGCTTTTGAAGCGAGAGCTGAAAAGTCTGAAGATGCAGAATACGAAATCAGCCGTTTTGAAACGGTAAGAAAAGAATACAAGGAGGAGCTGAAGCAACTGTATAGAGAGGCAGAGATTTCAGCAGGAGAAGAGCCTGCAAACATTTTTCTGGCTTATATTGAAATGGTAAATGACGATGCTTTTTTTGGGAAAATTATCAGGAGGATACAAAATGAAAAATTGAACCTGGTTTATGTTTTAGAAGAGGAGAAAAAAGCGGCGGCTGTAATATTTCAAAGTATGGATGATCCATATATGCGGGAGAGGGGGACCGACATTGAAAATGTGTGTGATGCTTTGATCAGGAAGATGGAAGGATTAAATTCCCCAATGGATGAAGTTTCAAAAACAAAAGAGGACATTGTGATTGTCGCGGCGGATCTGACGCCGGAAGACATCATGCGGATGGACACAACACATGTAAAAGGGTTTGTAACTGAAAGAGGAGGGAACACATCTCATACGGTGATTCTTGCAAAAGCATTAGGGATACCGGCTGTTGTGGGTGTGAAAAATATATTGGAGGAAGCCGGTTCTAAAACTAATATTTATATGGATGGCGGGGAAGGTACAATAATTTTAGAACCGGACCAGGAGGTATCAGACATCCTTTGAAAGGAGGTTTCTATGGAAAAAAGGTGTATATACTGTGGGCAGCCAATCACTAAAAAGCCGGCAGCTGTTTGGCTGAAAAGGGAAAAAGAAGAAGTCCAGTGCTGTAGTATGGACTGTTATAACAAAACGTCCAGATTTATTAAATGGGATCAAGCGTCAAGGCTCAAAGCATATGTCATTATTGGAATATGTGCTGCTGTTAATTTAATAAGCATTGGTTTCTCAATGGAAGGCTGGTGGACACATATACCGTTAGTTGTCATAGGGATGTGTTTATGTAAGTGGCCTCTGGTATTTATGCATTTTCATAACTATGAAAAATTCGGAATCCCCAAAACACTCAGGTATGTCCGTTTTGCCGCAGGGGCGCTTATTGTGTTCGGAGCAGCCATTACGGTATGGGATATATTTTTCTTATAAAACAGGTATAAAAAATGTAAAACCGGCGAAATAAAAAGTGAAAGAAACTGCTCTTTTTGATAAAAAACATTGGTGTTATAGTGTATTTAGAAATTAAGTTATCGATAACCAAATATTCTATAAAAGTCTAAAAAAGAAAGAGGTGACCATTTTTGAAACTGCTAGATGAAGAACTTGTAGTTATGGATGCAGAAGTTAAAACGGCAGAAGACTGCATTCGGCTCGGCGGAACGATTTTTTATGAAAAAGGGTATGTAAAAGAAGGATATACACAAGCTGTGATAGACCGGGAGAAAGTATATCCCACCGGTTTGCCCGGAAAAGGAGTTGCGATTGCGATTCCCCATACAAATAATACATATGTAAATAAACCGGCGGTAGGTGTCATCATACCCAGAGAACCTGTAAGATTTTGTGCAATGGGAACAAAAGATGTGTGGCTGGATTGTGAAGTGATCATTCCTCTGGTGATCAAAGACTCAGATATGCAGATCAGTATGCTGAAGCAGATGATGAAGATCATTCAAGACGGAGAGCTGTTGAAGAAAATCAGGGATTCTAAAGACAGATCAGAAATCCTGGATTGTTTAAAAATTTTAGAAGATTAGAAAGGAAGAGAAATTATGAGAGCAATAAAAGTATTATCAGTGTGCGGTTCGGGAACGGTGAGCTCAGCAATGCTTTCTTCAAAATTAGCAGATATATTTGAGGAAAAAGGATATGAGATGGAAGCTACGGAAGTGAGTCCCGGAGGTGTTCCGGGTGCCATGCAGGGAGGCGGTTATGACTTGATCGTTTACACAAGCCCTGTGGAAGGAAACTACGGGGTTCCCATTTTGAATGCCACAGGTTTCCTTGTGGGCATTAATGAAGAGGAATTTATTGAAGAATTAATGCAGGAGGTAGAGAATCTGGAACTGTAGCTTTGAAAAGCGGGAAAACATTCATACGAGGAGGTTGAAATATGTGGGATACACTGAAACTGTTTTTTGATACATTCGGAAACTATATAACAGTGCCGATTATCATCTTTATTATTTGTTTAATATTCAAAGCGCCGGTAAAAAAGGCTTTTATGTCTGCTGTGCTGATCGGTGTCGGTTTGAAAGGTATGGCGTTTATAACCAGTGCGTTTGGCAGCGTATTATCAGCATTAGTGACAAAATTGATTGAACAGACGGGAATCAATCTGCCGGCGCTGGATGTAGGGTGGCAGGCCGTTGCTTCGGTGGCTTATTCGACAGACATCGGAATGATGTTTATCGGAGTCGGGCTGATCTTCCAGATTGTAATCTTCCTTGTAAAAATTACAGATATTTTTCAGCCGTCGGATCTTTGGAATAATTACTCAATCATCGTATGGGGATCGCTGTTATACCAGATCAAAGGAAATCTTGTGATGTCATTTGTTCTTATGCTTTTTGTCAATTTGGTTGTCTTGCTGCTTGCGGAGATTGTTCAAAAGAGATGGTCAACATACTACCACTATCCAGGCTGTGCAATGATAGCACCTCATCACATGGGGGATGTACCGCTGTATTTAGTCTTAGACTTTATACTCGGGAAATTAGGAGCAGATAAGATTAATTTAAGACCAGACGCGATCAAGAAGAAAATCGGATTCCTGGGTGAACCAATGTATGTAGGCTTGATCGTGGGCCTGATCCTCGGAATTGTCGGAAATATCTCCACTTTAAATGAGATGACTTCATGGGGACAGGTTGCAGATGTTGCAGTCACCTGTTCAGCGGTAATGGCAATCTTCCCTAAAATTGCGGGATTGTTTGCCTCAGGATTTACGGTCATTACGGATTACTCAAGAAAGACATTAAAGAAATCAAAGTATGGAAAGGACCGGGAGTTTATCATCGCAGTAAATGATGCATTGGGATATGGAGAAGCGGCTACATTGACAACAGGCCTGTTAGTTATCCCGGTCGCCCTTCTGTTAGCCTTCATTTTGCCTGGAAATGTCGTTCTTCCGGTGATGGTTTTACCTTCTCTTCCATATATGGTAGAAGTACCGGTATCTCTGTCAAACGGCAATATCTTTAAATCCTGGATTGCAGCCTGCATTGTGTTCTGCGCAAAGCTGTTAATGGCATCCTCCTGGGCAGCTGTATTTACTGAGATCGCAGTAAATGCCGGATATGAAGTGACTGCAGGAACCGTTTTAATTATCGGATTTATCTTGTCAAACTGTACGGCAGGACTTATTACATACGCATTCCTAACCATGAACCCAATCATTATTGGACTGGTCATAGCTGTCTATCTTTTGTGCTTCGTATTATTTAAGAAGAATAAACAAAAAGTATGGGATTATTTAGAACACAATGCGATGGGAGGAGCACAGGCAGCCGCAGGAACATCGGGCGGAGAAACTGCATAAGACCCAGTGTGAAAGATAGTTTGAAACGAAAGGGGAAATTATGAAGATTGCAGTAGTAGGGGACATCATCGTGAGCAGCGGATTGCTGGCAGAAGCCGCAAAAAGCCTGAATATTGATGATGAACCGGAAATTAAAGAGATTATATGGAATGCAGATGACCGAAAGGATTTTCAGAAAAAGGCTTTAAACATAGAAACAAGGGGACCGGAGGCAGAAGAGATCCCGGAAGAACTTTATACTGAGATAAAAGATACAGATATTCTGCTGGTACATTTTTGTCCCGTTCCGAGAAAATTAATTGAGAGGGCTCAAAACCTAAAATTGATCGGAACATGCCGCGGGGGTCTGGAGCATGTAGATGTGGAAGCCGCGACTGAAAAAAATATTCCAGTGATGCATGTGATCAGAAATGCGGAAGCTACATCAGATTTTGCGGTCGGTTTAATGTTTGCAGAGACAAGAAACATTGCAAGAGCCCATGCGGCAATGAAACAGGGCATCTGGAGAAAAGAGTATGTTAATTCAGCATATACCACTGCAATGAGAGAGATGACAGTAGGGATCATAGGTCTGGGACATATCGGACGTTTAGTGGCGGAAAAAGCTGCCGGGATCGGCATGAAAATCATTGCTTATGATCCTTTTGTGACGCAGGATGTCATGAATGCCAAAGGCATTGCTGTAACAATGAAAGAGAGAGAAGAAGTGTTCAGAGAAGCAGATATTATATCGCTTCATTTAAGAGTAACACCAGAGACTGAAAACAGTATTAATGAAGAAGTTATCAGTCTTATGAAACCGACGGCGTATCTGATCAACACATCCAGAGCAAAGGTCCTGGATAAAGAAGCATTTATAGAAGCATTAGAGAATAAAAGGATTGGCGGAGCAGCATTAGATGTGTATTGGAATGAACCGCTGGATAAGGATGATCCGTTACTGAAACTGGATAATATTACTTTAACGCCGCATAACGCCGGAAACGTTGTCGATGCTCTTCCAAAATCTCCAAAACTTCTGACAGACACGATTAATCGTTTCTGGGAAACAAAAACCGGTGATATGATCGTCAATTTAAACCAGATCACATTTTAAAAAGGGGAACAATATGCTATTAAAAAAAGAAAGAGAATTGGTAGTCGAGTACGGCAAAAAAATGAGTGCAGCCGGTCTCAGCAAAGGGACAAGCGGAAATATCAGTATCTATAATGCAGAAGAAAAGCTGATGGCAATCAGTCCGTCCGGCGTAGGCTATTTTGAAACTGTCCCGGAGGATGTCGTTGTGATGGATTTAGAAGGAAATGTGGTTGAAGGTGATAAAAAGCCTTCCAGTGAATGGGGCCTGCACACAGTCTTTTATGTAAATAAACCGGATGCAGGGGCAGTCGTACATACACATTCTGCTTATTGTACAACGTTTGCATGTCTTAATATGCCGATTAAGGCACTGCATTATGTCATCGGAGGTGCAGGAACAGCAGAGGTACCGTGCGCACCATACTGTACATTCGGAACTCCAGAGCTTGCGGAGGCAGCAATCAAAGCCTGCGGAAAGGGAAAAGCTGTTTTACTTGCAAATCACGGGCTTTTGACCTGCGGACCGGGGATTGAAAAAGCGTTTGGGCTGGCAGTGAATATGGAATTTTGTGCGGAAATGCAGTATCGGGCGATGTCAGTCGGCGAACCGGTCGTTTTAAGCGACGAAGAAATGGACGTGGTTATGGAGAAATTTAAATCATATGGACAGCCTAAGAAAGACAAAGAAGATCAAACATCTAATTGTTACTGATGTTCCAATCCCGGTTTTCCTTTTGGAACCGGGATTTCCAAGTTAATTTAAAGAGGAGCAGAGCCCAGGAATGAAAATGAGAAGAGCAGTTTTGTATGAACAGGAAGATCTTCGGATTGAAGAATGTGAAGTCCCTGAAATCGGGGAAGGAGATGTTTTAGTAAAAAACAAGATCTCTGCTACGTGTGGGACGGATGTAAAAATATATAAGAGAGGATATCCTTTATTGAAACCACCGCATCCATTCGGGCATGAATACTCAGGAGTGATTGCCGCAGTGGGGAAAAAGGTCAAGAATTTCAAAGAAGGAGACCGGGTTGCTGTTCACAATACAGCCCCATGTAATCATTGCTATTTCTGTAAAAAGGGATTTCCGTCTATGTGCGAAGACATGTTATTTAACAGAGGGACATATGCAGAATATGTAAAAGTACCGGAGAGAATCGTAAAACAGAATATGTTTTTGCTGGATGAATCAATTTCTCATAAGAATGCTTGTCTGATGGAACCATTTTCCTGTGCTGTATACGGTATTGAGGAATGTCCCATTCACTTAGGCGATGTGGTAGCGGTAAACGGTGCAGGTCCGATCGGCCTGATGTTTGCGAGGCTTGCAGTGTTAAAAGGTGCCCATGTTATTGTTACGGATAAGGCACAAAATCGATTGGAGCTTGCAAAGAAGCTTGGGGTTCATGAGATATTAAATATTACAAACATTGAGGACAGCGCATTTGCAGTAAAAGCGATGACAGAAGGAGGCAGGGGTGCAGATATTGTAATTGAGGCCACCGGTCTGATCAATGTATGGGAAAGCAGTGTTAAGATGGCCAGAAAAGCCGGTTTTGTTCTTTTGTTCGGCGGAACAAAGGAAAAAAGTATCCTTTCTCTTGATGCAGCTCTTCTGCACTATTCACAAATAACGGTCAAAGGAGTATTTCACACAACGCCGAGACATGTTCAGACTGCGTTGGAATTGTTAAAAATGGGAGTGATCCAAAGTGATGATTTTATTCAAAAGGAATATCCGCTTGAGGAGCTGGAAGAGGCGATACTTGAACATGCGGCCCAAAAAGTAATTAAAAATTGTATTGTTTACTAGAGAGTAAAGGATGGTGATCACGTGTATTCTATTAAATTGGGGTGCGAAAAAGTATTCTGGGGGAAGAATGCGGTACAGCAGCTTAAGACATTGGAAGGACCCAGGAAAAGAGCATTTATTGTCATGAGCGGAAATGTTCTTATCGATGTCGGCTCCTATAAAAAAGTTACGGATGTTTTAGAAGAAGCCGGTTTTGAATACGAGGCCTACACAGAAGTTGAACCGGAGCCAAGTTTTCAAACAATTTTAAAGGGTGCAGAAAGAATGAAAACTTTTAAACCGGACTGGATTATTGGATTTGGCGGCGGGTCAGCAATGGACGCAGCAAAAGCTATGTGGGTGTTTTATGAGAATCCTGCGTATCGGACACTGGAAGAGACAATGCCTCCGAATATCATAGAGAATTTAAGAGTGAAAGCAAAAGTCTGCTGTATTGCTACGTCTGCCGGAACAGGAAGCGAGGCAACCCGCGCAGCTTTAATTAAGGATATGAAACAAAAGAAAAAATATTCTGTCAGAGACATGAATGGAAGGCTGGTTCCGGATGCCGCTGTTTTAGATCCTGAATTTACGGCAACAATGCCCAAGAGTTTAACGGCAGCTTCCGGAATGGATGCCCTGACACATGCAATAGAATCTTATGTAACGCCGACTGCAAATCCATTTTCAAAGGCGATGTCCCTGGCCGCTTTTCTTTATGGATATAAAAGCCTGGAAAAAGTGTACGAAAATCCGGAAGATGAAAATGCGGGAGCAGAGATGCTGGCCGCATCCTGTATGGGAGGAATCGCATTTTCTAATTCCGGATTAGGAATTGTTCATGGGATTGCTCATTCTTTCGGGGCGGAATATGGAGTGCCTCATGGGCTTGCCAATGCGATTGTGCTTCCATATGGATTGGAATATAACAGTCGGAATGATGAAGTTAAAAAAATGTATGATGAACTTGCAGGATTTATTGGGAAAAAATCATTGGCGGATGCAGTTGCTGAGCTGAGTGAGAAAATTAATATTCCAAAGTCAATGAAAGAGAAGGTACAGGAAGACACTTTTATTAAAAATTTGGATAAATTAACAGAGAAAGCAATGAGTGACGTGGCAACGCCATTTAATCCGATTCAGCCGACGGCAAAAGAGATGAAAGAATTAATTCTTAAGGTATACTATGGAAAAGATACTGTGAACAGCTTGTAAAGGCTTAATTTTATATTTTGTCAAAGCTAACCTTTGATAGTAATCGATTTCAGAGGTTAGCTTTTTGAAAAAAAGCTTTAAAAAGAATATTAAAATTACTTAGAAAGAAATATACATAATATTTTTTTATGAGCGAGAGAGAAAAATCCCCGTTCCGTCAAACCGCATGGAAACGGGGATTTTGTACAGACAGGATTAAGACTCATATTTCATACTGTCTGGTTGGGGATTCCTGCTGATTTGGACAGCAATGTCTGCTGTACTCTTAAGTTCCCTGTGAAGATACAGTGCCATGAAAATTGTGACAAAAGCAGAGATCACATCAGCAATGGGCTGGGCATAAAGGATTCCGTTGATGCCCCAAACCGCAGGCAGTAATAAGATGACAGGGACAAAACAAATTCCTTGCCTGCATGCACCAAGGATAAAACCTTCCTTTGCTTTTCCGAGGGCAAGAAAAAGGGATGAGTATACAGTATAGAAACCAAAGAGCAGGAAAGAAAATCCGTTTGCCCGCAGTGCCGTTTGCCCGGCCTGGATCATCTCTATATCGCCTGCTGTAAATCCTGATATAATGGATGAAGAAAATAAAGCGGCAGCTGCTCCGAAGATAAAACAGAAGATTGTGGACCATAAGATAGATGTCTTGATCGCTTCATGTAAGCGGTCATATTTTTTTGCACCATAGCTGAATCCTGCAATCGGCTGAAAGCCTTTGATAAATCCGAAGACCATGAGACTTCCCATAGAAATAACTCTTGTGACCACGCCCATAGCAGCAATAACAGAGTCTCCATATACTTTTGTCTGTTTGTTGATTAATGCAATGGAAAGGCTGGTCAGCAGCTGAAAGACCAGTGTGGGTATCCCTATTTTCATAATTTCTGACATAATCTTTTTAGAGAAACAGCAGTCTTTTATTTTGAAATTAAATACACTTTTCTTTCTGAATACATAACATAAATACACAGCAGTAGAAATCATCTGTGAGATGGCCGTAGCGATCGCAGCACCGGCGACACCCAGATTTAGAACATAGATAAAAATTGGATCTAACACTATATTCAGTACAGCACCTGTCAGCAAGGCACACATCGTTGTCTTAGCGGCTCCTTCACTTGTGACAATATTATTCATTGTTACATTAAAGATGTTGAAGATTGATGAAATGATATAAATGCTTGTGTAGGTTGCTGCATAGGGAAGAATGCTTTCTGTTGCACCTAACATCTTAAGGATTGGAGTCAGAAAAATAATGGAAAAAATTATGATTATAGCTCCCACAAATATACTGCTGTAAAGGGCAGTGCTGGCGACTTTATTTGCTGTTTCTTTTTCCCCTCTTCCCAGAAGCCTTGAAATATAGGATGCTGCCCCATTTCCGAATAACAGACCTAAACCTACCACAATCTGTCCCAGAGGAAATGCCACAGAAATCGCACCCATTTGGCTGGTCCCCAGCCCTCCCACAAAGTATGCGTCTACCAGGTTGTATAAGGCATTGATCATCATTCCGATCATAGTCGGCAGCCCCATGGCTAAAAGCGCTTTTGGTATCGGAGCACTTCCTAACAGTTCTATCTTTTTGTTTTGTTCACTCATAATGAACTCTCCTTTCGGTTGACATAAAATATAAAATATATTACTATAAATTATAGTGATTTTATCGGCGAAGCACATACTACTATAAATTATAGTGGTTGTCAAGCGAAAAGGGGGAAATCATGGCAACTATTGATCTTATCGTGCTGGGAATTTTGAAAAAGGAGTCTTTGAGTGCATACGATATTCAAAAGATCGTAGAGTACCGCAATATATCCAAATGGGTAAAAATCAGTACGCCTTCCATTTACAAAAAGGTTATTCAGCTGGAAAAGAAGGGCTATATGAAAGGGGATGTTGTAAAAGAAGGAAATATGGCGGAGAAAACGGTTTATTCTTTGACAGAGGCAGGAGAGAAGCAATTTGAAAAGCTTATGCTGGAGATTGCCTCAAAGCCGGTCCGGATATTTCTGGACTTTAATGCCGTCATTGTAAATCTGGACAGTCTGCCGAAGGAAAAACAGAAGTCCTGTTTGACAGAGATCGAAAACAACATGGAGACTTTAAAAGGATATATCGAAGAAAATATAAGCCTGAAAGAACATCTGCCGGAGATTCCGAAAACAGGAATGGCTGTCTTAGAGCAGCAGCTTATCTTGGCACAGGCACTGGAAACGTGGATTGAGGAATTAAAAGAAACTATGTAACTGCAGGATAAAATTTTTAGGAGGATAATTATGTTTGAATCAAGATGCGGTGTCTGCTGCAATTCATGTGAGCGAAAAGAGGAGGTCCACTGTACGGGATGCACAGAAATGAAACAGCCGTTTTGGGGCGGTGAGTGCGGAGTGAAGTCCTGCTGTGAGGCAAAAGGATTGGACCACTGTGGAGTCTGTCCGGATTTTCCGTGTGAGATGCTGTCTACCATGGGAGTAGAAGAAGGATTTGACCCGGAACCGAAGATTGCACAATGCAGGATTTGGGCGGGAGAGAGTACTGTTAAATAAACAACAGAATATGAGAATGACCTTAAGCCAGAAGATTTTTTCATCTTCTGGCTTAAAAATTGTTTACAAATCGAAAAAAGAGTTGTATAATACATTCAAAAGTACAAACGTCCGTACATTATAACGTTAGGATAAAATGATGGGAGGTGAAGTAATAGAATTTTAAAACAAAAGGCAGCAGTTAATATTTGAGGAGGTTAAGATGTATACAAATTTAAAAAAGGTTTTGAAAAAAGCAGATGAACTGAACATGGCAGTGGGGGCGTTTAATACCCACAGTCTGGAAATGCTTCCAGCGATTATCCTGGCAGCAAAAGAACAGGGAACACCGGTGATCATTCAGACGAGTGTCGGAACTGCTAAATATGTGGGACATAAAAATCTGGTATCTGTGTGTAGGACCATGTCAGAGGAAGCAGGAATCGATGTGGTGCTTCATCTGGACCATGCAAAAGAGTATGATGAGATCAAAGAGGCGATCGATGCCGGTTACAGTTCTGTCATGTTTGACGGATCATCCCTGCCGCTGAAAGAAAATATTTTAAAGACACAGCAGATCATTGAATATGCCAGAAAGTTTGATGTCTCTGTGGAAGCAGAATTGGGGATCGTCGGGGGAACAGAGGACGGAGTAGCCGTATCAGAGGCAGAAGTACGCTATACAGACCCAAAAGAGGCAGTGGACTTTGTGAAGAAGACAGGGATTGACGCGCTGGCAGTGGCGATCGGCACCAATCACGGACAGTATAAGTCCAAGACAAACATTAATTTTGAAAGACTGAAAGAGATTAAAGAGGCGGTAGACCTTCCTCTGGTTATTCACGGCGGGACCGGAGTAAAGGATGAAGATGTGAGACAAGTGATCGATCTTGGAATTCGGAAGTTTAATGTGGGTACAGAACTTCTGGTCACCTGGACGAAAAAGTCCAAAGAGCTTTTTGGACAGACATCAGAGAGCAGTTCTCTTAGAAATAATGTAATGCCGTGTATAGAAGCAGTCAACCAGGTAGTACAGAGGAAAATAGAACTTTTTAAAAATCTCAATTAAGGCGGGTGATGCAGATGAGAGCAGGATATTATACAGGGGACCGGACCTATGAAGTGAGAGAAATACCTGACCGGGAACCGGAAGATGATGAAGTAAAAATCGAAGTGGCATGG
Source organism: Anaerostipes sp. CAG:276 (assembly GCF_000432215.1). Taxonomy (NCBI): domain Bacteria; kingdom Bacillati; phylum Bacillota; class Clostridia; order Lachnospirales; family Lachnospiraceae; genus Anaerostipes; species Anaerostipes sp. CAG:276. The sequence goes on from NZ_FR889202.1 coordinate 18,517, forward strand.
TGCGGACTGTGCGGCACAGACATTCACAAGTTTGAGGGGAAAAACGGTGCCAGTCCGGTGATTCCGCCGATCATCCTCGGACATGAGTGTTCCGGGATCGTGACGGCTGTGGGTCCGAAGGTTAAGTATTTTAAGCCCGGAGACCGGGTCGCGGCAGATCCCAGTTACGGATGCGGGAAATGTAGCTACTGCCAGCAGGGGCTTCCGAATTTCTGTCTTGAAAGGCACGGTGTGGCAAAAGGATTTTCTGACTATGTTTACCCTCCGGAGCAGAACGTCTATAAAGTGTCGGAGAAACTGGATCTTAAAAATGCGGCATTCGCAGAGCCTTTGTCCTGTGTGATCCACGGACTGGATCTGATTCAGATCCGAAGCGGCTCGGCAGTGGTAATTTACGGTCTGGGTTCTATCGGAAGCCTGATGCTTCAGATGGTGAAACTCTCAGGGGCCTCTGTCATTATCGTGGTTGAGAGGGAGAAAGAGAAACAGAAGCTGGCTCTTGAGCTGGGAGCCGATTATGCAGTGGACGACAAAGAGATAGAAAAGCTGGCTGAGACATTTAATATTGACTATGTTATCGAATGTATCGGATTAAAAGCGACCATGGAGCAGTCTCTAAAGATTGCGGGAAAAAACGCCAGGGTACTGCTGTTTGGGCTCGGAGATCCGGATGAGCCGATTTCCATGAACCAATTTGAGGCGTATACAAAGGAACTCAGCATCTATACTTCTTATTTAAATCCAAATACAACGAAACGGGCGGTGGCGCTTTTAGAGAGCAGAAAGCTTGATACCGATGCGATCATCAGTGCCAGTCTTGACCTGGAAGAGATGGGCGAGGAGCTTAAGACACAGAAGTATGCAAAGAAAGGAAAAGTGATGGTCCGTTTAACCGGAAAACACTAATCGAAAAGAGGAGGATTTAAGATGGTAATTTCAGCGATTTTAGTAGCTTTGTTGGCAACGATGGGCCAGTGGTGGTTTTTCGGTCCGGTGACAAAATGTCTGGTGTATCCGCTGACCACAGGTCTGCTGACCGGTATTTTTATGGGAGACCCGATGACAGGTATGCTGGCGGGAGCCAACATTCAGTTAATCTATCTTGGATGGATTTCCGCAGGGGGAACCATGCCGAGCAATACGATCGTAGCGGGGATCTTCGGCACGGCGATGACGATTCTTTCAGGCGCAAGCCCGACCATGGCGGTGACATTTGCCATTCCGTTCAGTATGTTCGGACTCTTACTGAACCAGGTTTATATGACCGTAAACTCTTTCTGGATCCACAGGGCTGATGGAATGCTTGAGAAGGGAAATATCAGAGGGGTGAGGCTCATGAACTTTGTCCCGTCTTTCCTGGTGGCCTTTGCTCTGTATGGGATTCCCGCCTTTGCCCTCGTGATGTCCGGGAAGTCCTGGGGCACGGCCCTGATCAATGCGATTCCGAAGAGTCTTGTATCTGCGCTCCAGGTCGTCGGAGGGATCATGCCCGCCCTTGGAATCGCCATGCTTTTAAACTATCTTGGAAAGAAAAAGCTGATTCCGTATTTCTTCGCCGGATTTTTCCTGACGATCTACTTAAAACTGGATATTATGGCCGTTGCGATTTTCGCGGCAATCATTGCAATTATCATGTTTATGGCTGATAATAAAAAGGAAGAAAAAACGAAGAAAGTGAAGCGCCTGACTCTGAAGAAAAATGAAGAGCGCACAGACTATACAGACGAAACGCAGGCAAGAGATTATGAGAAAAAACTGTCAAAAAGAGATCTTGTAAAGACATGGCTTGCCACTACCAGCACAGAGGCATGCTACAACTATGAACGGCTGCAGGCACTAGGAATCGCCAACCTGATGATTGGGCCGATCAGACGTCTCTACGAATCCAATGAAGAACGGGTCAGAGAGCTTAAAAAGTATATGGTATTTTATAACTCAGAAGTCTTTACCATCGGGCCGATCATTAACGGGATCACGGTTTCTATGGAAGAGGCCAGAGCCAACGGAGAAAGCGTATCTGCAGAGGACATCAATTCTGTCCGCACCGGACTGATGGGGCCGGTAGCCGGTATCGGAGACACCGTTATGCAGGGAATCCTGTTTCCGATTTTAGCAGGTATCGGCTGTACCATGGCTCTGGACCGGAATTTCGTCGGACCGGTATTCTTTACGGTATTGTTTGAGATCCTGATTTTTACATGCGGATATTTCATGTTCATGAACGGCTATAAATACGGAAAATCTACTCTGCTGAAAATTCTTAAAAACGGCGTGATCGATAAGGTGACCAATGCGTTCAGCATTGTGGGCCTTATGGTTGTGGGATGCATGGCTTCCACAAGGATTACGGTGAATACACCGTTTAAAATTGCCGTGGGCAGTGGTGTCGTGAAGTTTCAGGAGATCTTAAATTCCCTTCTTCCGGGACTGATTCCTTTGGCTATTACCCTGATCGTATGGAAGCTTGTTTCAAAGAAGATCAATGTCACATGGATCGTTATCGGCATCTTCATTGTAGGAATTGCGGCATCCTATCTGGGAGTGCTGGGATTTGTAGGATAGAGGGGTGCTGTTATGATACATATTATATTAGTAAGCCACGGGCGTTTCTGTGAAGGTCTCTTAGAAAGCCTCCAAATGGTGGCAGGAGAACAGGAGGGGATATCAGCTGTCCCTCTCATGCCCGGAGAGTCGCCGGAAGCATACAGAAACAGACTGGAAAGTGAGATAAAAGAGTACGAATCAGAGGAAGGCACTTTGGTTCTTACGGATGTGACAGGGGGAACCCCTTTTAACAGTACAGGATACCTGGCGAAAGACCATAAGATCGGTCTGGTTTCAGGTATGAGTATGCCGATGCTGATCACTCTGATTTTTGCAAGGACGGAAAAGAGCACACTGGATGAGCTGATACAGGAAGCGGTCTCTCCGGGAGCATTGGCAGTAAAGGGAATGAATTTAAGCGAAGGAGGCAGGAAGCATGGAAAACTTAGTCTTAACAAGAATTGACGACCGGCTGATCCACGGGCAGGTGATGACGGCATGGATCAAGCAGAAAAATGCAGTGCAGGTTGTCGTGGCTGATGATGAAGTGGCAGAAGATGAATTTATGATCAATGTGCTGGAAATGGCAGTGCCCGATGAGATTGCCATCGGAATCTTTAACAGGGATGACGCGGTGGAATTTATGAAACAGGGGCTGGAGGCTCCGACCATCCTTCTTGTGAAAGGACCGGAGATTTTAAATTACATGGTGGATCACGGAATTGAAATCGATGAGATTGACGTGGGAGGAATGGGTGCAAAAGAGGGGAGAAGTGTTTTGTATAAAAACATTTCCACCAACCCGGAAGAAAATAAAAACTTCCTTGATTTAATCCAAAAGGGAGTCAATGTTTTTGTCCAGGTGATGCCTCAGGATAAACAGGTCAATGTTGCGGAGTATATCAAAAAGTAAAGGAGGCTTTTAAAATGAATGTGGAGAGATTAGATGACAAGGTAACCGTCATCACCGGAGGCGGAAGCGGTATGGGAGCCGCTATGGCAAAAGAGTTTGCAAAGAGAGGAGCCAAAGTTGTGATCTTTGACTTGAATGAAGAAAAATCTATGCAGGTTGTGGATGAAATAAAGGCCGGTGGCGGTGAGGCCTGCTTTTTTAAGACGGATGTAACGAAGAAAGAGCAAATTGATGAAAACACATGTAAAGCAGCCGAAAGATATGGTAGAATCAATTCATGGATTAACTCTGCCGGATTTTCCAAAATGGCGCCGTTTCTGGAAAGCAGCGAGGAACTTTGGGATACGACAATCAATGTGAATCTGAAAGCTACCTTTTTATGCTGTCAGGCGGCAGTGAGGCAGATGCTTGACGGAGGCGGAACGATCATCAATATGTCTTCACTTTCAGGGAAAAAGCCAAGTTCCTGGCAGACCATTTACTGCGCAAGCAAATACGGAGTTCAGGGATTATCCCAGTCTATCGCAAAAGAGTTTGCGGACAAGGGCATACGGGTAAATACCATCTGTCCGGGAATCGTCCCGACAGAGATGTGGCAGAAGTTAAAATATGAATATGCAAAGAAAAGAAATTTAGATCCGGAAGAAGTGCTCCCGTATTTTGAGAAGAATATTCCGATGCATAAGCTGGTAGATCTGAAAAATGTAACGGATGCGGCGATCTTCTTATCTACGGACAGTTCAAGTTATCTGACCGGACAGTCCATCAATCTTGTGGGCGGGGAGCTGATGGAATAATTTTAGGAATATAGTTACAGAGAGGTGTAAGCGATGAAACACGAATTGGATTTCAGCGGAAGGGAACAGCTTTATTACCAGATATATGATTATATGTACCAGGACATTGTCACCGGAAAGTATCAGATCGGGGATCTGATCCCTGCGGAGAGTGAAATGATGGCATATTACAAGGTCAGCAGGGCTACGGTCAGAAAGGCGATGGATATGCTGGCAGATGAAGGGCTGATCGAAAAAAAACGCGGCCATGGGACTTATGTAAAGAACTTGAAGGCAAAAAGCGATAACCAGAAGATCGTCAATTTTTTACGGGAACACAGCGACGGCAAGAGAGTGGCGAGCAAAAAGGTTCTGGACAAGACGGTCATCAGTGCGGATCAGGAAGTTTTGGAAAATCTTCAGCTTGAAGAAGGGGCAAAAGTGATCAGGATTGAGAGGGTCCGGTATGCAGATGAAAAGCCCATGTATATTGAGACCAACTATCTGGATTATCAGTGGGTTCCGGAGGCCCTGGAGAAAGACTTTTCCAAGGAATCGCTGAGAGTGTATTATGTGAACCATTGCCATATCAAGCTGGCAAAAGCGGAAGAAAAGATTTATTCTATTCTGGCAGATGAGCGGAGGGCCAGGCTGCTTCAGGTGGAAGAGGGAGCCCCGCTGATCTATGTGAAACGTGTTTCCTATGATGAAAATAAAATTCCAAGAGAGTATGTAGAAGCTTATTACCGGGCAGATACTTATTATCTGACAGTTGAATTAGCATTATAATAGGAGACTGCCGCTTTGCCGCGGCAGTCTGTTTCTTTGGGAGAGATGTATGAAAAAAGCAATGATACTCCTTGCCGGTTATCCGGCGACAGGGAAGACATTTCTGTGCAGCCGTATTTTGAAGCGGCACAGTGAATTTATTGTAGTTTCTCAGGATGAAATGAAAGAGAAGCTGTGGGACCGTTTTGGATTTGAAAATATCGAAGAAAAGACTCGTCTGGAAGATCAAAGCTGGGAGTTGTACTATGAAACGCTGGAGGAACTCATGAGCGGGGAGCACTCGGTAATTTCGGATTATCCGTTCAGCGAGAAACAGAAGGGAAGGCTTGAAAGTCTGTCTTTGACTTATGGATATCAAGTGCTCACGATTCGCCTTACCGGAGACATTGATGTTCTGTATGAGCGTTCAAAAAGCAGAGACCTGGAACCGTCCAGACACCTGGCACATCTGGTGACACGATATCATGAAGGGGACGTACTGGAAGACCGGACGAAGGCGGATGCTCTGGTGACTTATGAAATATTTAAAGACAGGTGTTTAAATAAAGGTTATGATAGGTTTCAGCTGGGGAGCCTGATTGAACTGGACGTGACGGATTATGAGAAGGTTGATTATGAGGCGGTGTTGGATCGGGTGGATGAGATAATTGATAGAGACTGAATTGTGAAAAAATTTGTTTTTAATGATTATCGGAAGTATAAAATGTGATGAATTAAATACTGCAGTTTTTTCTCCTAATAACTTCAGAATTCGTTTCTGAGGCTATTAAAACATTTAGAGGATTGTACCAGTATTTTTTATAAATTTTTAAAATATATGGGAAAAAGGCAGTTGTTATAGTATGATATTTAATAAAGGTCGACCTATGATAGCGTAAAAAGTATGGGGGATCGACCGTTTTAAAAAATACGAGTTTATACGGGATGTAGAGATATATGAACTTTTTGGTAAGAATTGTTGTTTTAAAAGAATGACTATTTTATGCGGAAGAAATGGGTATTAGAAATAGCTATAGGCGATTGAAATCCCGGTGTCCCCGATCGTTCAAGTATCAGGCTTAGTGTATTAGAGATAACTATAAGTGATTGAAATCCTGCATCCAAGTCATCCCACCGCTTTGGGTATACGTATTAGAAATAACTATAAGTGATTGAAGCTGCTGAAATACAAGAGATGTAAGTTAGATAATTTCGTATGAGGCAAAGAGAAAATGTTGAAGTATAAAAAGAAAGTTTATATATCTACAGTATAAGGAGTACTATGATAACAAAAGAATTAGACTGTTTTAACATTGCACAGATCTGCGATTCCGGTCAGTGTTTCCGCATGAGGCAGAAGCGTGACAATCTATATTCAGTAATTGCAGGAAATGAATATTTAGAAGTGACCCAGAATGGAGGCCAATGCACATTTCACTGTGATGAAAATAAGTATGAGACATTTTGGAAGAAGTATTTTGATCTGAATGCAGATTACAAAAAATACATAGAATCCATAGACGAAGAAGACAGTTACCTTAAAAAAGCCTCGGAATTTGGTTTTGGCATCCGTATTTTGAGGCAGGATTTGTGGGAAATGATCGTCTCATTTCTAATTTCACAGCAAAATAATATTGTCCGTATCCGCCGGTGCATTGACAATATTTGTGAGCGTTATGGTGAGAAAAGATCTGACGGGTGCGGGAATTTTTACTATACATTTCCCAAAGCAGAAATATTGGCGGAGCTTCATGAGGATGCTTTAAAGGACTGCAACCTGGGGTACCGGAGCAAGTATGTAGTGCGGACGGCAAAGAGTCTGACCGGAGGAGAGGTATCTTTGGAGGCAATAAAACAGATGCCTTATAAAGAGGCAAAGGCCGAATTAATGAAACTGTATGGTATCGGGGAGAAAGTGGCAGATTGTATCTGCCTGTTTGCGCTGCATCATTTTGAGGCATTTCCGGTGGACACCCATATCAGACAGGCTCTGGAAGGCCATTATCCTGACGGGTTTCCGGCAGAGAGATACAGAGGGTGTGAGGGTGTGATGCAGCAGTATATTTTCTATTATGAGCTGTTGGGAAAGAAATTAGGATGATTTCAGTTTTGCTTTGGAAGCAGACTGCTCAGGGAATTAATAAGTTATTGAGTTCAGATTAAAGTTTTAAGATAACCTTAGAAAGAAATTTACATCAGAAGTCTCTTTATGTTTTTTAACGTAGAGAGACTTCTTTTTGTTAATAAAAAGAAAAACTATTATAATTATGCACAATAAATAATTGATAATAATATATAAATTATACAAAATGTCAAGAAACCATTGACTGATATACCGATATACCGGTATACTAATCGTATCAAAAGTATAGGTTCATTTTAGGTTTTTAGAGAGAAGGAGGTAGCTGCAATGTATTTATTTTTATCACACAAATTAGACCCTGAAGGATTCGCATGGCCGGGAGAGCCGGTTATTAAGGTGGAGCAGATGACGGATGTATCAGAGGATTGTCCGTTTTGTTCCTTTATCAGTACTTTGCCCAATCACTTTGGAACTCACATGGATGCTCCACGACACTTTGTTAAAAACGGGATCAGTATCAATGAACTGCCGATAGAATATTTCTTTCACAAGGAAACCGCGCTTTTAGAAATACCAAAGAGCGATGCCCAGGGAATCACCAAAGAGGATATAGAACCTTTTGCGGATGTTTTATCACAGGTATCTTTTGCCCTGATCCGTACAGGATTTGAACAGTATAAGTTTACAGAGCCGGAGAGATACCAAAAGGAAGGACCGTATATTGCACCGAGTGCGGGTATTTACCTCTCCGAAAATTTTCCGGATTTAAAGGGAATCGGAATGGATTTTCTCGCTATCGGATCGCCGTCTGACAAAGTGCCGGAAGGAGAACTTCCTCCGGATTGTCACAGAAATATTTTGGGATTCTATACAGGGAAATTTGTGACAGGGATTGAAGACATGCATCTTTCAGAAATTCCAAAAGGTGCGAAAATACTGAATTTTATCAATGCGCCACTGAGAATTGAAGGACTGGATTCCAGCCAGGTTGTATGCATAGCGGAAATTGAAGAGAAATGACAGGAGACAGAAAAATGACAAAAGTAGGATTTATAGGTCTTGGGATCATGGGACTCCCAATGGCCATTAATTTAAAGAATGCAGGGATAGAACTGATGGTGAATGATCTGAATCATCAGTCAGTAAGACAGATGACAGATCTTGGAGCTTTAGAAGGAACAAAGGCGCAGATTGGAAAGGAATGCGGCATTATTTTTATGATCCTTCCAAATGGTATGATTGTGAAGGATGCTGTTTTCGGGAAAGACGGGATTGCATCTGCGGTCAAAAAAGGGACGGTCATATGTGATATGAGTTCTGTGACTCCTGTACAGTCGAAAGAATGCTATAACAGATTGGAAAAGATGGGGGTCAGTTTTGTGGATGCTCCTGTCAGCGGCGGGGAGCCAGGGGCTGTTTCAGGAACACTTGCCATTATGGCGGGAGGCGATCAGGACGCTTTTGACAGACTGATTCCATATTTTGAGATCATGGGATCTTCGGCACTTCTGATTGGAGGAAGCGGAAGCGGCAGCATTACAAAGCTTGCCAATCAGGTGATCGTAAATATGAATATTGCTGCCGTTTCAGAAGCTTTTGTGCTTGCATCAAAGGCCGGGGCAGATCCATCCAAAGTGTATGAGGCTATCAGAGGCGGACTGGCCGGAAGTGCTGTCTTAGATGCAAAAATGCCGATGATCCTTGAAAGAAATTTTAACCCGGGAGGGAAGATCTCTATCAATCACAAGGATATTAAAAATGTAGTTGAGACAGCCCATGAAATTGACGTGCCGGTGCCTTTTACCAGTCAGCTTTTTGAGATTTTTCAGGCTCTGAAGGTAGAGGGACATATGAACGACGATCATGCGGGGATCGTGCAGTATTTTGAGAAACTTGCACAGACAGTAGTAAAAAGTACAACGAAAGAATACTGAGAGGTGATGAATCATGGCTGAATATAGGAAGACAGAAGTTTTAAAGCAGTACAGTCCTGTAAATGAAGGGGTAATCGATCGTCTGTTGAACGAAGAAATTAATAAAAGTCAGACAAAGTTTGTTGTTTTGGATGATGACCCTACCGGAATACAGACTGTTCATGATATTTCGGTATTTACAGACTGGTCAAAAGCCAGTATGAGAAAAGGTTTTATTGATGAAAACAGACTATTTTACATATTAACCAATTCCAGGTCTATGACACCGGAACAGACAAGACAGGTGCATGAAGAAATTGCCCGAACAGCAGAAGAAATCTCCCGGGAATTAAATCAGAAATACGTGTTGATCAGCAGGAGTGACTCCACGTTAAGAGGGCATTATCCTTTAGAGACAAATGTTTTAAAGGAAGTCATGGAAAAGCAGGGCGGTCATTCTGTGGACGGGGAGATTTTGTGTTTCTTTTTCAAAGAAGGCGGAAGATATACCATTGATAATGTCCATTATGTAAAAGATAATGAAATGCTGGTGCCGGCCGGAGAGACGGAATTTGCCAAAGATAAAACGTTCGGATACAAGAGCTCAGATCTGAGAGAGTATGTAGAAGAAAAAAATCAAGGGTTGTTTAAGGGTAAAGATACCGTCTGCATTTCTCTTGAAATGCTCAGAAACTGTAACTATGCACAAATCGAGCAAAAGCTGATGACTGTTAGAGATTTCAATAAGGTGATTGTCAATGCAGTGGATTACTGTGACCTTAAAGTATTTTGTACTGCGCTTTACCGGGCTATGGGAAAAGGGAAGACATTTTTATTCCGTTCGGCAGCATCCCTGGTAAAAGTGATCGGAGGGGTATCAGACCGGAAGCTTTTGACCAGAGAAGAGATGATAACTAAAGATACAAACCATGGGGGAATTGTAGTAGTGGGTTCTCATACCAATAAGACGACAGCGCAGTTAAAAGAACTCCTGACACTAGACGAGGTAACAGGGATTGAATTTGACTCGGATCTGGTGCTGAAGGGAGATCAGATTTTTGACGGCGAGATCAGCCGGGTGGTCAGTCTTAGTGAACAGATCATAGCATGCGGAAAGACTGCTGTATGTTATACAAAACGCAGGCTGCTGACGGTTGACAATGACAGCAAAATGGAAGCGCTGCTCCGGTCTGTAAAGATATCACAGGGGGTACAGGCTCTGGTGGGAAGACTGAAAATTGTTCCTGCCTTCGTGGTTGCAAAGGGGGGCATTACATCCAGTGATATTGGGACGAAAGCACTTTCAGTGAAAAAAGCAAATGTTATGGGCCAGATCAAACCGGGAATTCCTGTCTGGCAGACAGACGAACAAAGTAAATTTCCGAAAATCCCATATATTATCTTTCCGGGTAATGTAGGAGAGACTTCTACACTGAAAGAGGCTGTTGAGGAATTGATCCGCTGATAAAACGGCGGTTCAGGAAGGAGTGGCAGATGGAACATATGAATCTGTATCTTGCAGAACTGGTTGGAACTGCATTATTTATGGTGTTAGGATTGGGGGTCTGTGCCAATATTTCTTTGAGTAAATCCGGTATGTGCGGGGCCGGAGGTATTGTAGCGGCTCTTGGATGGGGTGTTTCAATGGTGACGGTAGCAGTGTGTTTTGGACCTGTATCCGGAGCTCACTGTAATCCGGCGGTGACGGTAGGTTTTTGGGCAGCAGGAAATTTGAGCGGAAGCCTTGTTCCGGGATACATCATCTCACAATGCATCGGGGCATCTGTCGGAGCTTTGATCATCTGGCAGCTGTATAAAGATCATTTGGATGAAGAAGAGTGTCCGGGTACCAAGCTGGGTGTATTTACCACAGGTCCGTCAATTCAGAATTCCTGGCGGAATTGTCTGTCAGAGATCATGGCAACCTTTTGTCTCATGTTTGTCCTGCTTTCCCTTGGACATCAAAATCCGGCAAATGGAGTGGCAATGTTCTTTGTATTCTGCGGAGTGGCAGGAGGGGTCATGTCTTTTGGGGGACTGACCGGTTATGCCATTAACCCGGCAAGAGATCTTATGCCCCGTATTATCTATACACTTGTCCCTATAAAAAATAAAGAAGGATCAAATTGGGGATATGCATGGGTTCCCATAGCAGGTCCTTTGATGGGAGCATTTCTTGCGGCAATGTTGTATAAAGTGATTTTTTAGCAATTTAAGATTTCAGCAGACATCCTTTTTTCAGAGAGATTAGAAAAAAGGATGTTTTTTTGTTCCATAATAATCTGCGGTGGATGAAAGATTCTGAAAGATATGCTATAGTATTAGGTAATTGTTAACAATATGAAGAGGCTTTTTATAGAAGATGAGGTAGTAGTATGAAAAGTACACAGCTGTTGCAGTCCAAAGCATATGATTATCTGAAAGATCTGATACTGAACGATAAGTTGGAGCATGGGGTCATCTATTCCCAGAAAAAAGTGGCGGAAGAACTGGGAATTTCAAAAACACCTTTGAGAGATGCTGTTTTACGGCTGGAGCAGGAACGATATATTGATGTCTATCCAAGCAAAGGCTTTATGATTCATGAAATGATGGAGGATGATATCAGGGAGACCTATCAAATACGGAATGCTATCGAAACCTTTTGTTTAAAGCAGCTGGTTGCAGATTTGGATTCAGCTAATGCACAAAAATGTCTGATTGATCTGCGGACAAAGATTAAACTGCAGCAGAATCTGATCGAAACAAATGGTTCCAGCGAGGAATTTGCGAGGATCGATTATGAGTTTCATAAAGGTATTGTAGAATTTCTGGGAAATGATGCAATGCTTCATTTATATAAAGAATATATGCACCGTATCTTTTGGCAGAATGTTCTTTCTTTTACACGGGAAGGAAGGATGCAGGAGACAATTAGGGAACATCAGGGGATCATGGATGCTCTGGAAAAGCAGGATGGAGCAGAGCTTGAGAAGCTGCTGAACCGTCACTTATCAGTAGCTGAAAATATTAATCTGGAGCTGATAAAAGAAAAACCAAGGATGTTGTAATGGATAAAAAAGAAGCGATTGTTTGGCAATAGAGAATAAAATAAACGATAGTTTGAAGGCAGAGGAAGAAGAACGAAGTATAAAGGTTTCTAAATCATAAAAACGAAAAGGAATTTATGCTGTACGATAAAGACATACGCGATCCTCTGTTTGATTTTCTGGAGGAGCGCTACCATAAAATTAGGATTATAGAAGAAAAACAGATGGGACGCTCCAGGGCTGATATTGTCATGGTTACAGAAGATTCTGTTTTTGGTATAGAGATTAAGAGCGATGCGGACAGTTATACACGGCTGAACAGACAGGTCAAAGATTATGACCGGTTTTTCGACTATAACTATGTAGTAGCAGGCACCAGACATGCACTGCATATAGAGGAAAAGGTCCCGGAATGGTGGGGAATCATTACGGCAGAAGAGATAGGTGATCAGGTGGATTTCTATCTGCTCCGGAGTCCGGTCAAAAATCCGAAACTCGTGTGGAGAGATAAAATGAAATTGCTATGGAGGCCGGAACTGGCTCATATACAGCAATTAAATCAGCTTCCTAAATACAAACAGAAGAGCAAGGCATTTGTTATTGATAAAATTATAGAGAGGGTTCCTCAGGCTGTATTAAAGACCCAAATCAGTGATGAGCTGTTTGAGCGGGATTATCACGCAATCGAAGATACTATCCGTCTATATAAATCTAGGAAAATTTGACAGGTGTAAAAGGTACTTGCATATTATTTTTTTGAGGATTATAATGACTTCAATGTATCAGCAGCAGTCCGAAAATGAATAGCGGATGATTTGGTCTCTTTATGTTTATCGACATAAGGAGACTTTTTAGTCCGTTATGAAAGCAAAGAAATTCCTCGGCGGAATAAATGAATATTCTGTGAGGCTGCATAAAATGAGAAAGGAAGGACAATATATGAGTTACTACAGTGTAAATCTACCCAGGTATACCATTGGAGAAGGCTGTTATCGGGAAATTCCGGAGAAGGCTCGTTTTCTTGGAAAGACAGCAGTTGTCATCGGAGGAAAGACGGCAATGTCAAAAGCAAAAGAGAAGCTTTTGGAGGGGGTGAAGGATTCTGACGTGCAGATTTTGGACTTTATCTGGTACGGAGGAGATTCTACATACGAAAACGGGAATGCTCTGATGGAGCAGGATGTGGTGAAGCAGGCAGATATGATTTTTGCCGTTGGAGGAGGACGTGCCTGTGATACAGGTAAATATCTGGCCAATGAGCTGGACAAACCGCTGTTTTGTTTTCCTACAGTTGCATCCAACTGTGCGGCAGTGACTGCGATTTCAGTGATTTATCATCCGGATGGTTCTTTTCGCGAATACTACTATCCCAAAGCAGCGGACCATACATTCATTGAATCATCAATTATAGCCGATTCTCCGGGACAGCTCCTCTGGGCAGGGATCGGAGATGCCCTGAGCAAGGAATGTGAGGCCGTGTTTGCGTCCCGGGAAGATGAGTTATCTCATACGCCTATGATGGGAGTCCAGCTGAGCCGTATTTGTACAGCTCCGCTGATAGACTATGGAAAAAAAGCGCTGGAAGATTTAAGGAAGAAAAGAGTTTCCTATGAACTGGAACAGGTGACGCTGGATATTATCATCAGTACAGGACTTGTTTCCAATATGGTCAGCAGTGCGCCTGATTACTACTATAATTCAAGTCTAGCACATTGTGTATATTATGGATCAACGGTTACGGAGGGAGGGCACCGTCATCTTCATGGGGAAGTAGTGGCCTTAGGAGTACTGTGTCTGCTCACATTTGCGAAAGAGTTTGAAGAACGTGATAAAATCGCAAAATTCAATCTGAGTATGGGGCTTCCGGTTTGTTTTGATGATATAGAAGTGTGTGAGAACGAATTTTATGCAATGGCAGATAAGGCTCTTACAACGACAGAATGGGAGTTTCGTCCAAAGAAAAGCGGAGTGACAAAAGCAAGTTTTATTCAGTGCATGAAAGAAACAAATATTTACGGAAGAGCATTGAAAGAATGTCTTACTTCATAAATTTGGTGAAATTATGTCTATATCTGAAAGAATATCTTGAAAAGAGTCTGAAACAGTTGTAAAGTAAACCTTATCGTGCGAAGCGCGCCAAGCCCCAAGGGCATAAAATACGGTGTGCCCTGTGGGTAGAGCTTATCGCGCAGAGCGTATTTCACTGAAAAATAGATGATCTCTGTAAAACCTAGGAGTAAAGAAAATGATTGAGATGAATCAAGATGAGTTTGATGCCCTGACAGAATACATTCAGAAAAGATATGGGATGAAGCTTTCCAACAAAAGAAATTTAATTCAGTGCAGGATTCAGCATGAGCTGGAACGGCTGCATCTGGAGAGTTTTTTGGAGTATGTAAAGACAGTAAAGAAAGATCCGGAGACAGAACAGAATTTAATTGATCTTACAGCCACGAATTATACATATTTTATGAGAGAAAGCGGGCAGTTTGAGTATCTTGAGCATGAAATATTACAGAGATTAAGAGATAGAGAAAACGTATTTCGCATATGGAGCGCAGGCTGTGCCACTGGTGAGGAATGCTACACGATTGCCATTACAGCGGAGGAATGCCGCAGACGGGGGTGGAAACTTCCCAAAATTGAGATTACCGGGACAGACATCGCAAAACACGAACTCACACAGGGAGAGGAAGGAAAGTACCTGCCCCGGCAGCTTATAAAAGTTCCGGTGGACTGGAAGATGAGATATTTTAAGAAGGATGGAACTGTTTATGCAGTGACTCAGCTGATTAAGGATATGGTGCGGTTCCGCTATCACAACCTGGCAGAGCTTCAGTGGCCGGATGAGCAGTATGATGTGATTTTCTGCCGGAATGTGATTGTGTATATGGATATCCAAAAGAAAAAAGAGATTTTGCAGGGTCTTTATCAGTCTTTAAAACCGGGAGGATATTTATTTCTCGGGAACGGAGAAATTATTCGGCCGGGGCACGGGAAGTGGGAGTTTTTAGGACATTCTGTTTATCAAAAAAAGTAATATGGACAGTCTCAGGTTTTTGATCTGGGGCTGTTTTTTCATGTATTAGATAAAGTAATACCTATATTGTTTAAAGGGTATTTGTTATAATATTTTAGATCAAAAGATATCTTTACATGGCAATGAGCAATTATTTGCAGCGAAATATAAATTGTATTTGCCCACATGATGAAGAGTTGAGAGCGGAAACAGAGAGTCAGAAAGCAATAAATTTTTACAGCAGAAGGAGAAAAAGGACGAGGAATTATAATGGAAGCTACATCTGAAAGCAAACCAAAGAGATATACTTGTATAGGAATTTTAGCCCATGTGGATGCGGGAAAGACAACCTTGTCGGAAGGTCTGCTCTATGAGAGCGGCAGCATCCGGAGCATGGGAAGAGTTGATAATAAAGATGCGTTTTTGGATACCCATGAGATTGAGAGGAACCGGGGGATTACTATATTTTCAAAGCAGGCAGTGTTCCGGTTCGGAGAAATGGAAATTACACTCCTGGATACACCGGGTCATGTGGATTTTTCTGCCGAGATGGAACGGACTCTGCAGGTTCTTGATTATGCGGTCCTTGTGATCAGCGGTGCCGACGGGGTGCAGGGTCACACGCAAACGCTGTGGAGCCTGTTGGAGAAATACAAAATTCCGACCTTTTTATTTATCAATAAGATGGATCAGCCGGGTACTGACAAACAATGGATTTTGACAGAATTAAAAAATCGGCTCGATGAGGGCTGTGTTGATTTCAGCAGGGAGTGCGGTGAGGATTTTTATGAAGATATCGCAGTTTGCGACGAAGGACTGCTCAACACATACTTAGACAGCGGAAGGATTGGCAGCAGGGATATTGCAGAGATCATTGCAGAGAGAAGGGTATTTCCCTGCTATTTCGGGTCTGCATTGAAAGCAGACGGAGTCCGGGAATTTCTGCAGGGAATTGGGTCTTATACCCGGCCTGTGGATTATCCCGAAGAATTCGGAGCAAAGGTGTTTAAAATCTCCAGGGATGAGCAGGGCAGCCGCCTGACTCATTTAAAAGTCACAGGAGGTGTGCTGAAAGTAAGATCGGCGCTGATACAAAAACCCAAAGAGGAAAAGGTCAGTCAGATCAGGATTTATTCCGGAGAAAAATATCAGACGGCGGAGGAAGCACAGGCAGGAATGATCTGTGCGGTCACAGGGCTTGCGGATACCCGTCCGGGAGATGGGTTTGGTATCGAGGATACCGGGTATGAGCCGGCGCTGGAACCGGTGCTTACTTATCAGGTCATACTGCCGGAAGGAGTGAGTGCTGGAGTAATGCTCCCAAAATTGAGGCAGCTTCAGGAGGAAGAACCTGAACTTCATATTGTTTGGAATGAGCAGCTTCAGGAGATCCAGGTGCAGATCATGGGGGAAGTGCAGCTGGAAATACTGAAAAGCCTGATTGCAGAACGGTTTGATACAGAAGTTGAATTCGGGACTGGAAATATTGTCTACAAGGAGACTATTAAAAATACAGTGGAGGGTGTTGGGCATTTTGAACCTTTGAGGCACTATGCGGAAGTACATCTTTTCATGGAGCCGTTGGAGCCGGGAAGCGGTCTTCAGTTTGATACTCAGTGCAGTGAGGACATGCTGGATAAAAATTGGCAGAGGCTGATCCTGACTCATCTTCAGGAACGGGAGCATTCCGGAGTCCTCACCGGTTCGGCGATAACTGATATGAAGATCACGTTAGCGGCGGGCCGGGCACATTTAAAACATACCGAGGGCGGTGATTTCCGGCAGGCTACTTACCGGGCGGTGCGCCAGGGCCTGAAACAGGCGGAGTCGGTCCTTTTAGAGCCGTACTATGAGTTTCGCCTGGAAGTGCCTCAGCAGATGGTGGGACGGGCTATGTCGGATATTGAGCGGATGTACGGAGAGTTTGAGAATCCTCAGACAGAGGGAGAGATGTCAGTTCTGACCGGAAGTGCTCCGGTCTCAGAGATGAACGGCTATCAGAGAGAAGTCATAGCTTACGCGAAGGGAAGGGGCCGTCTTTTTTGTGCCCTTAACGGTTACAGGCCCTGTCACAATGCAGACGAAGTGATCGAAAATACCGGCTATGATTCTGAACGGGATACAGATAATCCGACGGGTTCTGTCTTCTGCTCACACGGGGCAGGATTTACAGTGAGCTGGGACAAGGTCAAGGATTATATGCATGTGGACAGCCAGCTTACAGATAATGAAAAAGAGACAGAGGAAGAGAATGCGGTGCGCCGTTCTTATACCGAAGAAGAATGGATTGATACGGAGGAGATCGACCGGATTCTGGAACAGACTTATTTTGCGAACCGAAAGAAAAAGACCGGATGGGCCAAAAAGAAACTGGAGAGGACAATAGATGATTATAAGAGTTCGGCTTTCAGGGCTTCAGTGAAGAAAAAGCCGGGTGAAAAATATCTGCTGGTGGACGGCTATAATATTATCTTTGCCTGGGAGGATTTAAGAGAACTGGCAGAGGCAAATATCGACGCTGCCAGAGGAAAACTTTTGGATATTATGAGCAACTATCAAGGAATCAGAAAATGTCAGCTGATCGTTGTTTTTGATGCCTACCGCGTTGTGGGCCATGATACGGAGATACTCGATTATCATAATATCCATGTGGTATATACGAAGGAAGCGGAGACTGCAGATCAATATATAGAGAAGTTTGCGCACGAACATGGACGGAAATATGATGTTACGGTGGCCACCTCTGACGGCATGGAACAGATCATTATCCGGGGCCAGGGGTGTTCTCTGCTCTCAGCCAGGGAACTGCTGGAAGAAGTGAATCTCGCCAATCAAACACTCAGAGAAAAATATTTAGAAAAGCAGCAAAAGGACCGCAGTTATTTGCTGGACTCTATGTCTGAGGAGGAGCTGAAAAAGATAAGAGATTTAGAATAAGCCAAAAGCGAGGAGGAGAACAAATGCAGCTGGGGATTACGATTACGTTACAAAAGCATCTGAAGGTAAAACAGCCGCCGTATGGGCAGCCCACCGACTTGTTTTTTTGCTGGGAACTGCATGTTATACGTTTTATGGGAAAAAGAGCATTGGCTATGGTCAATGCAAACAATCGGTTCTTTGTGATGCTCGCGGGAATGAAAGCAGCGGACTGGAAAGTGCTGCCCGAAAGGGCAGAAGAAGCCATAGAGGCCGGTCTGCGCAGTGAGGGATATAAAGAGGAGCAGATCAATGCTTACTTTAATCTGGCCGGAGCGCTAAAGATCACAAAGACTCACGGGCGGAAGCCTGTGGCGGGGCTTAATAAGGCAATAGAACGCCTGGATTATACAGATGAGCCCTGGAATCTGGGAGAGATGTATCAGGAGGATATTTGTCATTGGGTGAACCGAGATATTTGTTCGCCGGCCGGTTTTGAGACATATGATCATCCGTGCGCATTATTGGAAGAGGATATGAAACGGGTTGGAATTGTTAAGAGAGGGAAAGGGCAATGATGCTTAGGAGACAGGATAAGGTTGGAATAGTATGCTGTTCCAACGGACTTTCAGACTCGGCCCGGCCCGCTGTGATGCCGCTGGAAAATGCCCTGAAGGAGCTGGGATTAAAACCAGTCTTCAGCCGGTATCTTTATGCCGGTTCCTCAGTTTTTGACAGAACCGGGAGGCAGCGCGCAGGGGAACTTATGGAGTTTTACCGGAATCCCGGAATCAGGGCGGTCTTCGATATTTCGGGAGGAGATCTGGCCAATGAAGTTCTGACGAATTTAGACTTTCAAGTCATAAGAGAACATCTAAAACCATTTTTCGGATACAGCGATCTCACTGTAATCGTAAACGCAGTCTTTCAGCAGACAGGCCGGAAATCTTATTTGTACCAAGTCCGGAATCTGGTCATGGATCACTCAGAAGAGCAGAAAAAGAATTTTAAAGATTCACTGCTTGGAAACGGTAACGGCCTGTTTCAGTTCAGGACCAGGCTGATCAGAGGAACATCAATGGAAGGCATGGTGGTGGGAGGAAATATCCGCTGTCTGCTGAAGCTGGCAGGAACCCCGTTCTGGCCGGATATGCAGGATAAGATCTTATTCCTGGAGAGCAGAGGAGGGGAGGTTCCTCAGATGGTCACGTATTTAAACCAGTTAAAACAGATTGGAGTCTTTGAGCAGGTCAATGGAATTTTACTCGGAACATTTACAGCAATGGAAGCCGGAGGATGTCTTCCAAGGATGGAGGAGTTGGTGAAGAATACGGCTGGTCCGGGAATTCCCATTGCAAAGACGGAGGAAATCGGTCATGGGACAGATTCAAAATGTCTGATTATTGGAAAGAAATATAGATTCGGCGTATAAATACTTGACAGGCTAGTGTTCACTACCCTATACTGAAGATGACAGAAGCTAGCAATTACTAGCCATATATGGCGTGTCAAAGGAGGGCAAGAGTATGCAGGATTTTCGGCTGGAGAAGTATTTAAGTGACGGGGTTGAACGTATCCTCCGCGGTATTTTGAGAGTTTCAGATCCAAGGGGAAGCTTTTTTATGCTGAAATTTATGGCGGCGGGAAAAAGAGCACGAAGATTAAGAGAAATTGCAGAAGAAGAGGGCGGGCATATTCCGCCATTTTTAATTGCAAGTATTACGAGTCAATGCAATCTTCACTGCAAAGGATGTTATGCCAGGGCCAGCGGAGCCTGTGCTGAAGGTCAGCCTGAAGGAGAGCTTTCCGGCGCTCAGTGGAATGATATTTTTGATCAGGCAGAAAAACTGGGCATAAGTTTCATCTTGCTGGCCGGAGGGGAACCTTTGATGCGCAGGGATGTGATAGAATCTGCAGGCAGACATAAAAAGGTGATCTTTCCGGTGTTTACGAATGGGACTTTAATGCAGGAAGGCTGCCTTACATTGTTTTCGGAAAACAGGAATCTGCTTCCGGTGCTGAGCATTGAAGGCGGCAAGGAACAGACGGATGCCAGGAGAGGAAGCGGAGTCTATCAAAGGCTCAGACAGGCCATGGGAAGTTTAAAAAAATGGAGCCTTTTATTCGGCGCATCGGTTACGGTGACAAGGGAAAATCTTTACGAGGTCACGTCGGAAGAATTCCTCGGTGAACTTGGAACAAATGGCTGTAAGGCGGTCGTTTATGTGGAATATGTACCGGCTGACGGAAAGACAGAGTATTTAGCTCCGGGGGAAGAAGAGAGAGAAGCGTTGGAAAAAAGGATCCGAAAGCTCAGAGAGGAACAGGAGGATATGGTGTTTATATCGTTTCCGGGAGATGAAAGGGCTTCGGGAGGATGTCTGGCGGCAGGCAGGGGATTTTTCCATATCAATGCATCCGGCGGCGCAGAGCCCTGTCCGTTTTCTCCCTATTCAGATACCAGTTTGGTACATACAAGCCTCAAAGAGGCACTGCAGTCTCCACTTTTTTCGAGACTGCAGGAAAGCGGAAGCCTTGAGAAATTTCATACCGGAGGCTGTGCCCTGTTTGAACAGGAACAGCTGGTAAAAGATTTATTACAGGGAGAGAGATGATGAATACAAAAGAACGGATTGTGAAAGAAGCGCTCACGCTATTTTCTAAACATGGGTATCAGGGGACCAGTGTGAAAAACATTGCGGATGCGGTAGGCATAAAAGACAGTTCCTTATATAAGCATTTCAAAAGCAAGAAAGAAATATTTGATACGATTGTTCAGGAGATGTCGGTTCGGATGGAGCAGATGTCCAAGGAGTACGGCCTGCCCGATGAACACGATATGGCAGAAGCCGCAGAGCTTTATGGAAGCATCAGCGAGGAAGGGATTCTTGCTCTCAGTGAAAAGATTTTCCTGTTTTATCTGAAAGATGAATTTGCGTCTAAGTTCCGCAGGATGCTTGTGATCGAGCAGTACAGGGACAGAGAGGTGTTTGAAGTGTACCGGGGGCTTTTTATGGATGCGGCAGTGTCCTATCAGACAGAATTGTTTGCGGAAATGACCGCCAGGGGCATTTTCCATGGGAAAGACCCAAAAGCCATGGCAGTTAATTTTTATGCCCCGATTTTTTTCCTGCTGAACCGATATGACCAGGAACCGGACAAGGAAGAAGAGGCATTGGAGGCGTTGAGAAAACAGGTAATGGAATTTTCGAGGCTGTATAAATAGACAGAACTTATACTATGAGAGGGGGAAATATGAAATTAATCATTCATGATCTGGACGAAGAAGAATTCAAAAATATATTTTCTGAACCGGACGAAGATGTAGTCCTGATAGGAAACAGCGGGGAAATCCTTAATTGTATCGGCTGTTTCGGATGCTGGATCAAGACTCCGGGCAAATGTATTATAAGAGACCAGTATGGTGATATGGGAGAACTGCTTGCCCGGTGTGAGGAGGCCCGGATCATCAGCCGGTGCTGTTACGGAGGCTACAGTCCTTTTGTGAAAAATGTGCTGGACCGGAGCATCCCTTATCTGTATCCGTATTTTAAGATTAAGAATGGCGAAATGCACCACAAACAGAGATACGATAAAATATTAAAATTAAAAGTGGGATTTTACGGAGAATGTATATCAGAAGATGAGAAGCGGACTGCAGAGGAGCTTGTTAGAGCTAATGCGGTCAATCTGTATGCCCAGGTGCAGGGAATACGGTTTGTGAAAACACCGGATGAGTTAGGAGGAAGGTAACATGAAGATTGTATGTATCAACGGAAGTCCTAAGCCTTCAGGGAGCAGTTCCGGGGTTATTTTAAAGGAACTCAGAGATTTGCTGAAAGGGCAGGACATAAAAGAAATTTCTGTCCGAAAGCCGGAATTGACGGAAGAAATGAAAGCAGCAGTCATGGACAGCGAGTGCCTTGTATTTGCGTTTCCTCTATATGTGGACAGTGTACCTTCTCATCTGACGGCTGTGCTGCAGCAGATGGAAAAATTGTTTCAGGAATCTGAGACTGACAGGATGGTCTATGCGGTTGTAAACTGTGGATTTTACGAAGGATATCAAAATCATATTGCCCTAAACATTATGAAGTGCTGGTGTAAGAAAGCAGGTCTCTCATGGGGACAGGGCCTTGGCATCGGCGGGGGAGGAATGATCCCCATGCTTTCTGATATACCGGAAGGAAAAGGAATCAAGAAAGATTTCTCCGCTGTGCTGAAAGAGATGGCGTGCAGTATCAGCACCGGGCGGAAAGCCGAAGACCGGTTTGTTTCTCCGGGGATACCGAGAATCATGTATAAGCTGGCTGGTCAGATGGGATGGAGAAAACAGATCAAAGAAAATGGACTTTCAGTAAAGGAACTGTCCAGAAGGATTTTAAAATAAGTATTTTACGGGGGACTGGATCATGAGAAGAAAAGACAGGGAAATCACAGATCCTGCGAAGATCAGGGCAATTATTTCGGCGTGCAGCTGCTGCAGGCTGGGATTTGCGGATGGAGAAAGCGTCTATATCGTGCCTTTAAGTTTTGGATACTGTGAGGATGGCGAAAAGAGGACTTTTTATTTCCACAGTGCAGGTGAGGGCAGAAAAATTGAATTGATCTCCAAAAATCCCTGTGCAGGGTTTGAACTGGATACAAATTATAAGCTGAATGAGAGTACAAAAGCCTGCGGCTATTCCGCCCGGTTTCAGAGTGTTGTAGGAAGCGGAAATGTATCATTTGTGGAAGATACGAATGAAAAAAGAAAGGCGCTTTTGGCTATTATGTATCAAAACACCGGGAAAGAAGAGTGGGAGTTTTCAGAGGAAATGTTTGACGCAGTGTGTACTTTTAAGCTGGAAGTGAGTGAGATGTCCTGTAAGGAGCATTCCTAAAACGAAAAATGTAAAATATTTCTAAAATTTAAAGAAGGGTATACCACACCCGGGGAAATTGTTATATAATAGCAGTATTCATGAAAACCAGATGTTGATGGAGAAGGTATATGGACACTTTAGAATATTTAACAAAAGAGGTACAAAAGTTTTGTGAGGACAGAGACTGGGATCAGTTTCACGGGCCAAAGGATCTGGCCATCGGGTTGTCAACCGAGTCCAATGAGCTTCTGGATCTGTTCCGGTTCAAATCAGAGGAACAAATGGGGGAGATGATGGATCGGGATACAGCACGGGAACGCATATCGGAAGAACTTGCGGATGTGTTTTTCTTCCTTCTCCGCTTTTCTCAGATGTATGAATTTGATTTGAAAGATTCTCTCCTTGCTAAAATTGAAAAAAACGGAGAGAAGTATCCCGTGGATAAAGTAAAAGGAAAGAATTTAAAGTATACGGAGTTAAAAACGACTACAGAATGAAAGGTTACATATGGAGGATGCACGCGGATTACTGAAACAATATTTCGGATTTGATGACTTCCGGGAAGGCCAGAAGCCTTTAATCGACGCGGTTTTAGACGGGCGGGACGTTTTGGGTATCATGCCCACGGGTGCCGGGAAATCGCTCTGCTTTCAGATCCCTGCGCTGATGATGCCGGGGATTACGCTGGTTGTTTCCCCTTTGATCTCTCTGATGAAGGATCAGGTGGGAGCATTGAATCAGGCCGGGATACATGCAGCTTTTCTGAACAGTTCATTGAGCATGGGACAGTATAGAAAAGCCCTGGATCTGGCACGGGAAGGCAGGTATAAGATCATATACGTGGCTCCGGAGCGGCTGGAGACAGAGGGATTTTTACGGTTTGCTCTTTCGCCCGGCGTGGATATTTCTTTTTTGGCTGTGGATGAAGCACACTGTGTATCTCAGTGGGGACAGGATTTCCGTCCCAGCTATTTAAAGATTCTTTCCTTTTTGGAGAAGCTGCCGAGGCGTCCGGTTTTAGGGGCGTATACGGCTACGGCCACTGTGGAGGTAAAAGAGGATGTCCTGGATATCCTAAATCTGAGAGACCCGCTGGTCGTGACAACAGGATTTGACCGGGCAAATCTGTTCTTTGGAGTTAAGAAGCCCAGAGATAAATACCGGGAATTAGAATCCTATTTAAGAGAGAAAGAAGAAAAAATGCCGGGAAGCAGCGGCATTGTGTACTGCCTTTCCAGAAAAAGTGTGGAAGAAGTATGTTATCAGCTCAGAGAAGCAGGATTTTCGGTGACCAGATACCATGCGGGACTGTCGGATACAGAACGGCGTGAGAATCAGGATGACTTTATTTATGACCGGAGACAGATCATGGTGGCAACCAATGCGTTCGGCATGGGTATTGATAAACCGGATGTGCGTTTTGTCATTCATTATAATATGCCGAAGAATATGGAAAGCTATTATCAGGAAGCCGGAAGGGCAGGACGAGACGGAGAGCCAGCAGAATGTATCCTGTACTTTGGTGCCGCCGACCAGAGGACCAATCGTTTTTTGATTGAACACGGCGAGGATAATCAGGAACTGGACGAGGAGACCCGCAGGATCGTCATGGAAAAGGATCTGGGGCGGCTGAAACAGATGACATTCTACTGTGCAACCAGCAGCTGTCTGCGGCATTATATCCTTGATTATTTTGGAGAAGAAAGCAGCGCGGAATGCCAGAACTGCAGTAACTGTTTAGAAGAATTTGATCTTTTGGATGTGACAGAGCAGGCAGAGGCAGTTGTCAGATGTATCGAAGGCTGTCAGAGAAGTTTTGGAGTCAATCTGATCGTGGATGTCCTGAGAGGGGCAGACAATCAAAAGATTCGTCAGAGAGGACTGGAGGAAAATCCGGAATATAAGGCATTGCCGGATATGACAGTTCCGAGACTGAAACAGCTGATCAATGAGATGATGATGCAGGGATTTTTAAACCTGAGCAATGATGACTATCCGGTAATAGAATTGACAGACCGGTCCGAAGAGCTTTTGAGCGGTGAAAAACTTGTTATAAAAGTTCCGAAGAGAGAAGAAAAACAGGCGCCGAAAGCCAGGAAAAAGAAGGCCGGAGCTGCTTCTGCTCTGGAAGAAAAAGATATGGGTCTGTTCGAAGAACTCAGGAAGCTTCGGATGGAGATCGCAAAGGAGGAGAAGATACCGCCGTATATGGTATTTTCGGATAAGACGCTGGCAGGCATGAGTGAGGTAAGACCGCAGACTCTGGATGAGATGCTTAATATAAGCGGAGTGGGACAGTTTAAGCTTGAAAAATACGGGGAGAAGTTTCTTGAGAGTATTAAAAAGTATGAAGAATAAGAAAGACAGAGAACTGAAGGAGGAGATGAAATGGCTGTCAGAAAGATCCGTACCGGAAATGATCCGATATTAAAGAAAAAGTGTAAGACGGTGCCTGAGGTGGATGACAAGGCAAGACAGCAGCTTGACGATCTCATGGATACTCTGCACAGTGCAGAAAACGGGGCGGCACTGGCTGCGAACCAGGCCGGTATTCTAAGGAGAATGATCGTCATTGACCATGAAGGGTATTATTTAAAACTGGTAAACCCTGTGATCGTTGAGAGCAGCGGGTCACAGGAGTGTGTGGAAGGGTGTTTAAGTTTTCCGAACCGTTTCGGTAAAACTATTCGTCCGGCCAAAGTGACGGTAGAAGCGCTGGATGAACACGGACATGAAGTATCTTATACGGTGGTAGGTGAGATGGCAAAGTGTTTCTGCCATGAGATCGATCATTTGGATGGAGAAGTATTCATAGATAAAGTATATGAATACGTAGGAATCGATGAGTAAAGAAAAGGTCCTCGTTTTGTTCGGTGACTCTCTCACCGACTACTTTCCTATGGAATTGTTTAAAGATGTGGAGGCGCAGGTTTATAACAGAGGTGAGGCGGGCAATACAGTGCCGGAGATGGCTGCCAGGGCAGAGATGGATGTGGTTTCGCTGAGACCGGATTTAGTTCTAATGCAGGGCGGGGCCAATGATTATCTGCTTCCTTTTTACCGGGGCGCAGAGGTGATAGCCGGTCAGCTGTTGAGGACGGCAGAGCGGATTTTGGAGAAACTCCCGGGGACAAGGATTTGTATCGAATCACTGTATCCAATGTATACGAAAAAAACAGGAAATGGAATTCCTTTCTGGTCAGAAGGGAAGTCAAACAAAGAGATACAGGCTGTTAATTCAGAAATTGAGAGACTTTGCGGGGAAAAAGAAATACCATATGTGGATGTTTACCGGGAATTAATCGGGGAGGATGGAGAACTGCCGCTTTCTTATACGGTAGATGGTGTTCATCTCAGCAGAGAGGGATATAAACAGGTGTGGAAGGTATTGTCCCAAGTGTTGACAGCGGAAAAATTCCTGAGATAGAATTGTGGATAAAATGTGCCTGAGACGGAAAAGGAGAAAAATATGGGAGAAAAAAGGCTTTCAGACAGTGCGGCAGAGGAGATCCTTGCGATGATCACGGTTGAAAAA
This sequence comes from Anaerostipes sp. CAG:276, assembly GCF_000432215.1. Classification (NCBI taxonomy): domain Bacteria; kingdom Bacillati; phylum Bacillota; class Clostridia; order Lachnospirales; family Lachnospiraceae; genus Anaerostipes; species Anaerostipes sp. CAG:276. The sequence goes on from NZ_FR889202.1 coordinate 44,878, forward strand.
CGGTTTCTGCCCGGTGATAAACTGCCCAATGAAAACGAACTCTCACAGGAGATGGAGATCAGCAGGACGACACTTCGGGAAGCGGTCCGGGCCTTGGTCGCCAATGGTATTTTGGAGATTCAAAGGGGCCGGGGGACATTTGTGAAACAGGATATCGACACGGATGATGTGAAGCTGCTCACGCCTTTGAAAGATGTCAAGGTGAATGCTAGGGAGCTCTATGAGATGAGATTGATCTTCGAGCCGGAAGTGGCCTATTATGCGGCTTTGAGAGCCAGTGACAAGGAACTTGACCGGATTCTTTCTTTCGGGCGTCAGGTGGAAGAAAAGATCCGGAAGAAGGAAGACCGGACAAATGAAGAGCAGATGTTTCACAGATCCATTGCGAAGGCTACTCACAATGAGTTTATGAATCAGCTGATGCCTGTGATCTATCAGGGAATCGGAGAGGGAGTCACGCTGTCCAGGCAGAAAGAGATGGCGGTACAGGATACCTTAAAGGATCATCAGCTGATCATGGAGTTTCTGGAAGCCAGAAATGCGGAGGGAGCCAGGAGCGCTATGAGGATTCATATCCTACATGCAATGAAAGAATTAAAAATATAAAGTTCAAGAGAAGGCGCAGGCCTTCTTTTTTTATTACTTAGGAAAGACCTTGTCACGCTAATGTGTGAAAGTGTTTCCTGAGTAATAAAAAACGCTCCGCGGGTTGTACACAGATGCGTAAGGAAATCATTTGACTACGTCAAATCGCATCTGGTACGCAAAGTTGTCAAGCCCTTCAAAGAGGTAGTGTTGGGGAGCTGAGATAGGCTTGCCCACTTTATTCTTTAGAAAATAGATACTATGTATATATTGACATAAGACATCATATGAATTATAATACGACAAACAAGAGGTATGATGTCTTAAATTAAGAGGAGGTTATTATGATGAGAAGTGACCGCATAAAACAAGGTGATAAATCAGCCCCGCAGCGTTCTCTGCTGTATGCTCTGGGCTTCACGGAAGAAGAAATGGAACGGCCGCTGATCGGTATTGTCAGCTCAAAAAATGAAATTGTCCCGGGACACCGAAATTTGGATAAAATTGAGGAGGCAGTTAAGCAGGGGGTGGCTTTAGCAGGAGGAGTGCCTGTTGTATTTCCGGCTATCGCCGTATGCGACGGCATTGCCATGGGACATGAGGGAATGAAATATTCTCTGGTGACCAGAGAACTGATTGCCGATTCCACGGAAGCTATGGCCGAGGCCCATCCTTTCGACGGACTTGTGATGATACCAAACTGTGATAAAAATGTGCCGGGACTTTTAATGGCGGCGGCAAGGCTTAATATTCCGTCTATCTTTGTAAGCGGCGGGCCGATGCTGGCAGGAACCATGAAGAAAAAGAGGATCAGCTATTCCACGGTATCGGAAGCAGTGAGCAGACATCAGACAGGTGAGATCACAGCAGAGGAACTCAGGGTGTGTGAACAAAAGGCATGTCCCACCTGCGGTTCCTGTTCCGGTATGTTTACGGCCAACAGCATGAACTGTCTGACCGAAGTGCTGGGTATGGGACTACCGGGAAATGGAACGATACCCGCTGTTTACTCTGAGAGGATTCGTCTCGCCAAGAGAGCGGGCATGCAGATTATGAAGCTGGTGAAGAAGGGGATCAGGCCATCGGATCTTATGACTGAGAAGGCATTTGAAAATGCCCTGGCAGTGGATATGGCTTTGGGATGCAGCACAAACAGCATGCTCCATCTTCCTGCTATTGCCCATGAGTGCGGAATCCGAATGGACTTAACCATGGCGAATGCTATTTCGGAAAAAGTACCGAATCTGTGTCATCTGGCGCCGGCCGGAGAGAGCTATGTTGAAGACCTGAACGAAGCCGGCGGCATTCCTGCAGTTCTGCATGAGCTGGATAAACTGGGACTGATCCGCACGGATCTGCTTACCTGTACTTTAAAGACAGTGGCTGAGAATATCAAAGGAAAAGAAATAAGGGATAAAACGGTGATCCGGCCTGCAGAGGACCCATACAGCAGGACCGGAGGGATTGCTGTTTTAAAAGGCAATCTGGCGCCGGAAGGATGTGTGGTGAAGCGGTCTGCGGTGGCAGAAGAGATGCTCTGCCACAGTGGAAGAGCAAGAGTCTTTGATGGTGAGGAAGCAGCCCTTGAAGCAATCTATGCCGGCAGGATCGAACCCGGAGATGTAGTGGTCATCCGGTATGAGGGTCCAAAAGGGGGACCAGGTATGCGTGAAATGCTGAATCCTACTTCTGCTATTATGGGCAGCGGTCTTGGAGACAGCGTGGCACTGATCACGGACGGCAGATTCTCAGGCGCTACAAGAGGAGCGGCCATCGGCCATGTTTCGCCGGAGGCAGCCGTAGGAGGAACCATTGCACTTGTGGAAGAAGGGGATCTCATTGAAATCAATATCCCTGACCATAAAATCCAGCTTCTGGTAGATGAGGAAGAGATCAAAAACAGAAAAAGCAGATGGCAGCCAAGACAGCAGAAATTAAAAAACGGATACTTGAAAAGGTATGCCAGAAGTGTCACATCAGGCAGCACAGGCGCCATTTTAGAGTAATACTATTTGGGAAATATAAAGATGACAGAGGTTTTTTGGAACCTCTGTCATCTTTTTTGCGTCTATAAAAAGAGATGACGCACAAAAGTTAATTAGAGGAATTAACCAAATATTAGATTGAAATGAAGCTATTGTTCCTTAATGTCTTGGTTAAATTGTGGAAAATGAACTTAATGATTGACAGCCTGAAATGATTCTTCTATGATGTAGTTGCAATTAAGAAACAGTGTTCCGGATAACGGAACAAGTGAAAGGAGGCAGTATGAAAACATTAGTTTATGCCGGACCTGGAAAGGTGGAAGTTCAGGAGAAACCTTTTCCTGAACTAAGGCCGGGACAGGTGCGCATAAAGGTGCATTACTGTGGTATATGCGGTTCTGACATCGGGATTTTTTCAGGAAAACATCCCAGGGCAAAGGCACCGCTTGTACTGGGGCATGAATTTATCGGCATCATAGAAGAAACTGCAGAGGACAGCAAAAAATTCAAAAAGGGTGACAGGGTTGCGCCGTATCCGCTCTTATCCTGCGGGGAATGCTTTGCCTGTGCCAATGGGATCCCTCATGTGTGCGATACTTTAAAGCTGATCGGAATCGATGTGGACGGGGGAATCGCGGAGTTTATCTGCTGCGATGAGGATGTATTGTTTAAGCTTGATGACGGTATCACGGATAAGGCGGCAGCAGTGATTGAACCTTTGGCAGTGATCATAAGGACGATGCACCAGGCAGATTTTTAAATGCTGAATACAGCGGCGGTCATCGGGGCAGGACCGATCGGAGTACTCACTGGAATTGTACTAAAACATGCGGGAGCTTCCAGAATCATTATTTCTGACGTAGATCAGCAAAGGCTGGACATCTGCAAAGAATTCGGACTTGAAACGGTGAATGTACAAGATCATAACCTGGAAGAGTACATAGAACAACAGACAGATGGAGCCGGTGTTGATACAGTGTTTGAGTGCAGCGGTTCTGCTCAGGCGGCGGCACAGATGACAAAGATATGCCGGATCGGAGGCAGGATCTGTCTGACCGGCGTACATAAAGAGCCCCATGCAGTCAATCTGCAGTATGAAAAATGAAGGTTGATGACAGGGGGTCAGAAAATGAAGAAGTTATCAGATGCAACTTTATTGCCGCAGTCAGGCATCAGGAGGATGTTTGACCTGGCAAAGAATAAAGAAAATACCATCAGTTTTGTTCTTGGAGAACCGGACTTTGACACACCTAAAAATGTAATAAAGGCGGCACAAAAAGCACTGGAAGAGGGACAGACCCATTACACGGACAACTCCGGAATTCTGCCTTTAAGACAGGCTATTGCCAGAGAAACAAAGAAGTATGATCATGTGGCCTATAATCCGGAAAATGAAATCCTTGTATGTACTGGAGGCATGGAGGCCCTGTATCTGAGCATGGCTACCCTCCTGGATCCGGGGGATGAAGTGCTTATTTCAGACCCGTGCTATGCAAATTATTATGGGCAGATCAGCATGAATCACGGGGTGCCGGTGCCGGTTCCCGTGTACGAAGAAAATGGTTTTAATTTTACCTATGAGGGGCTTTCAAAAGCAGTGACAGACAAGACAAAAGCCATACTGCTCAATTCTCCGTGCAATCCTACGGGGGCAGTGGCAGGACGGGAAGTCATGGAAGATATTGCAAGAGTGGCTCTGGAACACGACCTGTATGTGGTCTATGATGCGGTTTACAAACATCTGCTGTATGAGGGTGAATATGTGAATATCGCATCTCTGGACGGCATGAAAAACAGAACAATTTACATTGATTCCTGTTCAAAGACCTATGCTATGACAGGATGGAGGATCGGATATCTGGCAGGACCGAGGGAGATTGTGAGTCTGATGCCAAAACTTCAGGAAAATGTACCTTCCTGCGTCACCACATTTGCCCAGTACGGTGCGGTAGAGGCGATCAGCAGCGGGCAGGAATCCATAAAACAGATGCATGACCAGTATGCAGAGAGAAGAAAGGTACTTCTGGAATGTATTGAGAATATCGAAAAGATTTCCTGCAGACCGCCGAAGGGAGCCTTCTATGCTTTCATTAACATTAAGAAGACAGGACTTGGATCTGAGGAGTTTGCAGAACGGCTGCTGAATCAGGAGGGAGTCGTGGTTGCACCCGGATCTGCATTCGGAGAGCAGGGAGAAGGTTATATAAGGATCTCCTATGCGACTTCCGTGGAGACGATCAGAAAAGGAATGGAAAGAATACAGAAGTTTGTAGAGAGCCTGTAAAGGGGAAAGGAGGATATTGAATAATGAAAAATGAATCAAATACACAGTTAAAAAGAAGTCTTGGACTTAGTACGGTTATGCTGTCGGTCATCGGCATGGTCATTGGCTCCGGAGTATTTTTCAAACCGCAGGCAGTCTATACGATTACCGGCGGAGCACCGGGGATCGGGCTTCTGATCTGGGTGTTCGCAGGGCTAATTACACTGTTCGGAGGACTAACTACCGCAGAGCTTGCCGCATCCATTCCAAAGACGGGAGGGCTGGTATCCTGGGTGGAAAAATGTTTCGGACAGGGACTCGGCTATCTGCTTGGATGGTGTGAATCCGTTGTTTTCTGGCCGGCCAATGTAGGAGCTTTAGGAACCATTTTTTCTATACAGGCGCTGAAACTTATCGGGGTTAGTGATAAATATACGATTCCGTTCGCCATCTTCATGGTATTTTTCCTGATCGTCTGCAACTGCCTGGGGGCAAATGTAGGAGGCATGATCGGAAATGTATTTACTGTTGCAAAACTTGTGCCTCTGGCTGTCATTATCCTGATGGCTTTTACATCCACACAGAGCAGTCCGGAAAATCTGACGCCGTTTATTCAGAGAGGAGACTCGTTTATTGCCATCTTTGCCACCGGAATGCTGACTTGTATGTATGCCTATGACGGGTGGATTCATGTGGGAAATGCGGCAGGTGAAATGAAGAATCCGAAAAAAGACCTTCCAAAGGCCATTGTGCTGGGACTCAGTATTGTCATACTCGTATATGCAGTTATCAACATCGGTTACCTTCTCGTTATACCGGCAGACCAGCTGGCAAATACGGCTACACCGGCAGCAGACGTTGCAGCTAAACTGATGGGAGGCAATATGGGTGCCAAGCTGATTACAGTGGGCATTTTGATTGCAGTATTTGGTACTTTAAACAGTAATATTATGATGGGTATGAGAATCCCCTATGCCATGGGAGTGCAGAATAAGCTGCCGTTCAGCAAACAGTTTGCCTATCTGCATCCGAAGTATGCAACTCCGGTTGTAAGCGGTATTTTCCTGCTGGCAGTGACCTCTATTATGATCATTTCAGGTTCTTATAACTCTCTGACCGATATGTGTATGTTTGTTATCTGGATCTTCTATACGATAGCATTTTATGGCGTGATCAAGTTAAGGAGGGATGAGCCGGACCTCAAGAGGCCTTATAAAACCCCGCTTTATCCGCTGATTCCTATTCTGGCTATCCTGGGAGGACTGTTTGTAGTAATCATTACAGTCTTTACACAGCCGGTCAATGCGCTGATAGGCGTAGGACTTACTTTGCTGGGCCTTCCGATTTATCTGTCCAGAAAGGATAAATTTAAGGATCTGAGTCATTTGGATGAAGACAGCAAAGGAGAAACCGGGGATCTGTGATCTGTGTAATGAAACTGCAGATTGTGGTATAATAGCTGTAATAGTCGAGAATTAGGAGGGTATTATGGCGAAAGAAACAGTACAGTCTGTGGAGAGAGCATTTCAGATCATAGAGCTGATGGCAAAGAATGAGACCATGGGGATTCGGGAAATCCACCATGAGACAGGACTTACGGTGACGGTGGTCCACAGGATCATCAACACTTTAGCAGAGCTTGGATATGTAAAGCAGGAAAAAGAAACAGAAAAATATTTTCTCACATACCGTCTGCTTGTGATGGGCAACTATGTGCAGGAAAGAAACAATGTAGTTCGTTTGGTGCACCCTTATTTGAAGCAGCTTTCAGAGGACTGTAAAGAGACAGTACATTTTGTCCAGAGGGCGGGAAATAAGATCCGTTATATCGACAAGGTACTTCCGACGGCAAACATTTTTGCCACAGGATCTTACATAGGACTGGAGCTTGAGATGTCAAGCACCGCAGTGGGAAAGGCAATCCTCGCGGAACTTCCTGAGGAGGAAGTCAGGAAGATCTGGAATCAGGGAGAAAATGTCATCTTCACACCCCATACTATTCAGAGTCTGGACCAGCTGTTAAAAGAGCTGGAGGAAGCGAGAGAAACCGGATTTGCGTATGACTGGGAAGAACGGGAAGCGGGACTGTGCTGTGTCGGCGTCAGCGTCCGGGATTACAGGGGAATCTATAATTATGGAATCAGTATTTCAGCCCCGGTCACCAGGACAAAAGAAGATAATTTGACACGGATACAGGAGAAACTCTGGGAGACAAAGCAGATCGTGTCAGAGCTGATCAGCGGAAATTAAGAGTAAGGTGCTGTGAAAAACGCGGCACTGTGCACCTTTCGGATGTAAAAAACATGTAGAAAAGATATATTTTGTATGTTGACATGTGCGGAAGGAGATAACATGGGATATTTAGATTTGACCGGGAAACGCGCCATCGTGACGGGCGCGGCAGGAGGACTCTGTCTCGGTATGGCAGAGGGATTGATGGAAGCAGGGGCATCTGTCTGTATTATAGATATTAATCCCGGGGCTGAAAAGACGGCTCAAGAGATGACAGACAGAGGATTTCAGTGCAGTTTTGTGATCGCAGACATTGCAGATGACAAGGAGAGGGAGCAGGCATTTTCAGAAGCGGTGAAGCTTCTCGGAGGAACATTGGATATTATCGTCAACGGAGCGGGAGTACAGAGGCGGCATAAGAGCGAAGAATTTCCCATGAAAGACTGGAAGTTTGTGCTGGATGTGAATCTGACGGCGGTATTTTCCCTGTGTCAGATGGCAGCAAAACAGTTTATGGTCCAGCAGACAAAAGGAAAGATCATTAATATTGCGTCGATGCTTTTTTTTTCGGAGGGTATACAGTGTCGGCCTATGCGGCATCTAAGGGGGCAGTGGCACAGATCACAAAGGCATTCTGCAATGTGTGGGCCGAGAAGGGGATCAATGTCAATGCGCTGGCGCCGGGTTATATGGCTACGGAGATGAATACGGCGCTTCTGGACCCTGAAAATCCGAGAAACAAAGAGATCACGGACAGGATTCCTGCCCACAGATGGGGGACCGACGAAGATATGAAGGGACCGTGTGTCTTTTTGGCATCGGAGTGTTCCGATTATCTGAACGGCGCGGTGATCCCGGTAGATGGGGGATATTTGGTGAGATAGGAGGAGACTGATTATGAAGGTGATTATTACAGACTGCGATCATGAAAACATTGATATCGAGACGAAAGTCCTGTCTGATGCGGGGATTGAATTTAAACTCACATGTGCCAGAACAGAAGATGAAGTGATTGAACAGTGCGCCGGGGCAGACATATTTATCGTTCAGTATGCCAATATTTCGGAAAAGGTTATGAAGGCACTGCCGGAGCTTAAATATGTGGTGAGATACGGGGTCGGCGTGGATACTGTGGATCTGAAAGCGGCAGCGGAGTATGGGATACAGGTTGGAAATGTACCGGATTACGGAATGAATGAGGTGGCAGACCACGCACTGGCTCTGCTTCTCATGATGCTCAGAAAAACTGATCAGATGAACCGGTTTACAAAGACGACTGGCTGGGATTATACGCAGTCGATCCCGATCCGCCGGTTTTCTGAACAGACCGTGGGGGTTGTCGGTCTGGGCCGTATCGGAAGAAATTTTGCTGAGAAAGCAGCAGCTCTCGGATTCCGGGTGATCGGATATGATCCCATGGTAAATCAGGGTGAACGGATCGGAAATGCAGAGGCCGTCAGCTTTGAAGAACTGCTGAAGCAGTCCGATGCCGTTTCTCTTCACTGTCCGGCAGACGGAAACCAGAATCTGTTTGATATGGAGGCATTCAGGGTAATGAAGGATTCAGCGGTCATCGTCAATGCAGCCAGAGGAGGGATCATCAATGAAGAAGACCTTGACCGTGCACTAAAGGAGAAAGTGATCGCAGGGGCAGCTCTTGACTGTATGAAATCGGAGCCTATGATGACGGATTCTTCCATCTTCGAGAATGAGAATCTGATCGTGACCCCGCATATGGCGTGGTATTCTGAGGAGGCGGCTATGGAACTTAAGCGAAAAGCGGCCGAGGAGGCCGTGCGGTTTGCAAAGGGAGAAGCGATCCATTACCCGGTCAACCGGATCGAAGGAGGCAGATACCATGAATGAGCTGCTGCGCGAGATTGAGAGTATCGGAATTGTGCCGGTGATCAGCCTGAAAGACGCTGAGAAAGCGGAACCTTTGGCAAAAGCCTTATGTGAGGGGGGTATACCTTGTGCCGAGGTGACTTTCCGCACCGATGCCTGTGTGGAATCGATCCGAAGAATGACAAAAGCCTGCCCGGAGATGCTTGTGGGGGCAGGTACGGTTATTATGAAAGGACAGGCAGAGGAGGCAGCCAAAGCCGGAGCAAAGTTTATGGTCAGTCCGGGTTTTAACCATGAGGTCGTTGAATACGGTATGGGGCATAACATTGCTGTGATTTCGGGATGTTCAAGTCCTACGGATGTAGAGCAGGCAATGAAGTATGGACTTCATCTTGTGAAATTCTTTCCGGCAGAGGCTGCAGGAGGGGTCAGGATGTTAAAATCTCTGTCAGGACCTTATTCCGGGATGAAGTTTATGCCTACCGGAGGAATTACGGAAGCCAACATGGGGGAATATCTGGAGCTTAAACAGGTTGCGGCCTGTGGAGGTTCGTTTATGGTACCGGAAAACCTCATCGAGAAAGGCGATTTTATCACAATCAGGGAAATGGCTAAAAAGGCGGTCCATGAGATGCTTGGTTTTGAACTTGCCCATATAGGGCTGAACATGAAGAATCGGGATGAAGCCATGCTCGCCGCCGGAATGTTTGAGTCTGTTTTTGGATTCCAGAAGAGTGAAAACGATAATTCCATTTTTGCGGGAAGTTATATTGAGGCTATGAAGAGCCCGTTTTTTGGGGAGAAAGGCCACATTGCGGTGAGGACGAACGATGCCGGAAGGGCACTAAGTTATTTTAAAAGAAGAGGTTTTTCATTCAGGGAAGAAAGCGCAGTGTATAAAATGGATGGGACCCTTGGAGCTGTCTATTTCAGAGAGGAGATCGGGGGATTTGCAGTCCATCTGGTCCAGAAATAAGGGGTGATACAATGGGAAAAATAATGACGTTCGGGGAGATCATGCTGAGACTCTCGCCTCCGGGAAACCAAAGATTCATTCAGGCCTCTTCATTTGATGTGACTTACGGCGGTACGGAAGCCAATATTGCGGCAGGGCTGTCTAATTTTGGACATGAGGTCTCCTACGTGACAAAGCTTCCGAACAATGCCGTCGGGGAATGTGCGGCAGCCGTGCTGAGGAAATCCGGAGTGGACTGCTCCGGGATCAGTTACGGCGGTCCAAGACTCGGCATTTATTTTCTGGAAAACGGAGTTTCTGTGCGGCCGTCCAGTGTAATTTATGACCGTGCAGGTTCTTCCATGGCAGAGGCGGTGCCGTCGGATTTTGACTGGAAATCCTTGCTTTCGGATGTATCCTGGCTGCATACATCGGGGATCACTCCGGTTATCAGCAAAAATGCGGCGCAGATCACTCTTCAGGCACTGAAAACAGCCAAAGAGATGGGGATTACGGTTTCCTTTGACCTCAACTACCGGGCCAAACTCTGGACAGAGAATATCCCAGAAAAGCAGGGTATCATGCGGGAACTGATGAATTATGTGGACATTTGTTTTGGAAATGCAAGGGATGCGGCGCTGGTGCTCGGATATGAAGAGGCAGGCATGGATTTTATCAGCGGAGACTATGAGGACTGTGTAGATGAAGAACATATGCAGAGAGTAAGAAGACAATATGGATTCACGTATCTGATCAGCTCTCTCAGGGAGAGCATTTCTGCTTCTGATAACAGTTATGGAGCGGAAGCTGCGGGGGATTTCGGCCTTTACCGGGGAAAACGGTATATGGTACACATTGTTGACCGGGTAGGATCAGGAGATGCGTTTGCCGCAGGGTTCATCCACGGGATCACGGAGGGCTGGACACCTCAGCGGGCGCTGGAATTTGCCACGGCATCGGCGGCACTCAAACATACGATACCCGGAGATATGAATTATGCCCGGGCAGCAGAGATTGAGACTCTGGCATCGGGCGGGGGCGCCGGCAGAGTCGTGAGATAGCATATTCATTGCCATGTGGATATATAAAATGAGGCTGGACGCTTTGATGCGTCCGGCCTCATTGTTTTATATTTCAAAGGTTTCCAAACCTTCAAACTGCATTTTATAATATTTTGCGTAGATTCCGTCCTGTTTTAACAGTTCTTTATGGGAACCCCGCTCCTGAATGGTGTGGTCATCTATGACGAGGATCTCATCGGCATGTTTGATCGTGGATAGACGGTGGGCGATGGTGATCGTCGTCCTGTTTTTAGAAAGCTCTTCCAGACTTTTTTGAATGTGGCGTTCACTTTCATTATCCAATGCACTGGTTGCCTCATCGAGAATCAGGATCGGAGGATTCTTTAAAAATACACGGGCAATCGAGATCCGCTGTTTCTGCCCGCCGGAAAGCCGGGTGCCCCGCTCTCCCACAAAAGTGTCATAACCGTCGGGAAGTTCTGTGATAAAATCGTGGATGTTTGCTTTTTTGGCAGCCTCAATGATCTCTTCCATGGAGGCCTCCGGTTTTCCGTATGCGATATTATCCCGGACAGTCCCGCCGAACAGGTAAACGTCCTGCTGAACGATGCCGATGGAATTTCTCAGGCTCTGAAGAGTCATCCTGCGAATATCCTGGCCTCCGATTGAAACGGTGCCGCCGCTCACATCATAAAATCTTGGGAGCAGGGAACAGATCGTGGTTTTTCCTCCTCCGGACGGTCCGACCAAAGCCACAGATTTTCCTGCTTCAATTTCAAATGAAACGTGGTCCAGCACTACCTCATTGTCTTCGTAGGAAAAACTTACATCCTGATAAGAAATGCTGCCGTCCGGATCGGTGATCGGTTCTGCACCCGGCAGATCCACGATCTCAGGTTCTGTCTCAATAATATCCAGGAACCTGCGGAAACCGGACAGGCCTTTCTGCATCATTTCCGTGAGTTCCACGAGGATCTGGATCGGGCTGATAAAGATACCGATGTACAGGGCATACATCGCCAGGTCTCCGGGCGTCATCTGCCCGGCGGCGATGAAGCAGCCTCCCGCTACGAGAGTCACCAGATACATGATACCCTGAAAGAAGGTATTGCCGCCCTGGAAGGTTCCCATGGCTTTGTAGTTATCCCGCTTGGACGTGAGAAAGCCTTCATTTCCCTGATGGAACTTTTCCCGTTCAATATCTTCGTTGGCAAAGGACTGTACGATCCTGATGCCGGCCAGAGAATCCTGAAGGGTTGCATTGATATTCCCGATTTTCTTCCGGTTATCCAGGAAGGTGGCCTGCATCCGTTTATTCTGGCGGGCGGAAAAGAGGATCATCAGAAGGACTACGGCTGACAGGATCAGAGCCAGCTTCCACTGGATGATGAACAGAAAGACAAATGATCCGGTGATCTTTACTACGGAAATAAATAAATTTTCCGGACCGTGGTGCGCAAACTCAGAAATATCAAATAAGTCGGACACTAACCGGCTCATCATCTGTCCTGTGTTGTTCTGGTCGTAATAGGAAAATGAGAGATTCTCATAGTGTTCAAACAGTTCCCTTCGCATATCCCGTTCCATCTGGGCGCCCATGATATGCCCCTGACAGCTTACATAATACTTGCATAATGCCTGGAGGATATAAAAGACCAGCAGAATTCCTCCAATGATAAAGATGTTTTTAAGGATCACGGAAGATTCCTTTAAAAACAGTGTATTTGTAAGGGTTCGGAGTATCTGCGGGTATGCCAGATCTACGATGCTGATGAAGGCGGCGCAGAGCAGGTCAAAAAAGAAAACAGTCTTGTAAGGACCGTAATATTTGATGAATTTTTTATAAGTATCCATAATATAAGACTCCATTCTCATAGTTAATTTCAGTGATAGTAAAGATTCTAACACAGGACAGAAAACATGTAAACAGAGAAATGTAAAATGCACTTGACATTAGATGTAAAGCGAGCTATACTAAAATTGTAAAGCAAACTATACAAAAAAGGGTGTGCATATGAAAACAAGAATTCAGGAATTGAGAAAGGATCAAAAGGTGACGCAGATGGAGTTGGCCGAATCCGTAGGAGTGACCCGGCAGACCATTATCTCTCTGGAAAACGGCAGATACAAAGCCTCGCTTGTGCTGGCCCACAAGATTGCGCAGTTTTTTGGAGTCACAATTGAGGATATTTTTATATTTGATCAGGAGGAGGAAAACTTATGATAGGATTATTTTGTGCAGGAAATGCAAGAAACGATGAGGAATACAAAAATTCAGTCAGGAAAAAACAGAGATATCTTATTTTACTGTTCATAGCGGGAGCTGCAGCGCTGGCTGTTTCACTTTTAGCGGACAGTTATTGGGAGGTTAACATCAATGAACATATGATTTCAACGTATGCGGGAGTGGGGTCCGGAGTTATGGCAGCGGCCTTGGTCCTGTGGATACGGTTTCAGCGCATATTAAAAAATCCGGAAAAGCTGAAAGCAATGCGGCTTTCCAATACTGATGAGAGAAATAAGGAGATCGGGGGAAAAGCATACAGGTTTGCATCCACGGTACTGCTCATTGGGCTGTACGGCATATGCCTGATCGGAGGCCTGTGGTACCCGATATTGATCAAGGTGGTAGGAATTCTCATGTGGATTTTCCTGATCACTTATATCATTTCCTACAAAGTATTTGAGAGGAAAATGTAAAGCAAAAGAAACATCCGGGAACAGCGGATTTGCTGCGGTCCCGGATGTTTTTTATTTGTTTTTCCCTGCTATGCAGCAGAGGTTTTTCGTTCCCATTTGCTGCTCTTAAAATAGCAAAAACCGAAAATGGCAGGCAGCAGGGAGGACAGAGCCTGCCCCAGACAGATTCCGGGAAATCCCAGTCTCAGAGGAAATGCAAACAGCCAGCTCAAAGGCAGGCGCACAATGACAGCATCGAAAAGAGCATTGATCATGGCAATATGGGAGGAACCTATACCGATGGCAAAGGAGTCAAATGTATACATTACGGCATAGGCCAGGCTGTTTGCTCCGCAGCACATCCGGAGGTACAAAATCCCGCTTTCCAGGACCTCCGGGCTCGAAGGGTCAAACAGCATAATGATGGGCTCAGCAAAGATCTGGACGATCAGGATAGAAAGCAGTGTCACCGTGACATTGAGACGGAGACCGGTCAGGGTAGTTTTTTTCACGCGCCTGATGTTATCTGCACCTATGTTTTGTCCGGCCATGGCTGTGACTGCCTGTCCGACAGCCCAGCACGGCATGCCTGCAAAAGTATTGATTTTCAGCCCGACACCGGATGCCGCTGCGGCAGCCGTGCCGAAATTGTTGAGCATGCCTGTGATCAACAGATAAGAAATATTGACAATGATCATCTGGCCGGCCGCCGGCAGACCGATTTTCATAATAACTGCCAGCTTATCGGCTTTGACCGCAAAGTGTCTGATTTTAAAATCAAAGACAAAGTTTCTGCGTTTCAGATAAATGACCGCGGTTACAAATGAAATTCCCTGAGAAAAGACGGTAGCGTAAGCCGCACCTTTCGTTCCGATCTTAAGATAAGATACCAAAAACAGATCCAGTATGACATTAACGGCA
>NZ_FR889202.1:59394-93378 GCF_000432215.1 Anaerostipes sp. CAG:276
CCCCAGCCACTGTGACAAAACAAAGCGGACTCCTAGAATCCCCGAGGCCCTTCATGACGGAGCAGACTGCGTGATATCCAAATATAAAAATAGTTCCACAGCAGATAATCTTCATGTATGCGCATGCATCCTGCATTGCAGCGGCAGGAACCTTTAATAAGATGAAGAGAGGCCTGCAGAAAATAAGCCCCGATATAGTTATAACAAATGAAGCGATAAAGGTAACAAGAAAAAGCGTTCCGACTGTTTCCGTCTGTCCTTTTCTGTCACCGGCCCCTTTCAGCTGAGCAATCAGAACAGTCCCGCCCATAGTGATTCCCAGACAGAAAGAGTTGATGATAAAACAGATCATTGAGGCATTGCTCACAGCGGCAAGCCCTGATTGGCCCACGGTCCTTCCCACGACAAACATATCCGCAATGCTGTAAAAGGATTGGAGCAGATTAGCCCACAGGAGAGGGAGAGCAAACAGAACTAAATTTTTTGTGATATTTCCACTGGTCAGGTTTTGTTTTTCTTTCATTTTCATGTTCCTTTCAAAAACGCAGAGGACAGAACCGCAAGGTGTGCCCTCTGCTTATAAAGTCAAAAAATACAAAAGGCAGCAGACAAAACATTGTCCGCTGCCCAAATATCCTTTAATTTTTGTTTATGAAAGCATAGAAAGAAATGCCAATGAATTCATCAGCGCTTAAAATGCGTGTTCATATTTTAAGGCTCCGTACAATGTTTTGAAGAAATAAATTGTATGGAGCTATCATCAATACATAATTTTCCGAATATCATTGTACTCACCCTTTCTTTCCACTGATAAGATAACTATAAATGTCTCAGCTTTCTGTGTCAAGAGCTTCACAAAAATGCCTAAAGCTTTCGGTAACGGTTAAATGCTGCATAGATTTCCTGTTTTCGCGGCATTGCCAGATTGGATTTTACATATCCGCTGTCAAGGATCGCCGCAAGCCCTTTGTCATTGATGAGAGCTAAAAGTTCCTCTGCGATTTGGCACAGGTCTCTTTTGCCGTCGATCAGATGCAGCTGGGCATAAAGCATAGCATAGGCGAGAGCTGTTGTCTGTTCAGAGTCACAGATCTGTTCTGCATACCGCAGGTCCACGGTCTCTTTGTTGATCTGGAAGGCATCTTTTCCGAGAGTTTTTATTTTATTCCGGCCGTTTTTTGGGGATGTACGGCTGGGTTTTACGACACGGTGAAAAGAAGGGCTGTCCGGCTTTTCATTCGGAAGTGTTACCAACGGAAAGGCTTTGGACTCCTCTTTTGCAAAGTCTGTAATTTCCTTTGGCATATAACGGTCCATCTGTAAAATGTGGTCGGCAACCTGGAAATAGGCCCCGGAGCTTCCCGCCACGATGATGGAAGAAATACCGTGGTCTTCATACAGGCCCCGGACCCGCTCGATAAACGGTGTGATAGGCTCATGATCCCTGTGGACCACTCTCTGCATCAGTTCATCACGGATCATAAAGTTGGTAGCGCTGGTGTCTTCATCAATGAGGAAGAGAGAAGTTCCGGCCTCCATACTTTCAATTACATTGGCCGCCTGGGAGGTGCTGCCGCTGGCATCTTCCGTTGAGAAAGAAACTGTATCTTTTCCATTGGGAAGATTGTTGATAAACAGAGATATGTCTGTATTTTTGATGCTGCGTCCGTCTTCTGCGCGGAGTTTTACCGCTGTGTCATCGGTGATGACATATTCGCGGCCGTCACCTCTTATATGGTTGTAGACACCTAATTCCAATGCCTTCAGCAGCGTTGATTTCCCATGGTATCCCCCGCCTACGATCAGGGTAATGCCTTTTGGGATTCCCATACCGGAGAGGGGGCCGCGATGAGGAAGATTTAATGTAACTTTCAGGGAGTCCGGCGAGTGGAAGGCCACAGCCTGCCTCATCGGACGGGAGGATACACCGCTCTCCCTTGGGAGGACAGAACCGTCGGCCACAAAAGCACATAGATTCAGCTTGGGAAGCTGGTCCCGGATATATTTTTGATCTTCGGCAAGGCTTAACACATCTTCGAGGGCGCCTGCGTTAAGCTTCTTATAATAGAAGGAAGACAAAACGCATTCGGGGAGAAAATCAAACAGGATTTTGATCAGCTCAAAAGCGGCGATGGTCCGGCCTCTGGCGGGAAAGCCGATCTCAAAATGGACAGAGATATCACCGGACTCGGGATGGATGGACAGGGCGGTCCGTTCCAGAATCTCCTGTCCGCATCTGCTGACGGAAATGAGTCCGCTTTTTCCAGAACCCTTTGCCTTAAAATTATAGGATTCCAGTTTCCCTCCGAAAACGCGGGTCAGATAGTCCTGCAGTGCGATCCGCTTATGGGGCAGATCAAACAGCCGGGAAGGAAATCCCGCGTTTCTGCCGGAAATACTGATGCTCACTTTGGAAGGGGAGGCAAAGGGATCTCCCTGTACATGGTCAATATGCAGGGTATAGCCGCCGAACCGGTAGCTCCCTCTGGTGTCTTTATAGGCAGGATAGCCTTTATGGTCGATGCGCTCTAACAGCGATCTTAAATCATCTGAAGTCTTCATACGTTCTATCACCTTTCAAAATATGAGTTTTTCTCCATTATCTCCAGTCGGCTCTTAACAGGTCGCCTTCCGATAATAAAGAAAAACTATCGCAGATGGCACCTTTTGTCTCGATGTAGCCTGCTCCAGCAGACATTACATCCATTTTCTACATGATTGGAGTGAGGCATTCTAAGAGCCGAACGGAAATCATGTGGAAAATGTCATCATAAGTATCCCACGATTATTTCAGTCAGTCAATCTGGTCCAAGTATTTTTTTCTTTCAATGGCAAACACTGTGTGCAGTTGATATAATAGATGAAAGGAGGATTGGCCAATGGAAATTGATAGAGTCTGGGCAGTTTATTTCAGCGCCACAGATACAACAAAAAAAATTGTGACGGTTTTAGCCGGGGAGGCGGCCCGGACACTGCGTGCAGAGTACTGTGAATATGACTTTACGCTGCCTGCTGCAAGAAAGGATCTTCTTGTTTTTGGACCGCGTGATCTTGTGATCTTCGGGACACCGGTATATGCGGGCAGAGTGCCCAATGTTCTGCTTGGCTTTCTGCAGGAGCATCTCAAGGGCAGTCATGCCTGTGCGGTGCCGGTTACGGTTTACGGCAACAGAAACTATGACGATGCCCTGATCGAGCTTCGGGATCTTTTAGAGCAGAGCAGGTTTCATACTGTGGCAGCGGCAGCCTTCGTGGGTGAACATTCTTTTTCGGAAATCCTGGGCAGTGGACGGCCGGACAACAGGGATGTGAGCCTTATAAGGGAGTTTGCATTTGGACTCTGTGAACGTTTGAGGAGGACTGAAAAAGAAGATTACAGCTGTCCGGTATACGTGAAAGGCACCCGGAAGCCATACAGGGGATATTACCAGCCCAGGGACAGAAAAGGAAATTTCATTGACATCAGAAAAGTAAAGCCCTTAACCTCCGGGGAGTGTGACGGCTGTGGGATTTGTGCAAAAGTCTGTCCCATGGGTTCTATACGGCGTGAGGATGTTGGCACAGTGGACGGGATCTGCATCAAATGCGGGGCCTGTATCAAGAAGTGCCCGAAACATGCAAAATATTATGAGGATGAAGGATATCTGTACCATAAGACGGAATTGGAAGAACAGTATACAACAAGGGCTGAGCCTGAGATTTTTTTCTGAATACATAACGGGAGGAACGGATGATTAAAAATGTGATATTTGATATAGGAAATGTTCTTGCAGATTTTGGGTGGGAGAGATTATTTTTGAGGCTGGGTTTTGAAGGAGAAGTATTTGAGCGTATGGCTGATGCGACCGTGAGAGGGCCGTACTGGGTAGAGTTTGACCGGAGCCGCATGCCGGACCGGGAAATTATAGAAGGATTCTATTCGCTGGCGCCGGAATATAAAGATCAGATTGACCTGCTCTATGAGCACATTCATGAGATGACCGAAGAATACTCTTATGCATCAAGCTGGATCAGGGAGTTGAAAGCGGCGGGTTATTCCGTGTATATTCTGAGCAATTACGGAAAGACAGCCTTTGAGAATAGGGAGAAGCCATTTTCATTTATCACAGAGGCGGACGGAAAGGTCATATCCTTTGAGGCATTGTCTGTAAAGCCGGAGCGGAAGATTTTTAAGGTTTTGGAAGATAAATATGGAATCTGCCCGGAAGAGTCGGTTTTTATTGACGACCTGGAAGAAAATATTCTTGCGGCAGAAAAATATGGATACAAGGGGATTGTATTTGAAAGCAGGGAACAGACGAAAGAGAAACTTGCAGAACTCGGTATCTGAAAATAAGGATTGTGCCGGGTATACAATATGATTTATAATCATATAACAATAATCTGCGATAAGAGAGGAGGAGCCTTAGATGAAAGATAGTTCTGTGATGAAAAGAATTCTGCTTTTTATAGTTGTGCTGTCTTTGGGTTTGTTTTCTTCTCTCTATGTGTATTCCCGTGTACTTCACAGCAATCTGGAAAATGAAGTGATAAGTTCACTTCACGAGGTATCAGGCCAGAGTGTCAAGATTCTGAGAAAAGAGATTCTCAGTGAGATTAATCTTTTGGATGGGATCTCCAATGAGATCAGTGAAAAGAGGCTGAAAGATCCGAAGAAGCTCGCAGAGAGCTTTCAGAAAGTTACAGAGAAGTATCAGTTTAAGCGGATGGGCATCATCCTTGTCAATGGAAAAGTCTACACAAGTGACCGCAAAGAAGGCAATCTTTCAGACAGGGAATACTTTCAGTCAGGATTAAAGGGGATTTCTTCGATTTCCGGGACGCTGACCGACCGTCTGGACCCCCAAAGGCCCAAAATCAACGTTTACAGTACCCCGATCATCCGGAACAAGAAAGTACTGGCCGTACTGTATGCGGCTTACCGTACGGATGACTTTAAGAAAGCTCTGTCGATTTCCACCTACTACGGGGAAGGATATACATACGTTGTAAAAAGGGACGGAGATGTAGTGGTCGACTCAGACAACAAGAATAGTTTTCAGAGAATGACCAATATTTTCAAAGCCCTTCAGTCCGCTTCAGACCAAAATATACAAGCTTCTCATAAGTTAAAGTACGCATTAAAAAAGCAAAAAGAAGGTTATATTGAGTTTATAAACAAAGAAAAAAAATATATGTATTATACCCCCACCGGGATTAATGACTGGTATCTCCTGACAGTTGTGCCTATGGAAGTTGCCAACACAAAAACTATGAACATCATGAAGCTGAACTATGTGCAGTCAGGAATCGTTGTTGCGGTCTTCCTTCTTCTTTTGATTTATATTGTCAGATCTGAAAAGAAGAAACAGACAAGACTCATGGAAATCGCCTACACGGATGTCATAACAGGTGGAGATAATTATAAGGCCTTCTGTCTGAAAGCAGAGAACGCACTTGAAAAGGATACGGCAAAAATGGCGCTTCTTTGCATGGATATTGACCGGTTTAAGCTAGTCAACGACCTGTTCGGATTTAAAATGGGAGATGAGATCATACGTCTCATATGGAAATTATGGGGCGATATGCTCTGCGAAGGTGAGCTGGCTGCACACAGGGAAGCAGACCGGTTTGTGGCACTCATGCATTATCACTCCGAAGGAGAACTGCTCAAGAGACTGGATAAGTTCTGCAGCCAGATCCGGAAGATAAAGAATATGAACTACAAAATAAAGCCGAGCATCGGTATTTATCTTGTGTCTGACCGGAGCATGTCCGTGGATTCCATGTCAGATATGGCGCTTATTGCTCAGGCTACGGTAAAAAATCAGATCCACAGCTACTACGCTTTCTATAATGAAGAACTGAAAAGCAGGATCATTCACAACAAAGAGATGGAAGACAGGATGGAGACTGCTCTTGCCCATCATGAATTCTGTGCTTATTTCCAGCCCAAGTATGATACAGAGACAAAAGAACTGGCAGGAGCGGAGGCACTGGTGCGGTGGAACACCGGGGACGGCAGGATTATTCCGCCGACGGATTTTATTCCTGTGTTTGAGGAAAATGGACTGATTGTGGGACTGGATGAATTTATGTTCCGGGAAGTCTGCCGGCAGCAGAGGGAGTGGATCGACCAGGGACGAAGGGCCGTGCCGGTATCGGTCAATCTGTCCCGGTATAATATTTTTTATAGTTCGTTTATTAACAAATATCAGGATATCCTCAGAGAGTATGAGATCTCTCCGAAGCTGGTCCCGCTGGAGATTACGGAAAGTGTCATGTCAGAGGATGAGGTGCTGCTGAGAAATATTATAGATGAACTTCACAGTATTGGTTTTTCTGTGCTTATGGATGACTTTGGAACGGGCTACTCTTCCATGACAATGCTTGGCTCCATGCCGATTGATGTGCTGAAGCTTGATAAAAGCTTTGTGGACGATATCGGGGACAGCAAAGGAGAGAAGATCATAAGAAGCATTATCGATCTGTCGAGGGGCCTGGGCATCCGTCTCACGGCAGAGGGAGTCGAGACAGAGGAGCAGTATGAGTTTTTGAGGAAGATGAAGTGCGATGAAATCCAGGGCTATTATTTTGCAAAGCCAATGCCGGGCTCTGATTTTCAGGCATTATTGAATACGGAAAAATAAAGTACAGAAAAATATACAATAATTTTAAAAAAAAATGAAATTTCCTCTTCCATTTTGGGGCCAGACGTAATATAATAGCAAAAGCGGGGCATGGCTCAGCTTGGTAGAGCGCGTGGTTCGGGACTACGAGGTCGCAGGTTCAAATCCTGTTGCCCCGACTGCTGAAAGCATCAGACGAAGGTCTGGTGCTTTTTCATTTTCAAAGAAAAGTTCTGAGCCTTTCCCACTTTGTTTTTTGAAAATCCTGGTGCCCCTTGTTATCTTTTTTTTCACGTCGTATAATAGTATTTTGTGGGGCAGACTGTTTTCTGCCGTTCAGAACAAAGAAAAATAGGGAGAATTATTTTATATGAAGAAGAAAAAATTAGGCCTGCTGACCCGGCTGCTGATCGGAATCACAGCGGGTATGCTGATCGGCTCTGCCGGAGATATATTTGGCGTCGGGGATACGTTTATCTTTAAAGGCGTAATCCGTCTTTTTGTTACTTTTACTACATTATTCAGTACATTTTTAAATTTTATTATTCCGCTGCTGATCCTTTCTTTTGTGGCCGTAGGACTGGCCGACCTGGGTAAGAAGGCCAACAAGCTGTTTGGGGTAACTCTTCTGCTCGCATACGCATCTACGGTGATCGCAGGGATCAGTGCTTTTTTTGTGGGAAAGGCACTTCTTCCTTCACTGATTCACCGGATCACTGGCAGTGAGATTCAGACCAGATCTTTTGAAGCCATTTTTGCGATCCAGGCTGACCCGGTGTTCGGAGTTATGACGGCTCTGATCCTGGCATTCCTTTTGGGACTTGGAATCGCAAACAGTAAAAATGATACGCTGCTGCTCTGTTTAAAAGATCTTCAGGAGATCATCACCAAGACATTAAACAAGATCATCATACCAATGATCCCATTTTACGTGGCAGGGCTGTTCAGTAAAATAGCAGCCGAAGGGAAGCTGCTTCCGACCATAAAGATGTTTGTTAAACTGTATGTGATGATCCTGATCTTTCAGTGGCTTTACATTGCATTTCAGTTTTTGATATCCACACTGTTTACGAAGGAGAATAAGTTTAAGAATTTAAAAGGCATCGCGCCGGCGTATTTTACGGCACTGGGTACACAGTCTTCTGCATCCACGATCCCGGTAAACCTTGAAAGCAGTAAGGACAGCGGTGTTTCAGAAGATATTGCAGACTTTGTCATCCCGTTATGTGCAACGATCCATCTCTCCGGAGATACGATCTGTCTGGTGATCGGTTCCATGGGCATAATGCTCGCCAACGGACTGACACCGACATTGTCCATGTTCCTGCCGTTCATTTTTATGCTGGGTATTACTATGGTGGCAGCTCCGGGAGTTCCCGGAGGCGGAGTCATGGCGGCTCTGGGCCTCATCAAATCTATGCTTCATTTTACAGATCCGATGAGCCAGCTGATCATTTCTCTTCACTTTTCCCAGGACAGCTTTGGGACGGCCTGCAATATAACGGGAGATCAGGCAATCGCTTATATGGTCGACAGCATCGACAGAAAAAACGGAGAAAAGAAATAGGGGATGGAAAAAAGAGAGGTACTTTTTACCAACAAGGATTTGAAAAAACTAATCATTCCGCTGATCATCGAACAGCTTCTGACGGTGACCGTGGGTCTTGCCGATTCCATTATGATCTCCAGTGTGGGAGAGGCGGCGGTCTCAGGGGTATCTCTGGTGGACAGCATCATGATTCTTCTCATCAACATGTTTTCGGCACTGGCCACCGGGGGAGCCGTGGTGGCAGGCCAGTATCTGGGACAGAAAAAGCATGTGATGGCCTGCAAGACCGCAGATCAGCTGATCTTATTTATCTCAGCTCTGGCTTTGGTGATCATGGCGGGTATTTATGCTATGAGAGGCTTTATCCTTCACGGAGTTTTTGGGGCTATTGAGCCGGCCGTTATGCACAGTGCGGAAGTTTATCTTCTGATCGTGACAGCGTCGATTCCGTTTCTGGCAGTTTACAACGGATGTGCGGCCTTGTTCAGGACTATGGGGAACTCAAAGACAGCCATGCAGATGTCACTCTTTATGAATGCCATTAATATCATAGGCAACGCTGCCCTGATCTACGGTGTGGGAATGGGCGTGGAAGGAGCGGCAATTCCTACGCTGGTATCCCGGGTAATCGCTGCGGCAGTGATTCTTGTGCTTTTGAAAAACAGGAATCAGGCAGTCCATATCAGCAGAAATTTTCATTTCAAATTCAAAGGCTTTTTGGTCAGCAGAATTTTGAAGATCGGCGTCCCCAACGGAGTGGAAAACAGTATGTTTCAGCTTGGAAAGATCCTTGTTTTAAGTCTGGTGGCCGGGTTTGGGACCGCATCTATCACGGCCAATGCGGTTAGCAACATGGTGGCTATGTTTGAGATCATCCCGGGAATGGCCGTAGGGCTTGCAGTGCTGACGGTTGTATCCAGATGTGTAGGTGCCAGCGATTATGAGGCGGCCCGGTATTATACAAAAAAACTGTTAAAGATCGCATACGCTTCCCTGATTGTGTTTAACCTGTTCATTGTTGCCATGCTTCCCGTGATCATCCGGGCATATCATCTGTCGCCGGAGACCGCGGCCATTACGAGGAAGATCCTGCTGTACCACACGCTGTGCTGTGTGACAGTCTGGCCGGTTTCCTTCACTTTGCCCAATATTCTCAGGGCGTCCAATGATGTAAAGTACACGATGGTCACCGCGATTATTTCCATGTGGATCTTCCGGATCTTTTTCAGCTTTGTCCTCGGCAAATGGCTCGGATGGGGAGTGTTTGGAGTCTGGGTGGCAATGACACTGGACTGGGCTGTACGGGCCGTGCTTTTCTTTATCCGGTACATAAGAGGTAAGTGGCAGTACAGGACGATTTAACTTGACAAGGATGAGACAATCGTGTAAATTAATAGATATAAGCTATTGGTTTGATAGACAAAAGTTATTAATTCAGAACGAAAGCATCAATATCAGGAGATTCTCATGTCAGCAAAAGGTAAAATGACAAATACATATGGTTTTTCATTTTATTTCTGGGGTTATTATTTTAATCCCGGCTTTTTGCGCTACAATGAATCATCTCCTGAAACCCGGTAGAAACATCGTCGGTAAAGTTCATTTTTAGGACCTGTATTCTTGTAGTGGGATACAGGTCCTTTTTATTTACCGCATTGCAGCAGTCAAGGCAAATATCCATTTTATTTTCAAGGAGGAAAAATTCAATGATCATTATTTTAAAGAGTGACGCCAGGAAGCAGCAGATAGAGGCATTAAAGGAGGAGATGGTATCCCAGGGTTTTGCCATTCATGAATCCGCAGGAATTAATACACAGCTTTTAGGGCTGATTGGGGATACCTCCAAGGTCGATG
This sequence comes from Anaerostipes sp. CAG:276, assembly GCF_000432215.1. NCBI lineage: Bacteria > Bacillati > Bacillota > Clostridia > Lachnospirales > Lachnospiraceae > Anaerostipes > Anaerostipes sp. CAG:276. The sequence goes on from NZ_FR889202.1 coordinate 69,406, forward strand.
TGGACCACGTGATGGCAAATGACATTGTGGAGACCGTGCAGCGGATTCAGGAACCATACAAGAAGGCAAACAGGAAGTTTCACCCGAATGACACGGCTGTAGATATTGGAGGAGTAAAGATAGGCGGGGGAGAGTTTCAGGTGATTGCCGGGCCGTGCTCTATTGAAACGAAAGAGCAGATGACAGAAGTGGCACAGAAGGTAAAGGAAGCAGGAGCAGGTCTTCTGCGCGGAGGAGCATTTAAGCCGAGGACGTCACCTTACGCTTTCCAGGGACTCCACGATGAGGGGCTCAAGCTTTTGCTGGAGGCTAAAAAAGCCACGGGTCTTCCTGTGGTGACAGAGATCATGGATGCCAGCCACCTTTCACTGTTCGAGGACGTGGACCTGATCCAGGTGGGAACAAGAAATATGCAGAACTTTGAACTGCTGAAAGAACTTGGTAAGATTGACAAACCGGTTCTTTTAAAGAGAGGGATGGCCTGCACCATAGACGAATGGCTTATGAGTGCCGAGTATATCATGGCAGGGGGAAACGAGAATGTGATTTTGTGTGAGCGGGGGATCAGAACTTACGAGACTGCGGTGAGAAACACACTGGATCTGTCGGCTATTCCGATGATTAAGAAGAAATCTCATCTGCCGGTCATCGTAGATCCTTCTCACGCCACAGGCATCCGTTTCATGGTAGAGCCTATGGCTCTTGCCGCCATCGCAGCGGGTGCTGACGGCCTGATGGTAGAGGTACACAATAATCCGGCGAAAGCGCTCTGCGACGGACCGCAGTCACTGACACCGGAAGAATTTGACCATATGATGCAGAAGGTGACGAAAACAAGAGACTTCTTTCAAAATTTATAATCTTTTGTTATACTGGTTCCAGACTTATTTGAAAAGAAAAGGAATCAGGACAAAGGAGCAGCAAAATGAAAGTAATCGTCGGACTGGGCAATCCCGGAAGGCAGTATGAACGGACCAGACATAATATCGGCTTTGCAGCCATTGATTATATTGCCGGGAAAAACCAGATAGAAATTTCTTCAAAAAAGCATAAGGCACTCATCGGAAGCGGATACTTAGGAGGGCAGAAAGTACTGCTTGTAAAGCCGCAGACCTTTATGAACTTAAGCGGGGAGAGCCTCCGGGGAGTCATGGACTTTTACAAGCTGGAGCCTTCAGACTTTATCGTAATATTCGATGACATTTCTCTGGATGTGGGGCAGCTCAGGATCAGGAGAAAGGGAAGCGCCGGAGGCCATAACGGGATCAAGAGCATTATCAGCCATCTGGGAAGCATGGATTTTCCGCGGATAAAAATAGGCGTGGGAGAAAAGCCCAAGGGATACGATTTGGCAGATTATGTGCTGGGCCATTTCTCCAAAGGTGAGATAGAAATTTATGATGATGTGTTTCCGGATGTGGACGATGCGGTAAAACTTATGGTGATGGATGACATATCCGGGGCAATGAACCAATATAATAAAAAAGCGAGGAAGTAACCGCAGCAGAAAGTAAGGAATGAGACGTGTTAGATCATATTTTTGAGAATGATGCAGTGTTTGAACAGATAAAAACAGGCCTTGAGAACAATCAGGGCCCTGTTTTAGTGTCCGGATGCACGGACGGGGCAAAAGCCCATCTGGTCAGTGCACTGAGAGGAAAAAAGAAGCGCGGCAGCTATAAAGTGATCGTGACAGCAGATGAGAATAAGGCCAAGGAGTGGGTGGAAAACTATCGGTTCTTCGGAGAAGACGCCGTCTACTTTCCTGCCAAAGACCCGCTGTTTTACAGCGCTGACGTCCACGGAAATGCCATCGCAAAAGAGCGGCTCAGGGGGATCGAGAGTATTATCAAGGGACAGGGAGGCGTCTTTGTCCTGTCTGTCGACGCCCTGATGGACCGGGTTGTACCTCTTGCGGAGATCAAGAAAAACCGGGTGATGATCAGCCTGGAGACAGAGGTTTCCGAACAGGATATTACGAAAAAATTTACCGCTATGGGGTATGAGAGGACTCCGTTTGTAGAGGCGGCCGGAGAATTTGCGGTCAGAGGCGGGATCGTCGACATTTATCCGTTTACTTCGGACTGTCCGTACAGAATTGAACTCTGGGGGGAAGAGGTCGATTCGATCCGCAGTTTTGATGCCCAGAGTCAGCGGTCCATTGAAGAAGTAAAGAGTCTGACTGTCTATCCTGCCACGGAGATTGTTTTAAGCGAAGAACGGATCTCACAGGGACTGAAAAAGATCGAGGCCGAATATCAGGATTTGAAAGAGACGTTTCATAAAGCCTTTGAGACGGACAAAGAGGTCAGACTCACGAAGGAATACCAGAGGATCAGAGAAGAACTCTCGGAACTTTCCATGCTCATCGGAGTGGAAGGATATCTGCCGTATTTTTATGACCGGCTGGTGTGTTTTCTCGACTATTTCCCGAAAGATACCGCGGTCTATGTGGATGAGCCGCAGCATGTGGAAGAGAGAGGACGGGGCTTTTTCCTGGAGTTTACGGAGAGCATGAAAAGCCGTCTGGAGGCCGGATATCTGCTGCCTGGACAGATGGACACGGTAGCTTGTTTTGAGGAGGCGCTGAACCGTCTGCTGAAACAGCCGGTGGCCTTTTTATCTTCACTGGCATCTGAAGTGAAGGCAGCGAAGGTGACAGACACGTTTTTCATAGAGACAAAGTCGGTACAGTCCTATAACAACAGCTTTGAACAGCTGATCAAGGATCTGAAAAGATATCAGAAAAAAGAATATCGGATTCTTGTTGTCTCCCCTTCGGTAACCAGGGCAAAGCGCCTGGCCGAGGATATGAGAGACAGCGGGCTGACTGTCACATACGATAAGAAACCTTCAGAAGATATGGTTCCCGGACAGATCGTTATCACGCCGGGCAAATTAAAGAGCGGCATCGAATATCCGGAGACGAAATGGGTGCTGATCTCCGAGAGTGATATCTTCAGCGGAAGGAAAGAAAAACGCAGGAAGAAAGCCGCCTTTAAGGGAAAAGGAGAGAAGATAAAGAACTTCGCGGATATTTCCATCGGCGACTATGTAGTTCATGAAAAGCACGGCGTTGGAATCTACCGGGGTATTGAAAAAATCACCGTAAACAACGTCGAGAAGGATTATATCAGCATCGAGTATAAAGGCGGGGACAATCTATTCATCCTTGCCTCTGCTCTGGACCAGATCGCAAAATATGCCAGCGCCAATGCAAAGAAGCCCCGGCTTAACAAGCTGGGAGGCAATGAGTGGAAGAAGACTACCAAGCGGGTCAAAGGCCAGGTGCGGGAAACCGCCAAAGAGCTGGTGGAGCTGTATGCGGTCCGCCAGGCCAAAGAAGGGTATGTCTATGATAAAGATACAGTTTGGCAGAGAGAGTTTGAGGAAATGTTTCCTTATGAGGAAACGCAGGACCAGCTCAATGCCATAGAGGATGTGAAGCGGGACATGGAGAGCACCAAAATCATGGACCGGCTCATCTGCGGGGATGTGGGATACGGAAAGACGGAAGTTGCCATCCGGGCGGCTTTCAAGGCTGTAACCAACGGAAAACAGGTGGCATATCTGGTGCCCACTACGATCCTTGCCCAGCAGCACTACAATACATTCTGTGAGCGCTTTCAGAATTATCCGATGACTGTCAGGGTGATGTCCAGATTCTGTACTCCCAGGGAACAGAAAGAGACGATGGAAGGCCTGAAAAAAGGAATCGTGGATGTGGTCATCGGGACACACCGGCTTCTTTCCAAAGATGTGAAGTACAAAGACCTGGGACTTTTGATCATCGATGAAGAACAGCGTTTCGGCGTGGGACATAAAGAGAAGATCAAGACAATGAAGAAAGATGTGGACGTGCTTTCTCTCTCCGCAACACCGATTCCCAGGACGCTGCATATGAGTCTGATCGGGATCAGGGATATGAGCATTTTGGAGGAACCTCCCCACGACCGGAGAGCGATCCAGACTTATGTGATGGAGTATAACGAGGAGCTTGTAAAAGAGGCAGTCCACCGGGAAATGACGAGAGGCGGTCAGGTATACTATGTATATAACCGGGTCAACAACATTGCGGAGATCACGAGTGAGCTACAGAAACTCCTGCCAAATGCAAAAGTGGCCTTTGCCCACGGACAGATGCGGGAAAGAGAGCTTGAAAATATTATGATGCAGTTCATGGAAAAGGAGATCGACGTACTCGTCTCCACGACCATCATTGAGACCGGGCTGGATATACCGAACGTGAACACGATGATCATCCATGATGCCAACCAGCTGGGACTTTCCCAGCTATATCAGCTCAGGGGGCGTGTCGGACGCTCCAACAGGAACGCATTTGCATTTTTAATGTACAAAAGGGACACTTTATTAAAAGAGACAGCGGAGAAAAGACTCCAGGCGATCCGGGAATTTACGGACCTGGGATCGGGATACAAGATCGCCATGCGGGATCTGGAGATCCGGGGAGCAGGAAATCTTTTGGGAGAAGAGCAGTCCGGCCATATGGAAGCGGTGGGATATGATCTGTACTGTAAGATGCTCAACGACGCGGTGCTGAGGCTGAAAGGAGAACTTTCAGAGGATACTGATTTTGACACGACACTGGATCTGAACATCGATGCCTTTCTTCCATCTGCCTATATCAGAAACGAAGTGGAGAAGCTGGAGCTTTACAAGCGGATATCTGCCATCGAGACGAAGGATGAGCTGGAAGATATGCAGGATGAGCTCCTGGACCGTTTCGGGGATCTGCCGGCAGCGGTAGTCAATCTGCTCCATATCGCCCTGCTGAAGTCGATGGCTCACCATGCCTATATGACCGATGTAAAACAAAAGGGAGAGAAAGTATCCTTTGAGATGAATCCGGAGGCAAACGTGCAGGTAGAGAAGATCCCGGATGTGCTGAGCGAATTTCCGAAGGAACTCTCCGTCAGTGCCGGGGAGCATCCCGTATTCGTACTGGATCTTTCATCCGCGAAGAAAAGCGCATGGCTATCAAAGATTGAACATTGTGTGAACTCATTGGATGCGTTGATTATCAGATCGTAATGTAGTATAATCCAAAATGGAAATAAATTAAACGGAGGAAACGAAGAATGAAACGTGTAGCGAAGAAGATCGTATGTCTTGCGGCGGTTATGGCTTTGTGCGCGGCCTTATTAGCGGGCTGTAAGAAGCAGGATGACAAGACGCTGTTTGAATATGCAGGAAATGAGGTGACCTATAAGGAAGCCCATGTATATGCCAGAATCATGCAGTACAGCGCAGAGCAGCAGTACGCATCTTATCTGGGAGATAAACTGTGGTCTACCCAGGTCGGCACCGACAAAAAGGGCAAAAAGATCACAATGCAGGATTCTATTAAAGACAATGTCATCAACCAGATCAAGACTGTAAAAGTACTGGCTGACCACGCAGATGACTACAAGGTAAAGCTAACTTCCGATGAGAAGAAACAGCTGGACGAATCCGTCAAATCTTTTACTAAAAATGAACTTGGAAAACGTGTGATGAAGGTGACCGGGGCAGATAAAGATTACATCAAAGAGATCCAGCAGGAAAACCTGATTGCCCAGAAGGTTATGAATGCGATCATCGAAAAGGCAGATGTGAAAGTGACAGACGACGAAGCGAAGACCGTAAAAGTATACAAGCTTGTTTTTACAACGAAGAAAACAGACAGCAAGACCGGCAAAGAAGTAAATATGACTGCAAAAGAAAAGGCAGCTCAGTTAAAGAAAGCCAAAGAAGCATTAAAGGCGATCAAGAAAGGCCAGAGCGTCAAGGCAGTAGCCAAAAAGTATAAAGTCGATACAGACAACGAAGAAAGCTACACAAAGGGAAAAGCAGTTCTCGGAACCAAGTTTGAAGATGCGGCTTCCAAATTAAAGAAGAATCAGGTCAGCGGCGTAGTCGAGACAGACGATGCGTATGTCATCATCAAGATGCTCAACCCGAATGTAAAGAGTGAGCTTGCCACATCCAAGAGTACGCTTCTGCAGGAAAAACAGCAGGAAGCATACCAGAAGGTATATAAAAAGTGGACGAAGGATGCAGACAAGAAGTGGGACGATGACAAGAGCATCGATCAGGAACTGTGGAAAAAGATCACATTTAAGTATAAGGCAACGACCACAGCTACCGAAAAGACGACCACAGAAGCCACAACCACAGCAAAGCAGAAAGCAACGACAGAGAAGAAAAAGTAATACAGCTCTTTGTGAAAGGCAGCCCATGATCCGGCTGCCTTTTTCGTAAAGATTTGAGAAAAGGAGGCAGTGTATGGAATTTCAGATCGGTGATGTAATCAAGATGAAAAAACCTCATCCGTGCGGGAGCAGCGAGTGGGAGATATTGAGGGTCGGCATGGATTTTCGGCTGAAATGTATGGGCTGCGGACGTCAGGTGATGGTGTCCAGGAAGCTCGTGGAGAAGAATTTCAGGGGATTTGTGAAAAAAGCTTGCGGTTAAAAGGAATTTATGGTAACATATCAACTTGTGATATATAAATTTATCCTTGCTCTTGGCAGAAGATCAAGAGCCGAAAAGACCAGAAGGAGGTGCAGATAACATGAGTAAATATGAACTCGCATTAGTCGTGAATGCTAAGATCGAAGACGAAGCAAGAGCGGAAGTAGTGGAAAAAGCAAAAGCTATGATTACAGAAGCAGGAGCTGAAATCACGAATGTCGATGAATGGGGAAAGAAGCGTTTAGCTTACGAGATCCAGAAGATGAAAGAAGGATACTACTACTTCATCCAGTTCGATGCAGAGACAGAAGTTCCGGCTGTTTTAGAAGAAAAACTTCGAATTACAGAAAATGTATTACGTTATTTAGTCGTAAAACAGGATGCCTAACACTTTGGTAGGCAGGAGGAATCCAATATGAATAAAGTGATTTTGATGGGCCGTCTTACCAGAGACCCGGACGTGAGATACTCACAGGGTGAGAGAGCGACGGCAGTTGCAAGATATACTTTAGCTGTAAACAGGAGATTCAAGAGGGATGGCGAACCGGATGCAGACTTTGTCAACTGTGTCGCATTTGGACGTGCCGGCGAATTTGCCGAGAAGTATTTCCGCCAGGGAATCAAGATTGTCATCTCAGGAAGAATCCAGACAGGCAGTTACACCAACAAGGACGGAATCAAGGTCTATACCACCGATGTTATTGTAGAAGAACAGGATTTCTGCGAGAGCAAAGCGGCAACGGACCAGTATAACGGAGGAGGAATGCAGACAGCAAATCCTTCGAAACCGCCGCAGCCGAGCCAGGCCGCAGGAGACGGTTTTATGAACATTCCGGACGGATTGGAAGAGGAACTGCCATTTAGTTAAATTAGGAGGTTTAATCATGGCTTATAATAGAGGTGATTCTCCGAACAGGAGAAGAGGCGGACGCAGAAGAAGAAAAGTATGTGCATTCTGTACAGAAGCCGATGCCGTTATCGATTACAAAGACGTAGCGACATTAAAGAAATATGTTTCTGAGAGAGGCAAGATCCTGCCGAGACGTATCACAGGAACATGTGCAAAGCATCAGAGAGCTGTCACAAGCGCGATCAAAAGAGCAAGACATCTCGCTTTAATGCCTTACACACAGGACTAATAAAAGACAAGCCGCCGTATCCCTATGGATATGGCGGTTTTTTTGACCTTGCCTGCCAGTCATGCTATAATGAAAAATACAATATTTGAATCCGAGGTTTAAGGAGCCGTATCATGAAAAATAAGAATACAAGTATAAGCGTCAGCAAAGATATTGTCTGGCCCGTTCTGGCCGGACTGTTGTTTTTGATGGCAGACATTCTGGTGTTTTCCATTGACGTGAAGTCCGGGATCATCCTGGCCTGTTTTGTACTGATCTTCTTTTTGTTTTCCGTGATCTATTATCCGTATTATAAGAAGAAGATGACACAGGAGACGATGGACTTTCTATTTGAGCAGAGCCGGGTCCAGAACCATTTGATCAAAGAGCTGCCTCTTCCCTATGTGCTGATCGGCGGGGACGGGGATATCATGTGGTATAATCAGGCATTTGAAAAGATTTTGGACGGGAAGAACATTTCCAAGCTTCAGCAGATGTTCCCCGAACTGGACAAGAACCTGCTTCCGTCGGAGATGAATCACGCAGTCTCCCATGTGAAGAGAGAGAGCCGGGAAAAGGATCAGGATAAGACCTGCTTTTACAAAATCGAATTCGTGAGGATCCAGATGGACAGTCTCATTGATGAGGAGACAGAGAGCAAGTCAAAACAGTGGCTCAGAGACCAGTCGATGATTGCCGCCTATATCTTTGACCAGACCATGCTCAAGATGTATATGGAGCAGAACGAAAATCAGCGGATGGTGGTCGGACTGATCTACATTGATAATTATGAGGAACTTCTGGACAACGTGGATGAAGTAAAACAGTCCATGCTTCTGGCGCTGACAGACCAGAAGATCAATAAATTTATTCAGAATATTTCCGGCATTGTGAAAAAGACGGAGAAAGATAAGTATTTGATTATCTTTCAGCAAAAGTATCTGGAGAAAGTCAAGGCAGGGAAGTTTCACATTTTGGAGGAAGTTAAGAGTATAAATCTTGGAAGCAGCGGTAATATGACGCTGAGCATCAGCCTTGGGATCAATGGTCAGAGTTACCAGGAAAACTATGAGGCCGCATGCACGGCTATGGACCTGGCTCTTGGACGGGGCGGCGATCAGGCGGTGATCAAAGACGGCGAGGATATTTCCTATTACGGGGAGAACGCCGCCGTAGTTGAGAAGAATACGAGAGTTAAAGCCAGAGTCAAGGCCCACGCATTGAGAGAACTTCTTGAGTCGAAAGAAAATGTAGTTATTATGAGCCATAAAATACCCGACCCGGATGCCATGGGGGCTGCGGTGGGATTATACCGCCTGGGGCTTTCATTGGGCAGAAAGGCCCACATCGTCATGAACGAGGTGACAATTTCCGTGCGACCGATCATGGAAGAACTGCTGTCGTGTGAGGAATACGACGAGGACATGTTTATCTCCAGCGATACGGCCAGGGAGATCACGGATGACAACACCCTGCTGATCGTTGTGGACGTAAATCACGCAAGCTACACCGAGTGTGAAGATCTGCTGGAACAGACCAATACAATCGTCATCCTGGACCACCACAGAAAGGGAAAAGAGACGATCAAGTATCCGGTTCTCTCTTATATTGAGCCTTACGCTTCTTCCACCTGTGAGCTGGTGGCGGAGGTGCTTCAGTATATCACTACGAAACCAAAACTTCTCCCGGTGGAAGCCAATGCCATGTACTTCGGCATGCTGATCGATACCGATAACTTTGTCAATAAGACAGGGGTACGGACATTCGAGGCGGCGGCGTTTCTGAAGCGGAGCGGGGCAGATTTAAATAAAGTGCGGAAAATGTCCAGGACCAGTATGGATTCTTACAGAATCCGAGCGAAGGCGGTGAGTGATGCTGAGATTATGTATGGTTCCTTTGCCATTGCCACTCTGGTGGGGATTGGCATCGACAGTCCGACGGTGGTCGGGGCCCAGGTGGCCAATGAACTTTTAGACATTGACGGGATCAAGGCATCCTTTGTGCTGACCGGCGTGGAAGAGCGGGTCTATGTCAGTGCCAGATCCATTGACGAGGTGAATGTACAGAAGATTATGGAGCAGTTCGGAGGAGGAGGCCATCTGACCGTGGCTGGTGCCCAGATGGTGGATGTGTCCCTGTATGACGCAAAACAGATCATCAAGGGGACTCTGCAGTTTATGAAAGAGGAAGGAGACATATAAAATGAAAGTGATTTTATTGCAGGATGTAAAAAATGTAGGAAAGAAAGACGATATTGTGGAAGTTAACGACGGATACGCAAGAAATGTGCTCCTGCGCAAGGGACTCGGTGTGGAAGCGAGCAAAAAAGCGGTCAATGATCTGAAGCTTAAAAAGGCCAATGAAGACAGGGTGGCAAAAGAGAAGCTTTTAGAGGCGAAGAAGTTTGCAGAAGAGCTCAGGGAGAAGGAAGTCATCCTGAAGATGAAAGTGGGAGAGGGCGGCAGAACTTTTGGTGCCGTATCCACGAAGGAGATTGCGGAGGCCGCCAAAAAACAGCTGGGTTATGATCTGGATAAAAAGAAGATGCACACAGAGCCGATCAAAACACTCGGGGTACACAATATCGAGGTGAAAGTGCACCCGAAAGTGACTGCCACATTAAAGGTAAAAGTACAAGAGGATAAATAAAGACAATGGATGAGGCATTTATCAAGAAAATACAACCCAACAGCATGGAGGCGGAGCAGTCTGTCATAGGTGCTATGATCATGGACAGGGATGCCATCGCTGATGTTTCCGATATTGTCACCAAAGAGGATTTTTATCAGAAGCAGAACGGGATTCTGTTTGAATCGATGACAGAACTGTACAAGGAGGGGAAACCTGTAGATCTGGTTACTCTCCAGAATAAGCTGAAAGAAAAAGATGTGCCGGAATCCATGAAAAGCCTGGAGTTTATAAGGGATCTTCTGGAGGCGGTTCCCACGTCTGCCAACGCCAAGCAGTATGCCCAGATCGTGAAGGAGAAGTCCACCCTGCGGAAGCTGATCAGGGTGACGGAGGAGATCACGAAGGACTGTTATCTCGGAAAGGAAGAGGTTCCGCAGATCCTGGAAAAGACGGAAAAAGACGTGTTCGGACTTTTGCAGGAAGCCAGCGGCCGTGAGGATTTTGTCTCTATTGACCAGGTTGTGTTAAATACGCTGGAGAGCATAGAGGAGGCAGCGGCATCCGATGGAAGGATCACCGGGGTTGCCACAGGGTTTGATGACCTTGACTTTAAGCTGACCGGCCTTCACCCGTCGGAGCTTATCATGGTGGCTGCAAGACCTGCCATGGGTAAGACTGCATTTGTCTTAAACATCGCCCAGCATGCTGCGGTTAGGAAACAGGTTCCCACAGCGATCTTCAGCCTGGAAATGTCCAAGGAACAGCTGGTGACCCGTATGATCTCCATGGAGGCCATGGTGGACTCTCAGGCGATCCGTACCGGAGAGCTTCAGGAGACTGAGTGGGAGAAGATCATGGAAAGTGCCGGGACCATCGGGCGTTCTCCTCTGATCATCGACGATACCCCGGGTATTACTGTGGCGGAATTAAGGTCCAAATGCCGCCGTTATAAGCAGACCTACGGGCTGGGCCTGATCATCATCGACTATTTGCAGCTGATGTCCGGAGGGAAAAAGTCTGAGTCAAGACAGCAGGAGATCTCCGAGATCTCCCGTTCCCTAAAGGCGCTGGCCAGGGAGATGGATGCACCGGTCATCGCCCTTTCGCAGCTGAGCCGTATGGTGGAGCAGAGGAAACCGCCGAAGCCTGTCCTTTCCGACTTGAGGGAATCCGGTTCCATCGAGCAGGATGCCGATGTCGTTATGTTTATCTACAGGGATGACTATTACAACGAAGACTCTGAAAAGAAGGGTCTTGCGGAGATCATCGTGGCAAAACAGAGAAATGGTTCCACAGGAAGTGTGGAACTTGTCTGGTTAGGACAGTATACGAAGTTTGGAAATAAAGAGAGAGTCAGGATGTAGCCTGCAGATTATGATAGAAACCGTCGTCTTTTAGAGGGCGGTTTTTCTTGTCCCGCAAAGAGCCCCCACCTTATAATAAATAAGAAGAAAGGAAGGGACTTATGAAGGAAAAAAGACGAATGATTTCTGAAGCAGCCAAAGAATTGGGGTTAGAAACCTATACTTTAAGGGCCTGGGAGGAAGAGCTGAAGCTTAACATTCCGCGGAATGACAAGGGCTACCGTTACTATGGGGAAAAAGAATTACATACATTTATGAAGATCCGTGATATGAGGGATGAGGGTATGAGCATGGATGAAATCAAGGAGGCTCTGCCAAAGAATGTCATTCCCTTTCCCGCAGGCGGGAGCAGTGTGGGTCCGCAGGATAAAATGGAACAGTTCCAAAATGTTATGGTTAAGATTATGGGACGGGCCTTAAACGAACAGAAAAATCAGCTGAGCCGGGAAATCGGCGATCAGGTTACCAGACAGGTGGCAAAGGAAATGGATTATCAGTTCCGTCAGAAGGAGGAATCGGAAGAAAAGAGATTCCAGAAGCTGGACGAGCTGATCCGTCTGCAGCAGCAGAGCAGAGAAGAGATTGCAGCTACAAAAGAGAGAGGATTCTTTTTTAAGAAGAAAAAAAGAAACCGCGATTAATAAAATTTTCTTAAACAAAAAAGAGATGCCGTTCGGCATCTCTTTTTATGTATCGATTATTCCTGGCTGATAGCGCCGGTTGGACATCCGTCTGCGCAAGCTCCGCAGTCTAAGCATGTATCTGCATCGATTACGTACTGTCCGTCCCCTTCGCTGATAGCTCCTGCCGGGCAAGTACCTTCACAAGCTCCGCAAGAGATACAAGCGTCTGAAATTACATATGCCATATCTATATTCCTCCTTTAAAAAGTTGTGTATGAAATGGCGGGTGACCCGCCTTCCAGGTACTTTTCATTTTAATATACTTAATATACAATATCAAGGGAATTCCGGTGAATTATTGTATTTTTAATTATAATGTATTATACTAAATAAGATTCTTCTTCAGGGATTTATGAAGAAGAACGGCGACTGTTAAGAATGGAGGTATTATAAATGAATACAATCACAAAGGACATGGTGATCGGTGACCTGCTTGCCATCGATGAAAACTTCGCGGCTATTTTAATGGCATCCGGCATGCACTGTGTGGGCTGCCCGTCTTCACAGGGAGAGACACTGGAAGAAGCTGCTTTTGTGCACGGAATGAATGTAAATGAACTTCTCGGCAGACTGAATGAATATATGGAGACAAAACAGGCCTGACACCCTGTCACCGTAAGATTTAGAGGACAACCCTCAGATGAGATTCTGGGGATTGTCTTCTTTTTTTGCACGGATTTATATTGTTCAGTGCGTTGCGCAATCGGATTGCGCATGCTTGTGATGAGCAATTCAATGAGCAACTTTGGGACCCAATTCAGATTGTTTTAGTGGGTATTACAGGGTTACAATTTAAGAGTACTAAGAACGAAATGAAAATAAAAAGAAAAGGAGTGATAATGTTTGAAACGCGACATGATTTACAAAGACCTGATCCAGCTGGATATGGAAGCGGCAGACACCGATGACTTTTTTGACAAGATGGCCGCAAAACTTGAAGAACTTGGTTTTGTAAAGAGCTCATTCGTGGATGCGATCAAGACAAGGGAGAAAAACTTCCCGACGGCATTGGCAGTAGAGCCGTATCCGGTGGCGATCCCTCATGCAGATCCGGAACACATCTTAAAGCCATTCATTGCGCCGGTCAGATTAAAAGAACCGGTCAAGTGGTGTGAAATGGCAGCAAACGATGTGGAACATGATGTGAAGTTTGTCTTTATGCTTGGTTTTAAGCGTTCTGATGAGCATGTGGAACTGCTTCAGATCCTTGTGGCAAACTTCCAGGATGAGTCCCTGATGAAACGCCTTATGGATGCAAAAACCGAAGAAGAGTATATGGAAGCAATTCTTTCCATGAAAGGACTCTAAACACTGAATGAAAGTAAATGAAATTAAGGGTTTATCTCAAGAAAGGAAATAAAAATTATGAAAAAGATCATTGTAGCATGCGGAAGCGGAGTAGCAACATCTCAGACAGTAGCAAGCAAGGTGAACCGTTTATTAAAAGAAAATAAGGTAGACGCTCAGGTGGAAGCGGTAGATTTAAAATCCGTAGACCGCTATATGGATTCCAGCGTGGCATATATCGCGATCACTAAGATTGACAAGGAGTATCCGATCCCGGTGATCAACGGAATCGCATTCTTAACCGGAGTAGGCCAGGATGCAGAACTGAAAAAGCTGATCGAGGCATGTAAATAAGAGGAGAAAAACTACAAAAGACACATCATAAGAGGATGAAAGGAGAGATTGTATGCAAGTATTGAGTTCAGTTGTCAATTATCTGTTAAGTTTGGGGGCCGCGATTTTTGTACCGATCATTATCATCATCGCGGGACTGATCGTTCGGATGAAAGTAAAAGATGCGGTTTCCGCAGGTATCACACTCGGTGTTGCGTTTACTGGAATGACCATGCTCATTTCCTTTATGACAGACACCATTAGCCCGGCAGCACAGGCTATGTTAAAGTCAACGGGTATTTCACTGCCGATCGTTGATGGAGGATGGACCACGATGTCAACTATCTCATGGTCCTGGCCGTACGCATTCTTAATGTTCCCGCTGCTGATTATCGTCAATGTCATTATGCTGGTAATCAATAAGACCAATACATTCAACGCCGATCTTTGGAACGTATGGGGAAAGATCTTTACGGCGGTTGCCGTTGTAGCAATTACAAAACCGCATTTCGGAGCGGCAGGTTCCGTTGCATGCGCATTTGTGGTAGCAGCAGTTCAGATCATATTTGAGCTGAAAGCCGCAGATATGCATCAGCACAGGATCGAAAAGCTTTCCGGTATCCCGGGAGTTACCTGTACTCACAAGATGACCTTTTTAGGCGCTGTGATGTATCCGATCGACTGTATTTTAAAGAAAGTACCTGCACTGAACAAACAGTTTGACGCTGCCGCATTGAAAGAAAAAGTCGGTATTTTTGCTGAGAACCATATCCTTGGATTTATTCTCGGTATCATCTTTGGTGTTCTCGCAAGATACAGCGTGGCAGACACTTTGACACTGGCCATCAAAGCCGCAACTGCGCTGACCCTGTTCCCGGTTATCACAAAATACTTCATGCAGGCCCTGGCTCCGATTTCAGAGGCAGTCAGTGACTTCATGAACAAGAAATTCTCAGGAAGAACTCTTGTAGTAGGCCTTGACTGGCCATTCCTGGGAGGGTCCAATGAGATCTGGCTGGCAGTCATTTATTCTGTGCCGATCACACTGTTGTTCTCTATGTTCCTTCCGGGCAACGAAATCCTTCCGTTTGCGGGAATCATCAACATCGCCCTTGCTGTGCCGGCATTCCTTGTAACAGGAGGAAACCTGATCCGTATGATTATTCTGTGTACTATTTTCGCACCGGTCTTCTTATGGGTTGGTACTGCATTCGCGCCGTTTATGACAGATCTTGCACGTACTACCGGAGCCGTATCTCTGAAAGCGGGAGAAATGATCTCCAACAGTTCCATCGACGGACCGATCCAGACCTATGCCTTCTCACATGTGTTTAAAATACTGGACGGAGATTTTATTCCGCTGGTAATCCTGATCGTTTGGGTCGTATGCTTCGTAATGTATTACAGAAGCCTTGTCAAAGAGGCAAAACAGGAAACAAACAACTAATTTGAAGGACATAGAAGAGGAGATAGAAATATGCAGAGGTTTGTGAATGATCCGGATTACGTCGTAGAAGATATGCTGAAGGGGTTTTTAAAGGCTCACGGGGATCTTATCGTCAAGTCTGAGGCCAACGACCGTGTCGTAAAATACATAAATACGCCGGTAGAAGGGAAAGTCGGTCTGGTGACAGGCGGCGGAAGCGGACATGAACCTGCTTTTCTTGGCTATGTCGGAAAGAATATGGTGGATGCTGTGGCAGTCGGCGAAGTTTTTTCTTCGCCGTCAGCCCAGGCATTCTACGATGCATTTATGGAAGCAGATGCAGGGAAAGGTGTCGCCTGCCTGTTTGGCAACTATGCCGGAGATAACATGAATGTAAAAATGGCTGTCCGAAAAGCGAAAAAAGCCGGTGTCACTGTAAAGTATGTAACCGCAAACGATGATGTGGCTTCATCTCCGAAAGAAACGAAGGAAAAACGCCATGGGATCGCAGGCGGCGTTTTTATGTGGAAGATCGGGGGAGCCAGGGCAGCAAAAGGCGGAGACCTGGATGAGGTCATTGCATCTGCCCAAAAAGCAGTGGACAATACAAGAAGTATCTGTGTAGGATTAAGTCCATGTGCCATACCCGCAGTTGGTCATCCTAATTTCCATATTGAAGAAGGAAGCATGGAGGTGGGGATCGGACACCACGGGGAGCCGGGCATCAATGTGCAGGACCTGGAGCCTGCCGCAAAGATTGCGCAGAACATGGCTGAGACAGTAGTAAACGACTTGGAACTCGGAGAAGGGGAAGAGGCGGCGGTGCTGCTTTCCGGTCTCGGGGCGACACCGGTCATGGAACTGTATGTACTGTACGATGAAATTGAAAGATACCTGAGAGAAAAGGGAATTTCCGTTTATAAGACTTTTGTCGGGGACTATGTGACTTCCCTTGATATGAACGGAGCTGCGCTGACGGTTATGCGCCTGGATGAGGAATTAAAGGAACTGCTGGATTACGAGGCAAAATCACCGGGTATTGAGGTTACCAGATAGCAGCAGAACGATGAAAGAGGGATTCTAGTGTATTTAGACGAAAGAGGCTATTTAGTATTAAAAACAATTGTAAATAATCCGTCTATAACTGGAAAGGAAGTGGAGCAGTCATTAGATTTGTCCAGGAAGCAGGTCAGCTATACGATGGATAAGATCAACCAGTACCTGGCGGATAACGGACTGCCCAAGATAGAAAGACTGCGCACCGGGAAATTTGTGATACCGGTTCCTGTGCTGGAACAGTACCAGACCGAGGATATCGGGATCAAAGACAGTACCTATGTGTACTCTGATAAAGAACGGGGAGCTTTGATCTTCCTGATCCTTCTGTGCGCAAGGGAAGAGTTATCAATTTACCATTTTACATCAAAGCTGGATATCAGCAAGAATACATTCTTGATCGACGTAAAGAAACTGGAGGAAAGGCTGGCGCCGTACGGCCTTGGAATCCATTACAGCAGGCAGGACGGATACCATCTGGCGGGAAGTGAATTCTGCAAACGGGAGGCCATGATCCCGATTGTTCGGCAGATTTTAAATATGCCGAACGGGCAGGAAGCCATTCTGGAGATTTCCCAGGTCGATCCGGAACTCATGGAGCAGGTGCGGGGGCAGATCAGTGAGATTGAGAATAAGTTAAAGATCCGTTTTACCGATGAAAGGCTGAGGGAACTTCCTTATATTCTCTGTCTGGTGCTGATCCGCATCAAGAAAGGGAGAATCCTGGAAGATCTTCCTGAATCCTTTCAGCATATTGCCGGGACAAAAGAGTATTCTGTCATGGTGGAATTTGCAAAAGAGCACGATGTGGCATGGCAGACAGAAAAGATTTTTTTTGCAGCGCAGATTCAGATTTCCAACTATCACAGGTTCCAGTCGGATAATCTGAGAAGTGAAGTGGAGATCATGGAGGCGGCCAGGCAGGTCATCGACAATTTTGAAAAGATTATATGCGTCAACATCAAGGAGCGGGATATCCTTCTGGAAGCTCTGTTTCAGCATGTGAAGCCGGCGTTTTACAGGGTCAAATACCACTATCATATCGAGCAGAGTATTGTAGACATGGTACTCCCCAGATACAGTTCCCTGCACGCCATGGTAAAGCGATCCATGAAACCTCTGGAGGAACTGGCTGGAAGTGAATTTCCTGATGAAGAGCTGGTTTATATTACAGCACTCTTCGGGGCATGGCTTCAGAGAGAAGGAATCCTGGACATAGAAAATCAGAAAAAAAGAGCTGTAATTGTCTGTGCCAATGGGGTGTCGGTTTCCAACTTCTTATTTTTTACACTGCGGGAGCTGTTTCCGGAGATCGAGTTCCTCACATGCCTTTCTATGAGAGATTTTACCGAATACAAAGAAGAATTTGAATTAGTCTTTACTATGGTCCGTCTGGAGACGGATAAACTTCAGTTTCTTGTAAAACCATTTCTCGATGAAGCTTCCAAGCATAAGTTCAGAGAAAAGGTATTGAGTGAGATTAATGGTATTATGCCTCACGAAGTCGATGTGACAGAAATTGTAAGGGCTGTGGAACAGCACGCAGTCATTAAGGACCGGGACGCGCTGGTCAGAGAGATCAACAGAGTTTTAAACCCTGTAAATGTTCAGGGAACTGCAGAAAGAACGGCGGAGATGAAAGAACAGCCTATGCTGGCAGATGTACTTACAAAGGAAACGGTCCAAATATCAGAGGAGCCCATGGAATGGGAAGATGCCGTAAGGGCAGCATCGGCGCCGCTGCTTGCACGGGGAGATATCGAACAGCGCTATGTGGAGCGGATGGTCCAGATCATCCGGGAAGACAAGCCATATATTATGATCGCAGACGGAGTCATCATCGCCCATGCGGGAGTGGAGGACGGAGCCGGACGGATCTGTATTTCATTGTTAAAGCTTCCGGAAAGAATTGACATCAACGGGTATTTAAACGCGGACATTGTCATAGTTCTTGGGACTCCGGATGCCACCAATCATTTAGGAGTATTATTTCAGCTGAATGAGATCCTGGAGGACCCTTCTGCATTGAAGAAGCTGAAGCAGGCAAAACAGCCGGAAGAGATCCTTACCATTGTTCAAAAAGAAAAGGAGAAATCATTATGTTAGAATCATTAAAAAAGGATGTAGTCCAGATTGCAAAAAGAGCACAGAAGGACGGATTATGCAAACATTTGTCCGGAAACTTCAGTGCCAGGGATAAAGAAACAGGCTATGTAGTCATTACACCGACTCAGGTGGACAGAGAGCTTTTAACGGCAAGAGATATGGTTGTCTTAGACTTGGATGCCAATGTCGTTGAGAATCTTTCCGGACTGCGTCCTACCAGCGAGTCCCTGATGCACTTACAGATCTATAAGACAAGACCGGATGTCAATGCGATAGCACATACACACTCAATGTATGCCACCACATTTGCAGTGCTGAAAAAACCGATTCCGGCTGTTGTATACGAAGTTGCAAACTTAGGAGTGAGCAAGTCAAGAATTCCGGTAGCTCCATACGGACGCCCGGGTTCCACGGACCTGTCTGACAGTGTTATTGAACCGGTTCAGGAAGCAGACTGTTTCCTTCTGCAGGGACACGGCGCTGTTGCAGTAGACGGCAGAGAAATTTACGATGCTTACCTGAAAGCTTCTTACATCGAAGAACTGGCTCAGTTATACTTCAACTGCCTTGCTGCCAATGGAGGACAGGAGCCGGATTACTTCCCGCCGGAGGAATTACAGAGCTGGGAATATCCTTCACAGATTAAATTCCCAAATAAATAAGGAGTGTGAGAGATGAAGAAGATTATCAACGAGCCGGACAATTATTTAAAAGAGATGCTCAGCGGCATCTATATCGCACATAAAGACATGGTGACCTGCACAGACGGCGATCTTCAGTGCCTTGTGTCTAAATACAAGAAAGAAGGAAAAGTAGGCATCGCTACAGGAGGCGGTTCCGGACATCTTCCTCTGTTTCTTGGCTATGTTGGAGAGGGCATGCTGGATGGCTGCTGCGTGGGTGATGTATTCCAGTCACCGAGTGCAGAACAGATGCTTGCCGTGACAAAAGAGATTGACAGCGGGGCAGGCGTGCTCTATATCTATGGAAATTACAACGGAGACATCTTTAACTTTGATATGGCGGCCGAGATGGCGGACATGGAAGAGGATATCCGCGTGGAGACCGTTCTCGGGGCCGATGATGTGGCTTCTGCCGGTCCTTCCGCACCGGGTGAGAAGAGCACCCGCCGGGGAGTGGCAGGTATTTTCTTTGTATTTAAATGCGCAGGGGCTGCCGCAGACAAGATGATGGATCTGGATAACGTGAAAAGAATCGCCGACAAGGCAAATGCCAATGTGCGGACTATGGGAGTCGCCCTGACCCCTTGTGTCGTGCCGAGAGTCGGAAAAGCCGGATTCTCCATTGGGGAAGATGAGATGGAGATCGGCATGGGCATCCACGGGGAGACTGGTATCAGACGTGGGAAAATTGAGCCGGCAGACCAGATCGTAGATGAGATGTTAGGTCAGATCGTTGCGGATCTTCCGTATGAGAGCGGCGATGAAGTGGCTGTCCTCGTCAACGGCCTTGGAGCCACCACTTTAGATGAACAGTATATTGTGACCCGTCACATTGACGAGGTGCTCTCAGAAAAAGGAATCAGTGTTCACAGATATTATGTGGGAGAGTATGCCACTGCACTGGAGATGGCAGGATTTTCAATCTCTCTGCTGAAGCTGGATGACGAGCTCAAAGAAATGTTGGATAGTGATGCGAAGACACCGTTCTTCCGCCAGTAAGTGAGGAGGCAGAATTAAGGATGGATAACAGTTATTTAATCAGGCTTTTGAAAGAGATCAGTGATATCATGTCAGAAAACAGGGATCATCTGATCGAGATGGACAGCATCGTGGGAGACGGTGACCTGGGACTGACCATGGGGGACGGATTTAAGGCCGCCTATGAGAAAGTCGCAGACGGTTCCATTACGGATGCCGGAAAGCTTTTATACCAGGCCGGAAAGGCCATGGCATCTGCGGTGCCGTCTACGATGGGCACACTGATGGCTTCGGGACTTATGCAGGCGGGCAAAGTCCTGAAGGGTACGGAAATGCTTGAGAATGCCGATGTGGCAAAGCTTTTTGAGGCCTATGAAGCAGGTGTTGCAAACCGCGGAAAAGCCAAAGTGGGAGAAAAGACGTTTATTGACGGTATCCACCCGGCGGTGGAAAGTCTGAATGCCGCTGCGGCATCGGGTGCTTCTCTGGAAGAGATGGCAGCCGGTGCAGTAAAGGCAGCAGAGGACGGTTTCAAGAATACGACCACCATGCTTGCGGTTCACGGACGCGCCGCAACCAGGGGAGAGGCTTCCAGAAGTCTTGAAGATCCGGGGGCATATGTGGCGGTGCTTATTATGAAGGCATTTGAGAAGAGTACAAAATAACTAGCATAAAATTACAATAAGAGAGCCAAAATTTCTATTTTATAATAAATTTTGGCTCTCTTATTTATAATGTAAATTAAACAATTTAATAAACAAATATTTGTAAATATGATTGAAATTGTATAATGATATTAACAGAGCCCACCACGCCTCTGATTTTTATGCGCAACCCGGTGGGACTTTTTTCATTTATAGAGTGTTTCATGTATTAGTATCCAAAACAAATATTAACGATAACGCAGCAAATACAATCGTACATTGATTCAGATATGGAGATTGTCTCTCAAGAGGATGCAGAAAAAGCATTAAAAATAATTGGTTATTATCGGCTGAGGGGATATTCGTTTCAATTATATAATAACTCTACCCAAAAATATATTTTGGGAACCAAATTTGAAGATATTCTGACATTATATCGTCTCGATCGAAAGCTTTCTGACCTGATATTCTCAATGATATCTAAAATAGAGGTTGCATTAAAAGCTCATTTAGTAGAAGCTTTACTAATTCATGGAGATGCATTGATTCTGAAGGATTCTTCAATTTTCAAAGAAAAGAAGATATATTAGAATAATATGTCGGCAATAGCTTATTATTTAAAAGAAACAGAAATATTATTAGTCTTCATACAATGAATTTTACAATGGATTGGAAAGAACATCTCAGTGTATGAATACATAAAATAAAGGACAGAACTAATCAAGTATATTATGCACAAATCGCTTAGGCTTCTGGCGGAGTGTTGTGATAAAAACCCCGCCATTTTATAGCCTGTTTTTTATTTTATAAGAAGTCGCTACAATTCACCTCTGGCTTCACGGTCGATCAATTCTTTCATAATCGAATCGTACTGTTTATCCAGTTTGTAGAACGAAAGCGTGATGACCGCTAATGCCGCAACAATGACCGGCCCTACTTTATAAATGTTGATGATCATGTTCAGTGCAGACCCTGGCTGTGTCACAGCACCGGCAGCAGAACTGATATATCCTGACAGAGAGAGGAGTCCTGTCATGGCGGCAGATGCCACACCTGCGCCGACTTTTGTGCCGATGGAGCCTCCTGCAAAGATCAGGCTTTCCTGACGGATATGTGTCTTCCACTGACCAAATTCCACCACATCGCCGATCATTCCGAAGACAACTGCATTTAATGGAGCGAGTCCGACAGCACGAGTCACACAGCTCATGACCATCCACGGAAAGCTGTAAGGATTCAGGAAGAACAGAAGCTGCCCGGCCAGTGCGATAAATGCTCCGGCAAATGCAACGTTTCTTTTTCCGAATTTTCCGATCAGAGGCGCACAGGCAAAGATGCAGGCTACCAAAGTAAGAGTTTCCGTCAGATACAATGTACTGTACATCCAGGTATCGTTGTGGAAAATGTATTTACAATAGTATGGAAGGATGGTCCCTGAGATACCAAAGGATACACTCTGAAGCATCCATAATACGAGAACTGCCCAGAAGTATTGATTTGTGACAAGGGCTTTCAGGCCCTTTTTCAGAGGGATACTTTTTACTTTATCTTTGGCCGCAATGACAACGGTCTCTTTGCATTTGAGGAAACAGTTGATGAGCAGGATCAATGCAAGAACCGCCCAGATAGACATTGTCTTAACCCATGCAGCCTGATTATCCCCGAAGATCTTTACTAACGGAAGAGTAAAGGTAACGGCTACGATACGTCCGATCGGTGACAATCCCATTCTAACGACACTCAGCATATCTCTCTCAGAAGAGACGCGTGTCATCATGGCAGAAAGGCTTCCATATGGAAGATTAATAGCTGTATAACAGACTGTGGTACAAAAATTATATGTAACAAACAGGTAGATTCCCTGAACGATTCCGGTTGTATGAGGCACAGTGAAAAGCAGTACGGCTGAAAGAGCATAAGGGATGCTCATCCATAAGATCCACGGCCTTGATTTTCCCCATTTTGAGTTGGTGTGCTCAACGATGACACCCATGATTAAGTCAGACACTCCGTCAAACAGCCGGGAAATCAGCATGACCAATCCGACAGTTGCCGGATTGATTCCAACATAATCAGTATAAAAAAGCGTAAGCAATGTACCGATCATTCCGAAGATTACATTACATGCCACGTCCCCGCCTGCGTAGGAGACCCGGGTTCCCCAGGTGAGTTTGTGGCCTTTGACATAGTTTTTATCCATTTTTCTTCTCCTTAATTTCATATGGCATGACAGCCTGCCCGCCGGGAAAACCGGCAGGCTGGTGTTTCTTTACACCGTGATTTCAGAAATTTTTACAGGGCGGTGTTCTTCCAGTGATTTCTTAGCTGCAAGCCCCATGAGTACCGGCTCAAGTCCGTCCATAACTCCCAGAGGTGTGTCTGTGTCTTTTTCAATGGCGTCGATAAAGCATTTAATTTCTTTTGCGTAAGCGGCCATATAGCGCTCCAGGAAGAAGTAAAGAGGTTTTTCTCCGGTTACACCGTCTGCATTGCTGATCACGGCTGAGGATACGGAATCATTTGCGGTAGCAACCATTCCTTTTGATCCGAATACTTCGGCTCTCTGATCGTATCCGTAAACAGCTTTTCTTGAGTTGTCGATGACTGCGAGCGCGCCGTTTTTCATTTTTAAAGTAATGACTGCAGTGTCCACATCCCCTGCCTCACCGATGGCCGGATCTACTAAGACGGCTGCTTCCACATATACCTCTTCGGCATCACATCCTGCCAGGAAGCGTACCATATCAAAGTCATGGATCGTCATGTCAAGGAACATTCCGCCGGAGACTTTTACATAATCAGCACTTGGCGGTTCAGGGTCTCTGGATGTCACTTTGATGATCTGTGTCTCACCGATCTTTCCGGCAGCCACGGCATCTCTTACTGCTTCAAAGTTGTGGTCGAACCGGCGGTTAAATCCTACCTGATACTTTACATTGCTTTTTTTCAGAGCGTCTACGACTTCCTGGATTTTCTTTACGTCATGATCGATCGGCTTTTCACAGAAGACATGTTTTCCTGCCTCGATGGCTTCCACTGATATTGTAGAATGTGTATCTGTGGAAGAACATATTAAAACAGCATCAATCTGAGGATCATTTAAGATATCTTTGTAATCTCTGGTTGTTTTTTCAACACCCATTTCTTTTGCCCATGCCGCTGTATCCTCTGTCATAAAAGGATCTGCAAG
>NZ_FR889202.1:93493-101404 GCF_000432215.1 Anaerostipes sp. CAG:276
TTTACCATAATAAAAACGTCCTTTCTTATATTCAACTGGTCTGATTTCTTTATGAGTTAATCATATCAGGACAAAGATATTACCAAAACTAGTACTTTTTTTGGATTATGTAGTATTTTTATATAAAATTATGGGTGAATTATTTTTTGTGTCTTTTTTTTGGAACAAAAAAAGAACCCGCATCAATAAACACAGGTTCTTTCCTTTTTATTATGTTAAGTTAAAATTCGGCTATCTGCCGGATCGCATCCTCAGAAAGGATGGTTTGAAAATGTTCATCAAATAAAGCCTTAGTCGCATAAGTATTTGGGATACGTTTGCTGTACTCTGAAAGTCTGCTGCGGACTTTTGTAAAGTCATACTTGTTGTCCTCGGCAGACAGGCAGAGATAATAACAGTTATTTTCGGTATCTTTATATAAGCGGCTTTCATGCGGAAAGCTTATCACCAGTTTTGCTGCATAAGCTACTTCTTCCAGGGAAGAAAAGCAGTATACGTCACAGTTGGAATCCATAATGGCCAGATGCATTGCATCAGCCAGTTCGGACAGATCGCTGTCAGAAGCATCGTCGAGGAAATTGAGAACTCCGTCGGAATCTTCCAGGTTCATATTGCCGGATGAAATCTTTGAGTTGACTAATTTCTCGTAACGGTCATTAAACTGATCGGCGTCTTCCACTTTCGTGACGACGAGTATCAGACATTCCTGGGAGACCGGGATCGCTTCTACCATAAGAGGAATGTTATTGGTCTCAAAACCTAATTCCTGAGAAGCTTTCTTCATCAGTTCGCGGAACAGTCCTTTGGCCTTATCGGAACCAAATGCCAGTTCGTTGAGCAGTGTCTCTTTTCCAGCAAGGTCAGCTTTATTCAAAGTACATCGGATTTGATTGTCACTAATTCGTTCTATCTTCATAGTCATCACTCCCTTACTTTATATTATAGTATAGTATCTGAATGCATATGTGTAAAGTGTTTCTGAATAACTTACAAAAATATACAGAAATACTTGAAATAATTTACAGAATTTGCTATTATAAACTTACAGCATATGGAAATGAGCTCTTTCCTTCGCTGAGGCGCCGCATCTTCGCTGCCTTTTCGGCAGTGTCTTAAATTTATATATCATAGCACTTTTCTGGCTCATTTCACAAACACTTCAGAATGGAGATTATCATGGGACATCGCAGTGATTTATTGGATTATTTAGAACTTGGATTGGCAGTCCAGGTCGATGGAATACCCGTAGACAACAGCAATCAGGAACAAATGGATCTTATGCTTGAGGAAGATGATTCCTACATGAAAGACTTCATTGATGATGAGAAAGGGGAGATCTGTGCCGTCTATTATCAAAAAGTAACCAATCATTAAACAATGCGTCATCTATACCAGTAGTATCTCAATTAAGCCAAGGGATTATTTCTCTTGGCTTAAATAGGATTGAATTCCCTTATAGATGGCCTGTGCTGCTTTTTCCTGATAAGCTTTATCCTGAAGTTTCTGCTTTTCTTCTTCATTGCTCAGAAAACCGCACTCTGCGATGACAGTTACATAAGGATTATCCCGAAGAAGAAAGTAATCGCTGTTTGCTTTTGCCACTCTGTGGTTGTCTGGATCTAAATTTTCAACCAGGGAACTTTGCAGGCAGTCAGCAAGCTGTTTCCCTTTTTGAGACCCCTGATAGTAAAATACCTGTGCACCGTGTACTTCACCGCTGGGATAGCTGTTCTGATGAACACTCACCACAAGAACCGGCTCGGCATCAAAGATAATCTGCTTCCTGTTGGAAAGATCGGAAACTTTTACATTGGTCGTGCTGGTGGCCAGATTGTAGTCGCCGTCCCTGGTCATTTTTACCTTGAATTTTTTCTTTTCCAGGATCGTTTTTAATTTTTTTGATATGGCCAGATTGATGTCTTTTTCCAGCACATCTCCGCTGCCGACTTTTCCGGGATCATTGCCGCCGTGTCCGGGATCGATGATGATGACATTCTGTTTTCCGATCGTCTGGTTTACAAAGATCGGAAGGGTGATCGAGGAAATATAGAGCAGGACGATGATACAGAAGATCGCGCCCCCTAAAAGTTGTTTACGATATTTCATTTGGAGACCTCAGGACTTTTGTAATATTATATTCAGAACAAGGCCTGATATATGAATGACATTTTCCGCATGATTTCCGCTCGGCTCTTAGAATGCCTCACTTCAATCATGCAGAAAATGGACATAATGTATGATTTGTTAAAAGTTCTGATCTGTGATTTGGTCATTTTGGAAATTTTCTTTTGATGTCGTGCCGTCCCAGGTATTCGCCGGTCATTTTTACGACCTGGCCAGACAGCAGTGTGATGGAGATCAGATTCGGTATGGCCATCAACCCGTTAAAGGTATCCGAAAGGTTCCAGACAAAGGATAAGTGCAGAATGGAGCCTAAAAATATAAAATAGAGAAAAACAAGTTTATAATTGGTGACGGCTTTTCTGCCAAATAAATAGACGGCTGCCGTCTCACCGTAAAAGGACCATCCAATGAGGGTGGCAAATGCAAAGAATACGATGGCGATAGATACGAAGGCGGAGCCCCAGGAGCCGAAGACTGTGGAGAAGGCAGCGCTGGTCAGGGGGACTCCGTTGGGCAGTGAATCAAAATGAATCGTGGTGCCCTGGGCCGCGTCCAGAGCCATAGCCTTGAGATAGGTTCCCTCGTCATAGACACCGGAAGTGAGGATCGTAAGGGCTGTGATGGTACACATCACAACCGTGTCGGTAAATACTTCAAAGATACCCCACATGCCCTGGACAACGGGTTCTTTTGTGTCGGAGTTTGTATGTACGGTGACGGAACTTCCCAATCCTGCCTCGTTGGAAAAGACCCCGCGGGAGATTCCTTTTTTCATAGCAATGGTGATCCCGTAGCCAAGGACACCTCCTCCGGCAGCTTTTGGTGAGAAGGCACCGTGGAGGATCGAATGGATTGTGGATGGAATCCGGTCCATGTGGACAAAAATAATTACAATACAGCCCAGTGTGAATAAGGCAGCCATGACCGGGATGATTTTTTCTGTCACGCCGGCGATCCGTTTGATGCCTCCCATTATGACAAAACCTACCATGAACAGGGTGACGAGACCTGTGATCACCGGGGAAATTGAAAAGGTGGAGGAGAGCGCGGAGGCCATAGAGTTTGCCTGTGCCATGTTTCCGATCCCGAGAGAAGCGAGAATACAGAATGCGGCAAAAAGAGAGGCCAGCCATTTTGCGCCGAGGCCCCGTTCCATATAGACCATGGCACCTCCGGCCCATTTTCCGTTTTTGTCCCGATAACGGTATTTCATTCCGAGTGTGACTTCCGCATAATGTGTCATCATTCCCAGGATCGAAGAAATCCACATCCAGAAAATAGCCCCGGGTCCTCCGGCAGTGATGGCAGTGGCGACTCCGGCGATATTTCCGGTTCCCAGGGTCCCGGCCAGGGCGGTGCAGAGGGACTGAAACTGTGAGATGGAAGCCGAATCCTTTGTTTTTCTTACCTCAGATTTTTTCAAAGAGGACAAGAGCGTGGAAGAGATCCACAATCTGAAATGTCTTAACTGGAAGCATTTTGTCCTAAGTGTAAACATCAGGCCGACACCTAAGAAACAGGCCAGCATAGGAGTTCCCCAGATAAAGGAATTGAATGCATCATTCAGACGGCTGATCAGAGAAAATATTTGAACCATATATCAAACCTCTTTGCGGCAATTAAAGTATTATATTCAGCCAGGCAGCAGGTTTATGATTTTTGGCGGAAAACTCCCTGCTTTATTTTTTAGGAAAAGTTTGTTATAATGATTGCTAATGGGTTTTTCTCAGAAGAAGGATGGGTTTTATGAAGACAATAGTGAGAAACGTTGAAAACAAGGACAATAAGGAAGCGATCCGGGAAGCTGCCGGGCTTCTTCGGGAGGGGAAGCTGGTAGCTTTTCCCACGGAGACAGTCTATGGACTTGGAGGCAGCGGCTGGATGGAAGAGGCCGCATCCAGAATCTACGAGGCAAAAGGGAGACCCTCTGACAATCCTCTCATCCTTCATATCGGGAGCATGGAGATGATCGATGAGATCACATCTTGCGTACCGGGGCCTGCCAAAAAAGCGATGGATGCTTTCTGGCCGGGTCCGCTGACCGTGATCCTGCCCAAAAGCGACAAGGTTCCATACCGGGTTACCGGGGGACTCGATTCCGTAGCCGTCCGGATGCCCAGTCATCCTGCAGCGCTGGCCCTGCTGAGAGAGGCGGGTGTTCCTGTGGCCGCGCCCAGCGCCAACACTTCGGGAAGGCCCAGCCCCACAAAGGCGGAACATGTGGTAGAGGACCTGGACGGCAAGATCCCGATGGTATTGGACGGGGGAAAAGTAGAAGTGGGCGTCGAATCGACGATCGTTGATTTTACCGGAGAAGTACCGGTCATTTTAAGGCCGGGAAAGATTACAAAAGATGAACTTGAGAAGGCTCTTTCGACAGAGGTGCTGATGAGTACTCTGTCAGTGAAAGAGGATACAGTGCCCAGGGCACCTGGAATGAAGTACAAGCACTATGCGCCGAAAGCTCAGCTGGTCCTTATCCTTGGAGAGGACAGAGAGAAAGTAGCAGAGGAGATCACGAAAAGGGTCCGTGACTGCCGTAAACAGTGCATGAAGACCGGAGTTATCGCCACGGAAGAGACAATGGACCGTTATGATGCAGATGAGGTAATCTCTGTGGGGAGCCGCAGCCATATGGAGACAGTGACGGCAAACCTCTATGACGTGCTGAGAGAATTTGACCACAGAGACGTGGATGTGATCTTTTCAGAGGGATTTGAAGGTGAAGAGTATGAAGAAGCGGTGATGAACCGTCTGGTGAAAGCAGCGGGACATCAGATGATCCGTGTTTAAAAGGAGATTAGTTTGAAAAAAATTATATTTGTAAGTACGAACAACACCTGCCGCAGTTTTATTGCGGAATCGGTGCTGCGGAAATATTTAAAAGACGCTCACAGAAGAGACATCCAGGTGGAGTCCAAGGGACTCGTCGTATTATTTCCGGAGCCGGTACACACAAAAGCAGCAGATCTGGTCAGGAAGAGCGGGATTGAGATCATAGATTTCAAAGCGTCCCAGCTCACACAGGAAGATGTGGAGACCAGTGATCTGATTCTCACCATGAATGATAAGCAGAAAGAAAAGGTACTGGAAGACTATCATGGATATAAGGAAGTGGCCACCATCAACGAGTATGCTAATGATGAGGGGGCAGTCATCGACCCTTACGGGATGGATGATGAAGACTATGAACATTGCTTTGTACAGATTACACAACTAATCCATAAAATCTGGAACCATAAGTTAGGAGGAAATGAAATGATAGGTATTGGAAGCGATCACGGCGGATATGAGCTGAAACAGGCGGTTATTAAGCACCTGGAGGAGAAAGGGCACGCAGTAAAAGACTACGGATGCTACTCAGAGGAGTCTTGTGATTACCCGGTATATGCAAAAGCGGTGGCTGAGGGCATACTGAAGGACGAAGTGAAGCAGGGAATTCTGATCTGCGGAACAGGAATCGGTATTTCCATTACTGCCAATAAGATCAAAGGTATCCGGGCGGCACTGTGCGGAGACACATTCAGCGCAAGAGCAACAAGAGAACATAATAATGCCAACATACTGGCACTGGGGGCAAGAGTCACCGGAGAAGGCCTGGCACTTGATATCGTGGACACATTTTTAGAGACAAAATTTTCTAACGATGAGAGGCATATCCGCAGGATCAATATGATCGAGGACTAAATTTTAAGAAGATATTATACGGCATGGACAGCACTCGCGGCTTCTGTGCCGTATGACATTTTCCACATGATTTCCGTTCGGCTCTTAGAATGTCTCACTCCAATCATGTAGAAAATAGACATAATGTCTGCTGGACAAGTATTATTCGAATAAAATGGGCTATTCAATGTAAGATTTCTTTATTCATTAGCCTTCTCCAGAAGATATTTCGTGTATTTCGTGCAAAAAGCTGCCGCACCTTTTTAGTGCGACAGTTTTTTAGAGTTTTTTAAACCACTATTTCCGTCACGTTTTGAAATGCGCACTTCCAATAGTGCTAAAAATATCGTTGGATAGCTTCTTGTGTTCAAGGAATACTTGTCCGGAAAACAAGAAAAAGAATAAATACCAGATAAATATGGAAATAATAGCTACTGTAAAAGGAATGCCCTCGGTTACAGATCTTTTTTTCCTAGCCATAATATGCTTTGGATGATATAATTACAAAGTGTGAGTAGAAACTTTTTCAAGGAGGTCTTTATGAAGATCAATAAGGACATTGTCCGTTCGTTATCTCTGATAACACAGCTGGGAATTACGATTCTGACATCGACATTTCTGTGCATGTTTTTAGGCCTCTGGCTGGACCGAAAGTTTTCTACCCATTTTTTTATCCCGTTATTGATTCTGGGCATTGGCGGAGGACTGAGCGGTGCCTGGAAACTCATAAGGAATGTCAGTGAAGACCAGGAGGGTGATGATGACAGAAGAATTTAAAGAAATCAATCCCGTTCTTTTGGAATTGCTGGCCGGATTGGGGATCTACGGTGCGGCGGCCGGTGCAGCCGGCATGGTCACATCAGGGGGATCTCTGTACTTTCTGGCAGGGATTCTTGCGGGCCTGTTTTTTGCAGTCTGTCTGATCCTGAATATGTATCTGACCATTGATACTGCGCTGGATCTAGATCCCGAGTCTGCAAATAAGTATATGGTAAGGCGGACTCTGGTCCGCAAGGTTCTGACTGTCCTTGCGGCAGCTGTTGGGATTAAGATCCATATGCTGACATTTTCAGGGATCATACTTGGAGTTTTGGGGATTAAAATAGCTGCATATCTGCAGCCGCTGATCCACCGCCGTGTATCGGAAAGACGATCCGGCAGGAACGAAGAAGTAGAAAGTAAAATGAATTAAAAAGGAGGGAATGCTATGGGAATGATTCAGGCCCCCATGTTGGCTGCCGCATCGGGAAGTGATGTGGACTTCATGGTGCATGGGCTGATACCATTGAATTTTTTCGGGCATAAGGTATGGATCACCACCACTCATGTGACAACACTGATCGTCATGCTTTTTATCATGGTGCTGGCACTGATCGCGAGGCGGAGTATCATGAAAGATTATGAAAAGCCCAGCGGTCTTGCAAATGCAGTGGAACTGGTGGTGGAAATGCTGGATAAGCTGGTGAAGAGCACCATGGGAAAACACTGGAAGCCGTTTGCCAATTATATCGGAAGCATTATGTTTTTCATCTTTATTGCCAACACATCGGGGCTGTTCGGGCTTCGGGCGCCGACAGCCGATTACGGGACGACGTTGTCTCTGGCACTGATCACCTTTGTGATGATCCAGTACAGCGCATTTAAGACGAGGAAGTTCCGCATGTTTACGGACCTGTTTCAGCCGATTCCGGTGCTGTTTCCGGTCAATGTCATCGGCGAATTTGCGACTCCGGTGTCGCTGTCGCTGCGTCTGTTCGGAAACATCATGGCGGGGACCATTATGCTTTCGCTGTGGTACGGCCTGCTTCCGATCTTTGCGAAGCTGGGGCTTCCGGCATTTCTGCATGTATATTTTGACTTGTTTTCCGGTGCGATCCAGACCTTTGTCTTTGCCATGCTGACCATGACATTTATCGCAGACAAGAGGAATGCATAAACCGGAAGAAACTATCAGGAGCAATAAAAAGAACAATTTTATTTTTTAGGAGGATTTTCTTATGAATATTTCAAGTGAAGCATTTGTATTAGGTTGTTCAGCAATCGGAGCGGGACTTGCGCTGATCGCAGGTATCGGACCTGGTGTAGGACAGGGATACGCAGCAGGACAGGGTGCGGCAGCCG
>NZ_FR889202.1:101416-125420 GCF_000432215.1 Anaerostipes sp. CAG:276
GGGTGCGCCAGCCGTAGGACGCAATCCGGGCGCCAAGGGAGATATCATGTCTACGATGCTTCTCGGACAGGCAGTTGCAGAGACCACAGGTCTTTACGGATTGGTTATCGGCCTGATTCTGTTATACGCTAACCCGTTATTCGCTAAATTATAATCCGGGAGATAAAACGGCGGCAGAAGCCGTCGGAAAATGACAAACCGGAGAGAATTCAGGGAAAGGAGGACAGGACGTGGACAGAATCTTTGGACTTGATATCCAGCTTGGATTTGACGTTTTATGCCAGGCAGTCGCGGTCTTCATCATGTTTGCATTTTTATCTTATGTATTATTTGAACCGGTCAGGAAACTTCTAAATGACCGCAAGAATAAAATCGCAGATGATCTGGATACTGCGGCGGCCGACAAAAAAGAGGCGGCCAGACTGAAAGCTGAGTATGAAGAAAAGATCAGGGATATAGAAAAAGAAGCCGATGAGATTTTAAGCCAGGCCAGAAAGAAAGCCCTGAAAAGGGAAGACGAGATCATTTCGGAGGCCAGACAGGAAGCGCTGAAGATCACAGAGCGGGCGGAAAATGAGATCGCGCTGGAAAAGAAAAAGGTCCGGGATCAGGTGAAACAGGAAATGATCCAGGTGGCAGTGGCTATGGCAGGCAAGATCATAACGGATAAGATCGATCCGGCAAAGCAGGATGCCCTTGTGGAAGAGACCTTAAAGGAGATGGGTGATCAGACATGGCGAAGCTAGTCAGCAAAACATATGGAGATGCCTATCTTTCGCTGGCAGAGGAAAAAGGAAATCTTGACTCTGTCAAAGAAGAAGTCCTCAGTGTGCGCCGGGTGTTTTCGGAGAGCGGGGAGCTCAATCAGATGCTTTCTCACCCCAAGATCGTAAAAGAAGAAAAAATGCGGATCCTGGAAACAGCATTTAAAGGCAGGATTTCTGAGGACATGATGGGCTTTTTGTTGGTCATTGTGAAAAAAGACCGATACCGTGACATAATGTCTGTTCTCGACTATATCATCGGCCGGATGAAGAAGAGAGAGGGGATAGGGAGCCTTTGGGTTGCCTCCGCTTTTGAACTGTCAGAAGGGCAGAAAAAGGACATTGTGGATCGTATGAAAGAACTGACAGATTACAGGGAGTTTGAAGTGGACTATGAGATCGATGAGCAGCTGATCGGAGGGCTGGTGCTCCGGCTCGACGACAGGGTCATCGACAGTTCCATAAGGACGAAGCTTCAGACCATGGGGAAAAGTCTGTCAAAAATACAGTTGTGATTATAGGCAAGGAGGCAAAAAAGCAAAATGAATTTAAGGCCAGAAGAGATCAGTTCTGTCATTAAAGAGCAGATCAAACAATACTCTACCAAGCTTGAAACCTCTGATATTGGAACCGTGATTCAGGTAGCCGACGGAATTGCAAGAATCCATGGCCTTGATGAGGCCATGCAGGGAGAACTTTTAGAATTCCCGGGGGAAGTATACGGAATGGTGCTGAACCTTGAGGAAGACAACGTCGGAGCCGTACTGCTGGGAGACCAGAAGAACATCAGTGAAGGAGATGTCGTAAAGACCACCGGAAGAGTCGTGGAAGTGCCGGTAGGTGACGCGATGACCGGACGTGTTGTGAATTCTCTGGGACAGCCGATCGACGGAAAAGGTCCGATCGAGACAGAAAAGTACCGTCCAATAGAAAGAGTAGCATCAGGAGTTATCTCAAGAAAATCCGTAGATACTCCGCTTCAGACAGGAATTAAAGCGATCGATGCCATGGTGCCGATCGGGCGCGGGCAGCGGGAACTGATCATCGGTGACCGCCAGACGGGTAAAACTGCGATTGCAGTGGATACGATCATCAACCAGAAAGGCCAGGGCGTCCATTGTATTTATGTGGCAATTGGTCAAAAATCGTCTACGGTTGCGAACATCGTAAAGACATTTGAAGAGTACGGAGCCATGGATTACACCACAGTGGTGGCATCCACAGCCAGTGAGCTGGCACCGCTCCAGTATATTGCCCCATACGCGGGATGTGCCATCGGGGAAGAGTGGATGGAAAACGGGGAGGATGTTCTTGTCATTTATGACGACTTGAGCAAACATGCAACCGCATACCGTACCCTGTCCCTTCTGCTTCGGAGACCTCCGGGACGTGAGGCTTATCCGGGAGACGTCTTCTATCTTCACTCAAGACTTCTGGAAAGGGCAGCCAAGCTGTCCGATGAACTGGGAGGAGGTTCTCTGACAGCCCTTCCGCTCATCGAGACCCAGGCAGGCGATGTATCTGCCTATATTCCGACCAATGTTATTTCCATCACGGACGGACAGATTTATCTGGAGACCGAGATGTTCAATGCGGGATTCCGTCCTGCGATCAATGCGGGTCTCTCCGTATCCAGAGTAGGCGGTGCGGCACAGATCAAAGCGATGAAAAAGATCGCCGGGCCGATCCGTACCGACCTTGCCCAGTACAGGGAGCTCGCCGCTTTTGCCCAGTTTGGTTCAGAACTGGACGATGATACGAAAGAGCGTCTGGCACAGGGTGAGAGGATTAAGGAAGTTCTCAAACAGCCTCAGTATCAGCCGCTTCCGGTAGAACAGCAGGTGGTGATCATTTACGCGGCTACCAGAAAATATCTCCTGGAGATCAAGGTGGATGACATCTTAGCCTTCCAGAAGGAGCTGTTTGAGCTGATCGACACAAAATATCCGGATGTGTTCCGGTCGATCCGGGAGACGAAGGAGCTTGGAAAAGAGACGGAAGAAATGCTGATCACTGCGATCAAAGAGTGCAGGCAGCAGTTTGAGGCAAAGTAAAGAGGTGAGCTTTTATGGCATCAATAGTTGATATAAAAAGAAGAAAAGCCAGTATCGAGAGCACCGGACAGATTACAAAGGCGATGAAGCTTGTCTCAACGGTAAAGCTTCAGAGAGCAAGAGCGAGGGCCGAGGAATCCAGGACTTATTTTGACAAGATGTACCGGACCGTATCTTCAATCTTAGCCCAGTCAGATAATATCGACCATCCGTATTTAAAGTCTAACGGTTCGCAGAAGAAAGCAGTGATCGCTGTATCCTCCAACCGGGGACTGGCCGGCGGTTACAATAACAATATTGTAAAAATGATCCGTGACAGCGGACTCGCAAGGGAAGATGTAATGATCTACGGAGTCGGACATAAGGCTATGGACAGTCTGGCAAACAGGGGTTATCATATTGTCGCCGATGACTCTGAGATGATCGACGAACCGGAGTACGAAGATGCCGTCAATCTGGGAAACCGTGTCTTAAAGGCCTTCGAGGACGGGGAGATCGGTGAGATCTATCTGGCATATACCAATTTTAAAAATACGGTAGTTCATGAGCCGACCATGATCAAACTGCTTCCTGTGGAGATCGATCAAAATGAAAAAGACGGGGAAGACTCCAAGACACTCATGAATTATGAGCCGGAACCGGAAGAAGCTTTATCCATGCTGATTCCCAAGTACGTCTGCAGTCTGATCTTCGGTGCGCTTGTCACATCGGTTGCCAGCGAAAACGGTGCCAGGATGCAGGCCATGGATTCGGCAACGACCAATGCCGAAGAATTAATTGACAACTTAAGCCTTGCCTATAACCGGGCAAGACAGGGCGCTATCACGCAGGAATTGACAGAAATCATTTCAGGAGCGGAGGCGCTGGAATAGAAGTAGGAGGAATTATTAAATGGCAGATAATCATACAGGGAAGATCACCCAGATTATTGGTGCGGTTTTAGATATCAAGTTCAGTGACGGGCATCTGCCGGAGATCAATGACGCCATTGATATTATGACAAAGCAGGGCGGGAAGCTGGTTGTAGAGGTTTCCCAGCATCTGGGCGATGACACCGTGAGATGTATTGCGATGGGACCGACGGACGGTCTGGTCAGGGGGATGGAGGCTGTCTGCACAGGCGGGCCGATCTCCGTCCCGGTAGGAGAGCAGACCCTGGGAAGAATGTTTAACGTTCTTGGAGATCCTATCGACAATAAACCGGCCCCTGAGAATGCAAAACGCCAGCCGATCCACAGAAAGGCTCCGGCTTTCAAGGACCAGTCCACAGAGACTGAGGTGCTGGAGACAGGCATCAAGGTCGTAGACCTTTTATGCCCGTACCAGAAAGGCGGAAAGATTGGACTGTTCGGCGGTGCCGGCGTAGGAAAGACGGTCCTGATTCAGGAACTGATCCGAAACATTGCCACAGAGCACGGCGGATATTCCGTTTTCACCGGAGTAGGAGAACGAACCAGAGAGGGAAATGACCTTTACCATGAAATGAGTGAGTCAGGAGTTATCGACAAGACTGCTATGGTATTCGGTCAGATGAATGAACCGCCGGGAGCGCGTATGCGGGTCGGCCTTACCGGACTGACCATCGCAGAAAACTTCCGTGATGAGGGCGGAAAAGATGTCCTGTTGTTTATCGACAACATCTTCCGTTTCACCCAGGCGGGCTCCGAGGTGTCAGCACTCCTTGGACGTATGCCGAGTGCGGTTGGATACCAGCCGACTCTCCAGACCGAGATGGGTGCTCTCCAGGAGCGGATTACTTCGACCAAAGACGGTTCCATCACATCCGTGCAGGCAGTCTATGTTCCGGCCGATGACTTGACGGACCCGGCACCGGCGACAACCTTTGCCCATCTGGATGCCACAACCGTACTCTCCCGTGCCATCGTGGAACAGGGAATTTATCCGGCAGTGGATCCCCTGGAGTCCACATCGAGAATCCTGGACCCGAAGATCGTCGGGGAAGAACACTACCAGGTGGCCAGAGGGGTGCAGGAGATTCTTCAGAGATATAAAGAACTCCAGGATATCATTGCAATCCTCGGTATGGATGAGCTTTCTGATGAAGAAAAGCTGATCGTAGACCGGGCCAGAAAGATTCAGCGGTTCCTGTCCCAGCCGTTCTTCGTGGCAGAACAGTTTACGGGTACAGTTGGAAAATATGTAACCTTAAATGATACGATCCAGGGCTTCAAAGAAATATTAGACGGAAAGCATGACGACATTCCGGAGGGTATGTTCCTGAATGCGGGAAGTATTGATGAGGTTGTGGAACGTGCGAAAGCAAAGTAGGCAGGTGATCCTATGGCTGAAAATCTGATGAAACTGGAAGTAACGACTCCGGACCGCTCTTTTTATGCGGGAGAGGTCCGGATGGCTGAGTTTACGACCACAGAAGGGAATGTGGGAATCTACCCAAAACATATTCCGATGACAATGATCATAGCTCCTGGTATCCTGACCATCACGGAGTCAGACGGAACGAAGAAACAGGCTGCTTTGATGAAGGGGTTTGTGGAGATCACGAAGGAGGCTGTCAATATCTTAGCAGAGGTTGCGGAATGGCCGGGTGAGATCGACTTAGAGCGGGTGGAGCGTGCCAAAAGGCGTGCCCAGGAACGCCTGAAACACAAGAGCGATACAGACCTTCACAGAGCTGAAATGTCTTTGAGGAGAGCTCTGGTCAGAGAAGAATTATCAAAAAGGATGTAAACAGAACATATTTCTGGACGGGCAGCTGTGAGAGCCGTGTTCAGAAATATGTTCTTCCTGTTTTATGGAAAGGGGCTGTAAAGACATGAGGAGGTTATATCAAAAGCTTGGGCCTGCAGTGACCGCTTCGGTTGTGGCAGCCGTTGTGATTCTCTGCAGTCTTTTTAATTTTAACTGGCAGATCCGGTCTGATTTAAGAGGCGGCCGGGAGGATTCGGCACAGTCACATCTGGAGCTCGTTGAAAAAATGGGGAGACTGCTCACTGCTGAACTGGTAGGCACCATGTCCGTTTTGCTGGCAGTTGTGGTGACGGAGCGAAAGAAAGAAAAAAAGCGGCTGGTTCTCATGAAAAATGCCTATCACACGGCGCTCAGCAAGTCCAGTGACCTGTTTTTTGAAGTGGATCTGTCTGCGGACCGGTTAAAGATTCATTCCTGCCGGGTGGAGGGTGTCTGGGAGTAGAGAGATCTGCCGTACAGCGAAATTGTATCATGTTCGGCAAAGAAGTGTGCGCCTCAGTTTCAGGAAGCCTTTGCAAAAACTTTCAGCCTGGAGTATATATGGGACGCGATCAAGAAAAGCATCCCTTCTGTCTGTTTTGAGTATGAGGCCGCCGTAAAGGAAGAGGAACGCTGGTATTCTGCAACTCTGGTCCCGGTGTTTACCGGGGACAAGGCTTCGGCAAGGCTGTTTTGTATGGAAAGAGACATCACAGAGCTGAAACAGCAGCAGATCAAGCTGAAGACGTCGGCTATGCTGGATGGATCTACGGGGCTCTATAATAAAACATCAGAGCATATGATCAGGCAGCGCCTGGGAAAACAGAGTGAAGGCCAGAAATATGCGCTCTTTATGATAGATATCGATGATTTTAAAGCAATCAACGACAGCTACGGACATATGGAGGGAGATGCTGTCATTGCCCAGACTGCCCTGCAGCTGAAAAAATTGTTTAGTCCGGCTGATATTACAGGGAGATTCGGCGGCGATGAGTTTATTGTTTTTTTCGATGAGATTTCAGACAGAAAAGAGATAGAGGAAAAGGCAGAGAAAATAAAAGAAATGCTCCGTTCCGCGGGCATGAATGTTTCTTTCAGTGTAGGGATTGCTGTCTCCGAGGGCAGAAACATGACATTTGAAGTACTTTATAAAAAGGCAGACAGTGCGCTATATGCCACAAAACAGCGTGGAAAAGATGGATATACGATTTATACGGTGTCTGAAGTCTGACACTGCAATATTACATAATAAAAACCCTTCCTGCGGTGAGTGCAGGAAGGGACATCATATCAAAAGAGTTCATCGGTTAGCCAAATTGTTATTCTGATACCGTGGATCCAATGTTACTTCATCTTCAAACCACTCAGGCCCTTCGTAATCCAGAGCGGCTTCTTCAGACGGAAATTCAACTTCGGCCATCATTAGTCCTTCGTGGTCTCCGTGGAAGATATCCAGTTCAATGGTAAGAGAGCCTGAGGCAGGGATCTGGTAGCGCGTCTTATAGATGAGGATACCGTCGATCTTGCTCTTCAGGTGCTCATAGGCCTGCTTTGTCAGAGGAAATTCATGCTCGGCCCGTTTCATCAGCCCTTTGGACTTATAGGTCAGGATGTAATCATGGTCGAGTCTGCGGATCCGGATCACCGGTTCCATGCACAGATATCCCTGCTCGATCTCGGAGTGGGGATAGGAATCAAGGTCTTTCGGCGGGTCGGTAACAATAAACTTGCGTTCTATTTCCATAGTGCGTTCCTCCTTTTTCCTCATTATATACGCAGCGGAGACAGAATGCAAAGGAAATTGACAACTGAGCAGAAAGCTTTTAAAATGTTTTAGAAACATGAATACAGAGAAGGCGAGGAAGATACAATGCGTTTAAGGAATGTGCCGGGAGCGGCGGATATGATAGCGGCCAGTCCATTTTCCGTCAATCAACCGGAAGAATGGAAAGGCAAGTGGAGGGAATTGTTTGGCAATGACAGGCCGGTTCATATAGAGATCGGTATGGGGAAAGGAAAATTTCTTTTGACATTGGCAGAAAAGAATCCTGACATCAACTATATTGGGATCGAAAAGTTTTCCAGTGTTCTCGTGAGAGCGGTAGAAAAAACGGAAGAGTTCGAGGGGAATAACTTAAGACTGATCCGCATGGACGCGGAGAATCTCCAGGATGTTTTTGCCGAGGGAGAGATTGACCGGATCTATCTGAATTTCTCCGATCCGTGGCCGAAAGAACGCCACGCAAAGCGGAGGCTTACTTCTACGAGATTTTATGAGAGGTATGACCACATCCTTGCGAAGGACGGACAGGTTATTTTCAAAACAGACAACCGCGGGCTGTTTGACTTTTCCCTGGAACAGACGGAGGAAGCCGGATGGAAACTTCTTGACTGTACATTTGATCTGCATCACAGTGAGTTTGCAAAAGACAATGTTATGACAGAATATGAGAAGAAATTTTCTGAAAAAGGCAGTCCAATCTGCCGCCTTACAGCCTGCCGTTAATATTTTTATCCGTATTGCATACTATAATAAAAAAGTGGTAAGATAATTATGAAACAGAAAAAGTGTCAAGTAAAGGTAAATCAATTTTTCTACCAGCATCCAAAGCACAGGAAATGGTTCTGCCGCCTGCTGGCATCGCTGGAAGAGGCAAAAGATTGTTTATGCCGGTCAAGATAAGGAGAATGATTATGGAGTATACGTTTACGAATGAAAATTTCCAGGCAGAAGTGTTAGACTCAGAGCAGCCGGTACTTGTCGATATGTTTGCAACATGGTGCGGACCGTGCAGAATGATGGGGCCTGTTGTGGAAGAACTGGCAAAAGAGTACGAGGGAAGCGTTAAAGTCGGAAAGCTGGATATCGATGAGAACAGTGATATCGCAGGGCAGTACGGCGTGATGTCGGTACCTACGTTCCTGGTCTTTAAGAACGGCCAGGTGGCAGCAAAAGTTGTAGGAGCTGTGCCTAAGGAAGAGTTAAAAGCAGCCGTGGATAAAGCGCGTTAGGGGTCAGGAAATGACTGTATAAAGACGGATGGACGGAACGTAAACCGGCCATCCGTTTTTCTGTGGGTCTGCACCGGGATTTCGTTTGACAAGATGTAAGACAGCAATTAAACTAAAAAACAGATAGTCAAGGAAGAAAAGGTGGATCCATGAATATATTAAACATAGAACATATCAGTAAAACTTTTGGAGATAAGACCATATTCGATGACGTCTCTTTAGGAGTACATCAGGGAGATAAGATCGGAGTGCTGGGCGTCAACGGGACAGGAAAATCAACTCTGTTAAAGATCATTGCAGGACAGGAAACGGCTGACGAGGGAGAGGTGATCTTCGGCAGAGGTATCCGCACGGCTTTTCTCCCACAGAACCCGGAGTTTCCGGACGGGGCAAAGGTGCTGTCTTATGTGACGGAAGGGAAACATGATCCGGATGGGAATGAGCCGGTGAGTGAGGCCAAGACGATTCTTACAAAACTTGGAATCTGTGATTTCGATGAATCTGTGGATCATCTGTCCGGCGGGCAGAAGAAAAGAGCCGCGCTGGCCCGGACCCTTGTGGACCCGGCGGATGTACTGATCCTGGACGAGCCAACCAACCATATAGACAATGACATGGCCCTCTGGCTGGAAGATTATCTGAACCGGTTTAAGGGAGTCCTGATCATGGTGACCCATGACCGCTAT
The DNA here is from genome assembly GCF_000432215.1 of Anaerostipes sp. CAG:276. Taxonomy (NCBI): domain Bacteria; kingdom Bacillati; phylum Bacillota; class Clostridia; order Lachnospirales; family Lachnospiraceae; genus Anaerostipes; species Anaerostipes sp. CAG:276. The sequence goes on from NZ_FR889202.1 coordinate 110,642, forward strand.
TTTCTGGACCGCGTAACCAATAAAATCGCAGAGATAGACGAGGGAAAGCTGTACACCTATGACTCCAACTACTCAGGATTTTTGGCTTTAAAGACACAGAGAGAAGAGATGGAACTGGCCACGGAGCGCAAACGCCAGAGTCTTCTGCGGACCGAACTGGAATGGGTGAAGAGAGGGCCTCAGGGCAGGGGGACTAAACAGAAAGCAAGGCTTGACCGGTATGAACAGCTGAAAAACATGGAAGGCCCCAGGGAAGTCCAGAACGTTGAGATGGATTCTGTGGGCACGAGACTCGGAAAGAAGACGATTGAACTCCATCGGATTTCCAAGGCATACGGGGAGAAAGAGCTCATAAAAGACTTTACCTATATCTTGTTAAGGGATGACCGGCTGGGAATCATTGGGCCGAATGGCTGCGGCAAATCCACTCTGATGAAGATCATAACGGGACGTCTGGCCCCGGACACCGGAGAGGTTGTGACCGGGGACACAGTAAAGATCGGATATTTTGCACAGGAAAATGAAGACATGGAGGACGGCATCCGAGTCATCGACTATATCCGGGATGTGGCTGATTATATTCAGACACCCGGCGGGAAGATCAGTGCGTCTCAGATGCTTGAACGTTTTTTATTCACGCCTTCCATGCAGTACACACCTCTGTCCAAACTTTCGGGAGGAGAAAAGAGGAGGCTCTATCTGCTCAAAGTTCTGATGGATGCGCCGAACGTGCTTGTACTTGATGAGCCAACCAACGATCTGGACATAGCAACTCTGAGAATCCTTGAGGATTACCTGGATTCTTTTCAGGGGATCGTTTTGGCTGTCTCCCATGACCGCTATTTTCTGGACCGCATCGCCGGCCGGATTTTTGCATTTGAGGGCGGCGGTGAGATAAAGCAGTATGAGGGCGGGTATACAGACTATCTGAGAGCAGGAAAACCGGCGGAGGAGCCAAAGCCAAAGGAAAAAACGGATAAGAAATCATGGAAACAGAAAGATACCAGGCTGAAGTTTTCATATAAAGAACAGAGAGAATATGAAACTATAGATGAGGACATTGAACGGCTGGAAGAAAAAATCATATCTGTCGGACAGCAGATGGAGGAAAACGCCAGCCAGTATACAAGGCTCGCAGAACTGACGGAAGAAAAGTCGAAACTCGAGGAGCAGCTCAACGAAAAGATGGAGCGGTGGGTTTACCTGAACGATTTGGCAGAGAAAATTGAATCCCAGAATTCCTGAGAGGTGGATATGAATGAAGAAGAGTAAAAAACATAGCAGGGTAAAGTTTCTGTGTGCGGTTCTTTTGTGTGCTTTGCTCGGTGGAAGCCTGTCTGCCTGCCAAGTGCATGAGTCTGACGAGGCAGAGAATCCTAAGTATGTGATCGGTGTCGTGACAAAATCACGGAGCAGTGAATACTGGATGTCAGTCTGTTCCGGCATGGAAAAAGCGGCTTCAGACCTGGGGGTAAAGGTCATTATTATGTCTCCGGATACGGAGACGGATGAGAAGACTCAGCAGCAGATGATCGGCAGCCTTCTGAAAAAAGATATTGATGCCCTGGCGGTATCCCCAATCAACTCACATAATGCAAAGGGCTACTTAAAAAAGGCGGAAGAAAAAGGGATTCAGGTTGTATCCTATGACACAAAGATTCTCGAGAAGGGAGTTCCTTATATTGGAATCGACAATGAAAAAGTAGGCAGAGAACTGGCCCAATATATGGCGGCACAGATGAAAAAGAAAGGGCTTGTGGGCATTATATCAGGGAATCTGAAACAGAGCTCCCATGCCTCAAGGCTGAAAGGCTTTCGGGACTATATAGATAAAAATACAGACATAAAGATTGCCTTTACCGAAAGCGGATACAGCAATCTGCGGATGCCGGAGAAAGAGATTTCAAGGCTTATGAGAGAACATCCGGATTTAAACGGAATTTTTGCTACGAGCGCCGTGACCGCACTCGGAATCATGGAGTACCTTGGAGACCGGCCGGTGCTGATTGCCACAGTGGATGCCCAGGAGGATGCGCTGGATGCGGTCAAGAAGGGGAAAATCGGGGCTTTGGCTTATCAGCCGGGTTATGAAATCGGCTATGAGACGGTACGCTATATCGTAAACCAAAAAGAAGGAAAAAAGCAGCCTGAACAAAAAATCATTCAGGCAGATCTAAAAATAAAACCACAAAAATAAAAATAGTACATATATCTGAGGACCTTTGGCAGACCAAAGGTCCTTTACTTTCATCTATTAAATAACAGCCGGAATGCGTTACAAAAATATAATATCAAATCTAAAAAAATCCATGGATACGACTTCGGATACCCGAAGGTAAAATAGAACCAAAGGTACAGATTATAAGAGATCAAATAGGAAGCTATTGGAAGGCGAAATATCAAAAAAGGAGGGAATATATCATGGGAAAAGTAAAAGTTGGTATTGCAGGGCTGGGGAGATTAGGAAAGCTGCATGCAAATAACCTGGCATTTAAAATCCCGGATGCGGAACTTACGGCAGCCTGTTCGATTGTTCCGGCGGAGCTGGAATATGCAAAAGAACAGCTGGGAGTTGCAGATGTCTATGCAGATTACCGTGAAATGCTGGAAAAAGCAGATATCGATGCAGTTGCCATAGTGACGACGAGCGGGGAGCACTGCTGGCAGATCGAAGCTGCTTTGGATGCGGGAAAGCATGTGTTTTCCGACAAGCCGCTGGGAATAACGGTAGAGGAATGCAGGACAGCCGAGGCTGCTGTGGAACGCCACCCGGAACTTACATTTTCCCTTGGATTTATGCGGCGTTATGATCCGTCTTATGCATATGCAAAGGAAAAGATCAAAGAAGGAGCCATTGGTACACCATATATGGTGAAAGCGGCAGGAATCGATCCGGAAGCCCTGGCAGAAGGAGCGATTAAATTTGCAGCGACCAGCGGCGGGATCTTCATTGATATGGCCATCCATGACATCGATCTGATGCGCTGGTTTCTGGAATCCGATCCCGTGGAAGTATATGCGGCAGGAGCCACATTCAAACATCCGGAGTTTAAGGAAGCAGGAGATGACGAGACCGGTGCGGCAATGTATAAATGCGAAAACGGTGCACTTGGATTTGTGCATGTCGGACGTACTGCGGCACATGGATATCACGTTGAGACAGAGATTGTCGGCACTGAGGGTTCTCTAAGGATCAGTCCGGTACCGGAAAAAAATCTGTGTATGATCTATGATAAAAATGGGGCTGTGAAAGAATGTGTCAGCGGCTTTCCGGAGAGATTTGCAGAGTCTTATCAGCTGGAAATGGCAGAATTCATTCACTGTGTCCAGAAAGGTGCGAAACCGGATGTCACCGTATATGACGGTACAAAATCAACACAGATCGGTTTTGCAACTACAAAAGCCTGGAAAAAGGGAGGCATTGTAAAGATCGAATATTAAAAATCGGTTAGCTTGACACTCTTTGGGTGTCACGTATAATTAGAAAGAGAAGAAGATATCAGGGAAGGGAGAGTGAAGTCTGATATGATACGCAGTATGCGGAGTAAAGTTTTCTTAGCCATCATCAGCATCACATTTTTGACTGCCTCGGCCATCACCCTGATATTTTATTTGAAATCTACTCAGATGATTGAGGACAATTACGGGACAAATCTCTATGGCCGCATTGAGCAGGTAGGGAATGCTTTCGATGATGCCATGAAAGAGATTTATTACATTACGGTACAGGCATCCAACGCAGAAGGGCTTTCCCGGCAGGCAGAAAGCTATCTGAGAACAGAGGATGCAGGACAGCTGGAGAAGATGTCCGGTATGCTGGGAGGATTCAAGAAACGAAACAGTGATATCGGATCAGTCTGTCTGGTTCTTCCGGAACAAAAAGTCATTGTTACATCGGAAGATTATCCGGTTTATGTAAAGAAAGTAGAGGACTCTGTATTAAAGCATATTGCAGAGGTTTCTCTGGAAGACCATCCGGTTATTATCAAAGATCCGGTGAGAAAACAGAATAAAGTGCTGTCTTTTATTGAGCCCGTCATAAAAGACGACGGAAGTGTCCTTGGATTTGTCATGTGTAATGTTGAAGAGAGGGCTGTCTATTATAAGTATCTGGATATTTTAAATGACGGCAGATCTTCAGACGCGGTCCTCCTCAATAAGAAAAATGTCATTGTCTCTACGAAGAATGCCGAATCCATGGGCAAAATTTACAGGAACAGCAATTTCCCCGATGTCCAGCAGAACGGCATTTATAATAAAAGTAACCCGGCGGTCATAGGCATCAGCTATAAAACGGCATTCACGGGCTGCAGTTTTTTTATTACGGCGGAGAAGAGTGTCGTATTGAGCGACCTGAATCAGCTGAAATATTTTTTGCTGGCATTTTTATTTCTGTTTCTGGGCATGTCACTGATTCCCGCCTATTTTGCCACGAGGGCTATGTATGAGCCATTGAGGAATTTGACGGCGGCGATGGATGAAATCAGCGCCGGAGAGCTGGATAAAAGGGTTCAGGTCCGCACCAGAGATGAGATTGGACGGCTTTCCAATGACTTTAACAACATGCTGAACCAGATTGAAAAGCTGATCGAAAAGCTGATCAAAGAAGAAGGACTCAAAAAAGATGCAGAGCTGGAAGCACTTCAGTATCAGATTACCCCGCATTTTATGTACAATACTTTAAATTCCATTAAGTTTGCGGCACTTCTGAAAGGGGAGAAGGAACTGGGAGGCCTGATCGGTGATTTTGTGGAGCTTCTGCAGGCAAGTGTCAACAAAAAAGGTACGTTTGTCACAGTCTCAGACGAGATACATATTTTAAAAAATTATATTCATCTCCAGAAAATGAGATATGACGGTCATTTTCATGTGGATTATGAGATAGGGAAAGACGCGGGCAGCTGTTTTGTCCCGCGGCTGATCCTTCAGCCTCTGGTGGAAAACTCTATTTTGCATGGGCTGGATATGAAGATGGACAGCAGCCGGATCGAGATCAGGGCCGTGATCGAAGAAGACTATTTATGTATCAGTGTCAAAGATAACGGAAGAGGAATGACACAGGAACAGATTTATGAGCTGCTGACAAAAAAGACAAAGAAAACCAGCGGCCTGAGCGGGATAGGAGTTGTCAATGTCCGTGAGAGGCTGGAACTGTATTACGGAAATAATGCCGGCCTGGGCTATGACAGTACTTCCGACGGAACAACAGCATATCTGTATCTGCCGGCTTACAAAGACCAGAATCAGTATGCAGTGTGAAAGGAGAAAACGCCATGTACCGAACAATGATTGTCGATGACGATTTTTTAGTGCGAAGTTATCTGAAGCAGCTGGATGCCTGGGAGAAAGCGGGTTACGAGATCACTGCCGATGTAAGGGATGGGGAAGAGGCCTTACATGCAGTCAGGGAGCAGGCTCCCGACGTGATCGTAACCGATATCTCCATGCCGCTGATGGATGGGATCGAACTGATACGCAAGGTACGGGAAATGGGACTTTCTGCATATATCATCGTACTGAGCTGTCATGATGATTTTAATTATGTGAAAGAAGCTATGCGCCTTGGTGCAAATGAATATGTGCTGAAAAATTCTCTGGACGAGGATTCCCTTTTTGAGGTGCTGAAAAATGCGGAACACCATATGAACAGCCTAAAGAAACGAAACAGTGAAGAAGAACGGACAAAAAAGCTGATCGAGGCCGGAAGCCAGTCTTTGAAGATACGATTTTTTAACGAGATTGTGGCGGGAGATATGAGCTCTAAAGAGCGGGAAGAAAGGCGCATCGAGGCGGGGATTAAAGGAAAATATATCAACAGTGCGGTCGTCAACATGTTTATCCCTGCCTGGATGGTTATCAAAGACAGCCAGTCACCGGCTGAGTCGGAACAATACGCCGCAGGGTTCATAGAGCGTCTGTCTGCTCAGCTTCAAATGCTCCTGGGAGAGGAGCACAGCAGGGCCGAGACAGTTTCTCTGGGAGGAGGCATCTTCTGCTGTTTTCTGGATCTTTCTGATCTGAGCAGGAGCAGTGTAATGAAGCAGAAACTCACGAGTGTGGCCTCTGCCTGCTTCAAGTGCTGCCGGGAGGAGATTTTTGACTACGATATTGCAGTCAGCAATATCTGCATTGGAGAAGGGGGCATACGTCAGGCATATCAGCAGGCAAGAGAGACCATTAAGCTTAGTTTTTATGAGGACAGAGATATTTTATATTTTGACAGCCAGAAGACCATTGGGACCAAGATGCCGGAGTGCGCACAGGAACTTTTAAATCATGTGAGGGATTATGCGGCAGGAAGAAAAGAAAAAGAGATGAAAGAAGAGTTTTTTCGTGTGATAGAAGCATGCCGGGAGACAAGGACGGACCCAAAGATCATTTTCCGGTGGATTCGGAAATTAGATACGGCAGTGGGGACAGAGCACAGTCAGGAAGAACTGTTTAAACTCACTCATGTGGATCAGCTTTCTGATATCTTTAAGGATTACAGAAGCAGAATATTTTTGGGTACAGGAAAAAAAGTCCCCGAAAATGCGGGGACACAGACGAGACAGGCAGTGCAGTATATTCGTGAACACTTCAAAGAGCAGATCGGGCTTCAGGAGGTTGCAGATGCTGTAGGACTGAATTTTGCCTATCTTAGTTATCTGTTTAAACAGGAAATGGGGATCGGCTTTTCGGGATTTCTTCTGGAACTCCGTGTAGAGTATGCAAAAGATCTTCTCAAAAATACAAGCTACAAGATTAAAGATGTTGCAGTGGAATCGGGATTCAACGATTACCACTATTTCTCAAAGGCTTTTAAACGGTTAAATGGGGTCAGCCCGGCAGAGTACCGCAGGAAGTTCTAAAAATAAGACACGAAATCGGGAACATCTATTTTTAGTACAACAAAGCTAAAAATATTCCCGATTTTTTTGAGCTTCTTCCATGGTATCCTTTATTCAGATCATATAAAGAACACGGATAAAGGAGAAGTGCTATGTTTAACAAAGAAAAAGTAAAATTAGGAATTGCCCCGATCGCATGGACAAACGATGACCTCCCGGATTTGGGAAAAGAAAACACGTTTGAACAGTGTGTCAGCGAGATGGCTTTGGCAGGATTTACCGGCTCAGAGGTGGGGAACAAATATCCGAAGGACCCCGAAGTGCTGAAAAAAGCTTTAGAGCTGCGGGGAATTGAAATCTGCAATCAGTGGTTTTCGTCTTTCCTGATTACGAAACCATTTGAAGAAGTGGAGAAAGATTTTCGTGCACAGCTTTCCTTCTTAAAGGCTATGGGAGCAAAGGTCATCGGAGCATCCGAGCAGAGCCACAGTGTACAGGGAATGACGGACACGCCCATCTTTGGACATAAGTATGTGATGAATGATGAGGAATGGGAGACATTCTGCACGGGTATGAACAAACTTGGGAAAATCGCAAAAGAAGAGTACGGCATCAGCCTTACTTTCCACCATCATATGGGAACCGTGGTGCAGGACCCGGATGAGGTTGAGCGGATGATGGCAGATACAGATCCTGCATATGTCAGCCTTTTATTTGACACAGGACATTTTACATACTGCGGCGCCGATCCTCTGGAAATGGTGAAAACTTATGTGGACCGCATCAAGCACGTACACTTAAAAGATATTCGTCCGGAAATCGTAGAAAAAGTAAAGGCAGAAAACCTGAGCTTCTTAGACGGTGTGCGTATGGGAGCATTTACTGTGCCGGGAGACGGATGCATCGACTTTGATCCGATCTTTAAGGTGCTGGAGGACGCAGGATATGAGGGATACATGCTTGTGGAAGCAGAACAGGACCCGGCAAAGGCGAATCCACTGGAGTATGCGCTGAAAGCAAGAAAGTTTATTGCGGAGAAAACCGGATTATAAAAAATAAAATGATTTATAAAATACTGCTGGATGGCATCCGGCAGTATTTTTTTTGCCCATAATGTCCGGTAGAGCTGTGGTATGGTTTCTAATATAGAACATATTGTGGAAAGAGGGGTAATAAATTATGAAACTTTGGGAGAATACAGCGCTTACGGAAAAGGGTACAGCGCTGCAGAATAAACTGTTTGACGGACAGACGTTAAAAATTACAGGGGCAAAGGCCGGAGCAGGAGAGGTGCCTTCTGTGAATCTGAGGCAGCAGACACAGATCACCGACGAACGGCAGGAAATTACACTGCAGCCGGTACGGACAGAGGACGGCAAAGCCGTGATTCCTGTACTGCTGGAAAATATAGAGGTGAAGGAAAGCTATGAACTGCAACAGGTAGGATTTTATGCATAAGATCCGGAGGAGGGAGAAATTTTATACTGCATTGCACAGACTTCGGAGGGAAAGAAAATTCCATCAGCGGCAGAAAGTCCGGGATTTTCCATCACATGGAACTTTTGTTTTCAGAATTCAGATACGGCACCGTTTGAGGTCGTTTTGGACTCGGCGGGACTGGTTGGGGTTGAGCAGCATGAACTTCATTCGAAAGCAATTGAACAGATTGGAAAGACAGTTGAGGATCTTGAAAGTCAGACATCAAAAGATATAGCAGGATTGACAGCAGCAGTAAATGAGGCAAGGAATGAAATCAGCCGATTACGTGAGGAGCTGAATACAAAAGCAGGTCAGTCAGGCTTAAATGATACAAATACAAAAATGAAAGATATTGTGAGAAGCCAGATTTTACAAAGATCCGATATCAGTATACCGGCGGGAGGAACACCGGAGTATCAATTCGCATATGATTTGCCGGCAGGCTATAAGGTTTTAGGTCTTGGAGGATTTGCGTGCACCACGAGTAATCTGTCCGTATACAATGCATATGTGGACGAGGCAAACAGGCGGGTGAGATGCTATATCAGGAATTATGCTACTTCTGCAAATTACAACAATCAGACAATTAAATTTTATATTTATTATATAAGAAATATATAGATTAGGGAAATAAAAGACCCCGCATGCCTGCGGGGTCTTTCAATGAAAAGAGAGGATTAAAATATATATGAAAAACTATGTCTTAAGTATATCAGCTTTATGTGCGAATACAATGTATAGAAACTAAACAATTCTAAACATCCTATAAACAAATATTAAGGAAAACTTGTGATTCTTATGAAAGGATCGGGTGATTCCTGATATATTCTTCCATAATGTAAGCAGCACAGCCGACGATCTGTTCGCATGGGCGCTTCCGGTAATAGTCTTTTGTGCGCTCTTCCGGAACATAAGATTCTTTTTTTTGATCAAGTCCCAGCAATTCACGGCATACGATGGAACCGTTTAATTCTTCAAATGAGCGGGCGAGTTCCTGAATCCGTTTGTAGTGCTCTGTCTTTGAGGAACGGTCTTTCGGTGAGTCGTATCCGTACAAAATTCCCGCAGTGAGAAACATACCGCTGACAGAGCCGCATACTTCCCGGAGTCTTCCCATGCCTCCGCCAAAAGAAGAACTGAGCTTGAGGGCAGTGTGCCGGTCTATGCCGTACAGATCTTTGAAAGCCAGAAAAACTGACTGAGAACAGTTGTATCCTTCTTTAAATAAATTCATCGCCTTTTGGGCATATTGACTGGAAGTGAGATCAATGTTCATAGGGGGCTCCTTTTCTTTTGTGCCGGTTCATACAGTTTTCATTTTACGAAATAAAAAAACACCATCCCCAGCCCCAAACAAGCCAAAAATAGTGTTTTAATACGCGATGAGGGGCTCGAACCCTCGACACCCTGATTAAGAGTCAGGTGCTCTACCAACTGAGCTAATCACGCTTATTTCATGATGCGCTGCATTTTCAACGCAAGAATTATTATATATGATGTTTTCCATAATTGCAAGTAAAAATTGAAAATTTTTTTGTATCTTTTTGTCGATGACAATAATAAATGTATTTGTGATGCAGAAGTCATTGAAAAGACCGGGTTCAAAAGGCGCCGGACCCTATACTTTTCTGTGTCTTTGTGCTAGAATAAAGCCAAAATTCGATTGTGGCCTGAGGATAATAGAAGGAGTGTAAGAATTGAAAAACAATAAATTTGAATCCAATAAAAAATATTTTACCATATCGATTTATTCGATTGTTGTAATCCTTATCGGGTGTATAATATTCCGCCTGGTCAATAACTGGGCGTCTACGGTCGGGATTCTCACGGATCTATGGAATACGATTTTCCCATTTTTTATTGGTTTTCTGATCGCATATGTGATGAACCCTGTCGTTACCTTTTTTAACGAGAAAGTCTTTTCATCATTATTCGGTGAAAAACGAAAAAGATTATGCCGTGCATGTGCGATCCTCACTACTTATATCATATTAGTCGGAGCACTAACGATCTGTCTGATCTTTATCGTACCTCAGCTTTATGACAGCATTAAGGAACTGTCCAGCCAGATTCCGGTCATTTCAGACCAGATCATGGGACTGCTGGATCACTACAAGGAAAGCGGTTCCGGAGTATTCCCGGCCGAGCTGATGGAAACACTGGAGACCAAGAGTCTGCCGAAGCTGGTGCAGCTTTCCAATCAAATGCTCACAGAAGCCATTCCGATGCTGTACAATTTTTCGGTTTCATTTGTAAAATGGCTGTTTAATCTGTTTATTGCTTTCGTAGTGTCCATCTACATGACGGCCGATAAGCAATTATTGAAAAGTGCCTGCCGAAGACTTATTTTTGCAGTATTTCCTTATGATGCAGCGGTTCCGGTCATTCATGGGCTGAAAGAGTGCCATAATATTTTTTCCGGCTATATCATTGGAAAGTCACTGGATTCCCTCATTATCGGGTTCCTCTGCTTTTTGCTTATGAGTCTTTTAAACCTGCCGTATACCGTGCTGATCAGCGTTATTGTCGGGGTAACCAATATGATTCCTTATTTTGGACCTTTTATCGGGGCCGTTCCGGGCGCATTTATTCTTTTTATTGTAAGCCCATATAAAACACTGATTTTTCTTGGAATGATCCTGGTGCTGCAGCAGTTCGACGGACTGGTGCTGGGACCGAAGATCCTCGGTAATTCTACGGGAGTCAGGCCGATCCTGATCCTCTTTTCCATTACAGTCGGAGGAGCCTATTTCGGACCTTTGGGTATGTTTTTAGGAGTGCCGTTTTTTGCGGTGGTCCAGTATCTGGTCAACAACTGGGTCAATTACAGATTATACAAAAAGAATCTGGATATCGAGTAGGAGGCATATATATGAAATCCATTGCTGCCATTGCTCAGTGCAGAGCTTCACAGGAACCGGAAAAAAATCTCTGTAAGGCAGAATTCTTCTGCCGGGAAGCCAGGGAAGAAAGCGCATGCTTTGTCATATTCCCGGAGTATTTTATGACGTATTATCCTATAGAGAGAAGTGCTTACTATGAAAAAGCCCAGACTCTCGACGGACCCTTTGTACAGGGAATGAAAAGACTGGCCGCAGCACATGGGCAGTGGATTTTATTTGGAATGAACGAGAAGCCCGGCAGGGATTCAGGAGGGAAATGTTTCAATACGGCGGTCCTTTTAGACGACAGAGGTAATCTCTGCTCTGTTTACAGAAAGACTCATCTATTTGATGCATTTTCATGGAAAGAATCGGACAGTACGCTGCCCGGGGAAGTTCTGCATGAACCGGTGAATACACCGCTTGGAAAGGCAGGACTGGGAACCTGCTATGATCTCAGATTTCCGGAACCGGCCAGGATACAGGCACTGAAGGGTGCAGAGGTTCTGATCTATCCTTCAGCATGGGTAGACGGTCCGGATAAATTTATGCAGTGGGAGGCTCTGCTTCGTGCCAGGGCCATTGAGAATACAGTGTTTACGATTGGCTGCTGCCATTACAGTGAAGAACACTATATGGGCAGAAGTCTGGCCTTCGATCCCTCCGGCAGAAAGCTTGCAGAAGGGGAAGCAGGAGAGGAACTGATTGTCCTGCCGGTAGACACAGACCAGAGAGATGCCATTATACATCAGGTTCCGGTAATGAAAAACCGCCGGACAGATCTTTATGACATAAGGACAGGAAAATGAAACTCAGTTTGGAAAAAATACTATATAATTCAACATCAAACGGAACTTCTCTTCTGCATTTTGAATGCCGGAGTGATATCAGTGAACTTTTGCTGGAAACATTGATCAGTCTCTGTAAAGATGTTGGGGCTGTTCTCCAGAATGAAGGATACTATGACTATATGACCGTGAATTCCTATCTCAAATTATTTGCGGGATTATCGGGTTCTGATGTCACACTGGATTCTGCAGTCCGCACCATGCAGCTTGATGGATTTCTTTACTGTAAGATAAAATCGCTGACACCTTCCCAAAAGTACCGAGTTTCATTGGCGAGGGAAATCATTATGGACCGGGATATCTTATTCCTTCAGGAACCTGTCCTCGGGACAGACAGAGATTCTGTACAGCCGATGATACAGTGGATCGAATCGTGTGGTGATCAGGGGAAAAAGGTTATTACTACTTCTCAGTCTTTAAAACATGTGTATATGCTTCCGGGAAGGCATTTTTTTGTGGATGAGGAGCATGCGGAAGAACTGCCGGAAAATATTTTTTCGAAACAAGAACAGAGCGGGCCTTATATGGCGGAAAAGATTCCGGCCAGGATGGGTGATAAAATCCTGCTTTTTGATCCGGACGAGATCGATTATATTGAAAGCATGCAGGGAAAAAATTATCTGCACGTCAGACAGGCCAGGTTCCAGTGTTCTATGACTATGGACGAACTCTGCAGCAAGCTGAAGAAATTTGGTTTTTTCAGGAGTCACCGTTCTTATATCGTCAACATGCAGAGAGTTTCGGAAGTTATGAAATGGACAAAAAATTCTTATTCCCTCAGGATGAAAGGCGGGGAAGAGGAAAATATCCCTCTCAGCAAAGGAAGGATTGAAGACTTGAAGGAATATTATGGATTTTAGGGGCTCTTTTCATGGACCTATATCTCCGTTCATCCGTTTTTCCTTGTGAAAACCGGGAGAATCCAATAAAATGCATGTATTACGAGGAGGTATTTACATGAATCAAGACTGCATAACAATGGAACATGTCGGCATTTCATTTCAGAAGAAAATGGCATTGGACGATGTGAATATCCGGGTATCGGAGGGAGAAATCTTTGGTTTTTTAGGGCCCAGCGGAGCCGGAAAAACAACGACGATCAAATTATTGAGTGCACAGCTTCGCCAGGACTGCGGTCAGATCTCTGTCATGGGAATGGAACCGTTTGAAGATGTCAGCAGGCTGTATCAGAACATCGGAATTTTATCCGACAACAGCGGCTTTTATGAAAAAATGTCTGTGGAGGAAAACCTTAAAATATTTTCTGAGATTTACAGGCTTCCGAAAACAAGAATTCCGGAGGTGCTTGATCAGCTTCATTTAACCGAGGACGGGAAGAAAAAGGCGGAGAAACTCTCAAGAGGAATGAAACAGAGGCTTTTGTTCGCCAGGGCGATCTTACATAAACCAAAGCTGCTCTTTTTGGATGAACCTACGGCCAATCTGGACCCATCTACAAGTGAGGATGTACACGATATCATCAAACAGCTGAACCGGGACGGAACGACTGTTTTTCTTACGACTCATGATATGGAGGAAGCAGACGAACTCTGCAGCAGAGTGGCATTCTTAAACGAAGGGGTCATCAAAGAGGTCGGAGTACCGGAAGAACTGAAGATCAAATATGCAAAAGACAGGGTGAAGATCCTTTACACGGACGGAACTGTAAAAGAAATTCCCAAGGATAAAACGGCTATAGCAGAGGAACTTTTAAGTGCAGACAAAGAGGTTGTGACGATCCATTCAGTGGAACCCGACTTGAAAACGATATTCTTGGACTTGACGGGGAGGGAATTAGCATGAAATTAAGAGCGAGAATCATAAAAGCACTGATGAAAAAGGATTTCCGGATGCTTGCGGGCAATAAAAATACTTTTTTTATTTTACTGCTTCCGATCTTATTCTGTGTCCTTTACACAAAGGTACTGCCGATCGGAAAAGAGACGGGGATGTTATACCCCCTGCTTCTCTGTGAGGTGCTGAATCTGATCTGTGCGCCGATCTCACTGCTGAGCATGATGGTGGCGGAGGAAAAAGAGAAAAATACCCTGCGGACTTTGATCATGTCCGATGTCAGGGCTATGGAGTTTCTGGCCAGCAAGATGTTTGTTGTACTTTTATTGATGGAAGTGATCTCCGTGGCGAATTATCTGCTGGTGGGACTTGATATGAAGTTTTTTGCGGGTTATATGCTCATCTCCACTTTGGCTTCGGTCGGTATCCTGTTTTTAGGTGCAGCTGTGGGAATTTTGTCTGAAAATCAGATGTCAACCGGAACGATTTCCACACCGCTGATGCTTCTGCTGATGCTGCCGCCGATGTTTGCCGGAATGAACAAGGTACTGGAAAAGATAGCATTTTGTCTTCCCACAAACGCCTTTATGGAGATTATGAACGGAGAATACCAAAATAAAGCTGCCTTTCTCTCCGGAGCCAATATGAAACACTATGCGGTCTGCCTTGTATGGATCGTTATAGGCATTGCGGTGTTTAATATCGTCTACAAGAAAAGAGGGGTAGACAGCCAATAGTTTATAATATGTTTAGAATTGTTTATTTTCTATATATTGTTTTTAAAGGAAAAGTTGTTATAATGAAGACATAGTTTTTCATATATACTTAATCCTCTCTTTTTAAAAATGCTCTGCCGGTAACAGAGCACATATTGCAAGCAGGCAGGTGCCGGAAGAAATTCCGGCACCGTTTTTCTGGCATTTTGACCAGTTTTCCGGCTTGCTGT
>NZ_FR889203.1:0-1151 GCF_000432215.1 Anaerostipes sp. CAG:276
TGTAAACCAGAGATGGTTAGGCGGAATGCTTACAAACTTCAAGACCATCAGAAGCCGTATCGACCGTTTAAAGAAGATCAAAAAGATGGAAGAAGACGGGACATTTGAAGTTCTTCCGAAGAAAGAAGTATTAGAACTTAGAAAAGAAATGGACAAATTACAGAAGAACTTAGGCGGAATCGAAGAGATGAACGAAATTCCGGATATGATCTTCATTGTAGATCCTAAAAAAGAAAATATCTGTGTTCAGGAAGCACATACATTGGGAATTCCTCTGGTAGGTATCGCTGATACAAACAGTGACCCGGAAGATTTAGAATATATCATCCCAGGAAATGATGATGCAATCCGTGCAGTCAAATTGATCACATCTGCAATGGCTGATGCTGTTGTTGAAGCAAACCAGGGAATGGATGCTGCTGATGTGGAAGCAGAAGAGGAAGCTGCAGAAGAATAAGATTTATTTGGAGGAAAAATCATGGCTATTACAGCAGGAATGGTAAAAGAATTAAGAGAAAAAACCGGTGCGGGAATGATGGACTGTAAAAAGGCATTAAACGCTACCGATGGAAATATGGAAGCAGCTGTTGAGCACTTAAGAGAGCAGGGACTTGCAAAGGCTGAAAAGAAAGCCGGACGTATTGCTGCAGAGGGATTAGTAGCTACAAAACTTTCTGATGACGGAAAGAAAGCTGCTATCGTGGAAGTAAACTCTGAGACTGACTTCGTTGCTAAGAACGAACAGTTCCAGACTTATGTTGCAGAGGTTGCCGATCAGGCCCTCACAACAGGTGCGGCAGACATCGAAGCTTTCTTGGCAGAAGAATCTAAAGCAGAAGCTGGAAAGACTGTAAAAGAAGTATTAGACGGAAAAATTGCCATCATCGGTGAGAACTTAAATATCCGCAGATTTGCACAGATGGAATCAGCAGACGGATTCGTTGCTTCTTATATCCACGCAGGCGGAAAGATCGGCGTACTAGTAGAAGTTGAGACAGATGTTGTCAATGACGATATCAAAGAAATGGGCAAAAACGTAGCTATGCAGGTAGCTGCTATCATGCCGAAATATACAAGCAGAGATGAAGTTTCCAAAGATTATATCGATCATGAAACAGAAATCTTAAAGGCTCAGGCTAAGAATGAAAATC
>NZ_FR889203.1:1246-5288 GCF_000432215.1 Anaerostipes sp. CAG:276
TCTTTTAGATCAGGCTTATGTAAAGGCTGAAGACGGAAAACAGTCTGTTGGAAAATATGTAGAAGAAGTAGCAAAAGCTAATTCTGCGAAGATTGCCATCAAAGGATTCATCCGTTTTGAGACAGGCGAAGGAATCGAAAAGAAAGAAGAAAACTTTGCTGAGGAAGTGGCAAAGCAGATGGGAAACTAATCCCAGAGTGATTGAATTACCATTATCAGTGTAGACTGGACAAAAGGATCGTTGTATAACAACGATCCTTTTTTTGGTAATCGAGGAATTAAGCTCAAGAGTATTTTAGTTAGTATACATAATCATACAATATACTATATGTTTTACTATTGAATAAATATATGCAATATAAGTATCATAACCATGGCAATATTTTTCTCTGTATATATTTGACTCCTAAAAATCTTTTTCTAAGGCAATTCTAATATTATTTAAAACATATCGAAAGTTATAACGTTTTACAAAAGAAAACTCATACGGGAAAAGGAAGAATATATTTTTCTTAGCATTAAGTAAATTTACATAAGTTCTGATAATTCTCGTGAAGCATGTAGTCTTGTTGTACTTTTCAATAATTTAAAATCTATTTGGTAGGTAGATGATATACAATCACACTCTCCATTTGACTCTGAATCAGGCTGTATATATTCTTTAAAATTTAATTTTCCTCTAAAATAAATAAAATGATTGATTAATTTGTTGAAATTTTGAAGATATTTGGGATTACCTTGACAGATTCACCACTTTGAATTTAAATTAGAGAAAAGGTCCCAATGCTGTGCAACCATACCAAGGAGGCAGATAAAAATGATTTGTAAAATAAGGAAGTGGAAGTTATCGGATGCAGAAGATTTAGCGGCTGCTCTGTCTAATACAAAGATACAAAATAATCTTCGGGACGGACTGCCTTACCCTTACACTGAGAAAGATGGAACAGCATATATAATGGATGTGCTTTCTGCAGACGAAGATCAAACTTTTGCCTTTGCTGTCACAGCAGACAGCAAAGTGGTCGGCAGTATTGGAGTATTCCGTCAGGAGAACATACACAGACAGACTGGTGAGCTGGGCTATTATATAGCAGAAGAATATTGGGGCAAAGGAATCATGACTGAGGCTGTAAAACAAATCTGTGCCTATGTTTTTGATAAAAGCGATATGATCCGTATCTATGCTGAGCCGTTTGCATACAATGCCGCATCATGCCGGGTACTCGAAAAAGCCGGTTTTCAATATGAGGGAACATTGAGAAATAATGCCGTGAAAAATGGTAAAGTTATCGATATGAGGATGTATTCACTGCTGAAAGCAGAAATAAATTAGATGAGGTATGATACAACATACTCGGAGGAATGAATTTGGGGAAAAAGACAGAACAGTCTCATAAAATATACAATGAGATGGCGTGGGAATATGACTTTGGCCCGGAGGGGCATTATACAAGATCCCATAAAAAAGAGATTATAAAAAAGGCGGAGCTCAGAGATGGAGATAATATACTGGACGTTGCCTGCGGCAATGGATATCTGCTGGAGAACTCTCCAAAAAGGCGAGAGTTAATGCCTTTGGTGTAGACATTTCTGAAAATATGATTGCGTCTGCCAGAGAAAGGTACCCGGACTGTACATTTACAGTTGGCCCCTGTGCGCCTCTCGGCTTTGAAAATGAGAGTATGGATGTTATTACGGTATCCTGCGCGTTCCATCATTTTGAGAATCCCCGGACCTTTGCCGGCGAATGTATGCGGGTATTAAAGAGTCATGGAAAAGTTTTTATTGCAGAACCGTTTTATTCTCCGGTGGTGCGGTGTCTTGCCAACACGCTGGTATTTCCCTTTTCCAATAAAGGTGATGTGAGGGTGTACAGCCAAAAAGAACTGCGATTATTTTTTGAATCTGCTGGATTTACCGGGTTTGAATCGTACATAACAGATACAGTCTTATTTTTATCGGCAGAAAAATGAAAGTATGGGGAAATCATGTGAAGGACGCTTCATTGCTTTTTTCTCCATATTTTGCTATACTCAAAAAATAAACACTTTACAGACAGGCTTTGTCTGCATTGTGAAGAGGGGAGCAGTTTAGTTGGAAGCAGTATTAGACTATAGTAAGATATTAGATACAGTACCCTGCGGAATATGCCAGGTCCTTCTGGATACTGACTTGACAATGCTATATGCAAATCAATTTTACTATAAGATTTATGGATATACACCCCAAAGTGCTAAAGAAAAGGGATTTTCAAATGCCAAGTTTATACTTCCCGAATCAGATTATTTATATATCAAAAGGGAAGTGTTTCAGCATATCCGGAATGGGGACAGGGAGTTTCAGCTGGAGTACCGCTACGAACACAGCTCCGGGAAATTAATGTGGCTGCTGGTCCGGTGTTTTTTATGATCAGGAACAGCCGGACCGCATGACTTGTGCTCTGGTCGACATTGCCGACAGGAAGGAGATGGAGGAAAAACTGCGCATCAGCAGCGAAGAGAGCAGGATTGCCTATCAGCTTACAGATAAATTAATGTATATTTATGATGCAGAGAAAAAACAGCTCCATCAGCCAAAAGCCGCGGCAGATGAATTTGGCCTTCCGCCGGTTGTGGATGATGCCCCTTACAGCATCGTGAAATCCGGAGCTATTGACGGCCCCTGTAAGAAGGAGTACTTAGAATTTTATGAAGCTATCCTGCGGGGTGAACCAAACGGACATGCGGCAGTCAAAAAGAGGAGAAAAAACGGTTCCTTCGGATGGTACGAAGCAAAGTTTTCTTCTATTTATGATGAAAATGGAAATGTAAAAAAGGCAGTCATATCCTGTGAGGATATGACAGAGCAGCGGGAGAAGGAATTGAGTTACCAGAAATGGAGCCAGTATTTCAAATCCCAGGAAGGAAAAACCATTGGATTTTATGAATATAACCTGACGAAAGATCTCTTTGATGAAGAAGCCGGAGATCTTCCGCCGGATTACCTGCGGCCGCTTAAAAAATATACACAGACGGTACAATATATTGCCGATCATTTTGTATATGAAGGGGACGCTGAGAGGTTTTCTGACTTTTTTGACCGTGATTCGCTGCTGGTCCGTTATTATAAAGGCCAGACGAGAGGCTCCATGGATTATTTAAGAAAGCGGCCGGATGGAAGTCTCTTCTGGGTACGCGCCATTATTCTGCTCCTGGCTGATCCTTACAGCGATAATGTACGTCTCTTTATGATGACTCTCGATATTGATAAAGAAAAAAGAGAAGAGCTGAAACTCCGCAGCCAGACAGAGCACGACGGCATGACCGGACTTCTCAACAGAGAGACTTTTGTGGCAAAAGTTACAAGAATTTTAGGGGAAGAGGGCTCTGCAAACAAACATGCTCTGATTATGCTGGATATTGACCGGTTCAAAACCCACAATGATGTCCACGGACATCCGTTCGGAGATCAGGTTATTCGGGAAACGGCTCATTTTATAAATGGTTTTTTGAGAGAAAGTGATCTGTGCGGCCGAATGGGCGGAGACGAATTTATGGTCTTATTGAGAAACATCGGGTCTGAGGACGATGTAATTCCGAGAATCAATATGCTCTGCCATCTGCTGCGGCGCAAATATACAGACAAAGGGGAGGTGTCCTGCAGCATGGGAGTCGTGTTTTACCCCCGTGACGGGAAGATTTTTCGGGAACTTTACCAAAATGCAGACACTGCTTTGTATGAAGTGAAGAACACAGAGAGAGGAAATTACGGAATATACAAGCCTGAACGATAAAAAATTCTGTATCGGAGGAAATCATGTATTTTTTTACGAAGTATCAGTCCCCTTTAGGGATGCTGACCATTGCATCAGACAGAGATCATATTGTGGGTCTTTGGATGGAAGGACAGAAATATTTTGGAGGAACCCTTTCAGGAGAAATGGAGAAAAAAGACGGTCTTTTCGTGCTTAAAACAACAAAAGACTGGCTGGACCAGTATTTTTCAGGGGAAAAGCCTTCCGTTTCTGAGCTTCCTTTATGCCCGAAAGGCGGAGAATTCAGGC
>NZ_FR889203.1:5348-11336 GCF_000432215.1 Anaerostipes sp. CAG:276
CTATGGAAAGGTGATGACCTACGGCGAAATTGCCGGGAAGATAGCTGCAAAGACTGGCAGAACACGAATGTCTGCCCAGGCAGTCGGAGGGGCGGTCAGTCATAATCCCATTTCTATTATCATTCCCTGCCACCGGGTAGTTGGGGCGAATGGAAGCCTGACAGGATATGCAGGGGGCATTGCCGCCAAAATAAAACTGCTTGAGCATGAAGGGGCAGATATGTCACAGCTGTTTGTTCCGAAAAAGGGAACGGCTCTTTAAAGGAGAAGAATTTATGGAATGGCCGGATAAGAAACAGAGATGTACACGGGCAAATCCAAAGAATGAGCTTTACATCCGCTATCATGATGAGGAATGGGGTGTCCCGGTATATGATGATCACAGATTATTTGAAATGCTGGTCCTGGAATCCTTTCAGGCAGGGCTGTCATGGGAATGTGTGCTGAATAAACGGGAGGCATTCCGTGAGGCTCTTGACGATTTTGATTTAGAGAAAATATGTGCTTATACAGAAGACAAGATGCTGGAACTTCAGCAGAATCCGGGAATCATCCGCAATAAGCTGAAAATCAGAGCGGCGGTAAACAATGCAGAGATATTCCGGGAGATACAGAGAGAATACGGTACATTTTCAGAGTATATCTGGCATTGGACGGACGGAAAGGTGATTTTTGAAAGGGGGATGGCTCATTCTGAATTGTCAGATGCTGTATCAAAAGACCTTAAGAAGAGGGGAATGAAATTCGTGGGGACAACGATTATATATGCATATTTACAGTCGGTAGGCGTAATATATTCTCATGACAAAGACTGTTTTTTGGAACATGGCTTGTCGTGACAGTGATAACTTTGTCAAATTTATTTTTGATAAATACAGCACTGGAATAAATGGATTTTTGGACGCAGAATTTATATAATCTATATATAAGCAGCAAATAAATTTAAAATTGGAGGAATTAAAATGGCAGGCAATAAAGTATTTAATGAAAATAATATTCGTCTCAATGTGAAACTGGATTCAAAAGAAGATGCAATCAGGGCAGCAGGCGGCGTGCTGATTGAAAATGGCTATGTTCAGCCGGAATACCTGGAAGATATGCTGAAACGTGAAGAGGCAGCTTGTACTTATATTGGCAATCATGTCGGAATTCCGCACGGTATCTGCAAGTCAGAGGAGAGGATCAAGTCCTCCGGGATCTCACTGCTGCAAGTTCCGGACGGAGTGGACTATGACGGTCAGACTGCTTATGTGATCATAGGGATTGCAGGGAAAAATGACGAACATATTGAAATGCTCGGCAAGATTGCAGTCACATGTTCCGACCTTGACAATGTGGATAAGATAGCCCATGCGAAATCCAAGCAGGAAATCTTAGATATCTTTGAAGGAATCTAAGAAAGACGAAATAATATCGGTCAGGAAGAAGAATGTGTAAGTTCTAAAGGACTTCACATTCTTTTTTCTTTTATCTGCCGGAATTCTACCACAGGTAGATAGTATTTCATGAAAATCTAAGGTACAATAAACAGTATCAAGGAGGCAGTTATGGATATACAAAAAATCGGAAATTACATAAAATGTAAAAGAAAAGCACAGGGATTGACACAGGCTGAGCTGGCTGGACTGCTTGGCATTACAAATAAGGCTGTATCAAAGTGGGAGAACGGAAAGTGTCTCCCTGACCTGTCACTCCATGAGAAGTTATGCGATGCCCTTCATATAACACTGAACGAGCTTGTGGCGGGCCAAGATATAGAGAGTACACAGCTGCCGGAAGCCAGTGAACAGAACATGAAAACAATGTTAGGAAGCTGCCAGCATTTAAGATCACTGAAAGATGTGTGCATCGGTTTGCTGCTGCTGTTCATCGGACGTCTGATGCCTTCTACGCAGTTAAAGCATATGACGTCCGATGCTTCGCAGTTCATTTTTGGCGTATCCGAAGGCGTATCTATCGGTATTACGCTGATTGGTATTGCCTGGCTGATTTTTGGAGCAGTCAAATTCAGCCAAAAGGAGGAGTAATATGATTCTCCAGCTATTGATCTGATATACTTTGGATATTGTCAAAGAAAATACTCTTTTCTCCGACGAAGATTCTGCGGAATACCGGATCAATAAAAGACACTGTTCCTTTTGTCTCTGTATATGCACTTTTTTCGTAATGAACAATGCATACATTTGATCCTTTGCCGATCAACTTTATTTTTTCATTTAAAAGTCTTAATTCTTCTTCCGTCAACTCTTTTTTTGGAACTGACTGCTTTTCTATCTCACGAAGCATTTCATCAAAACCTCGTAAAGCGGCAAATGGAAGAAATTGTCTTGCACGGTCAGCTTTCATTGTGGCCTCCGATTAGCGTGTTGCGTTTTCTGGCAGTTGCTTTTTCACACAGGCTCATTCCGCGCACCACGGCGTTTTTTCCGAATCGATGCTTAATGGAAAGGACGGCATCCTGCAGATGCTGTTCCTTTTCATCTTTTTCCATATCTGAAAACAGATGAAGCTGCCGAAAGGAAGTCTCCTCCACATGATTTGCACCGACAGAGATTTTGCGGATGGGAATGCCCCTCTGTACAGTCTGGTGATAAAAACGTTCAAATTCATGAGAGAGTTCCCGATAGGAATCGGTCCGCTCCGAAAGTTTCCTGGTGCCGCCGGATGGAGGAAGTTCTCTTTTGGAGTATGCGACGGACATGGAAATGGAATCGGTTGTCAGATGACGGCTCCTGAGTTCCAGAGCCAGTGCATCTGTCATCTCTTTGAGGACCAGAAGAGCATTGTCATAAGAATAATCTTCAAAAAGGATCTGGCTTTGAGAAACAGAGTGGCTTTTAGACTCATAATCATGAATTTCTTTTATGGTACACGGCTCCCGCCCGTGGGCATGGTCGATGAGAAACTCTGCATTGACACCAAATTCTTTATAAAGAAGCTTTTCATCCATATGTGCCGTCCCGTAAAGATCATAAATGCCATAACGGCTGAGCCTGGCCGCGATGCCTTTTCCGATATTCCATATATCTGTGATCGGGCGGTGATGCCAGATGGTCCTCTTAAATTCTTTTTCATCCAGATAACCGATATGATCCGGTGAATGTTTTGCGGTGATATCCAGGGCTACCTTTGCCAGAAATAGGTTTGTGCCGATGCCTGCCGTGGCACAGATCCCGGTTTCTCTGCGAACAGCATCCATCAGCATGACCGCCATTTCTTTCGGAGTTTTTCCATACGTATGCAGATAAGGTGTGAAATCCAGAAAGCATTCGTCAATAGAATAGACATGGATATCTTCTTTGCTGACATAGTTTAAATAAATGGAGTAGATCCGGGCGGAATATTCCATATAGAGCTTCATCCGCGGCTTTGCAGTGATATATGTCACAGTCTCCGGAATTTCAAAAAGACGGCAGCGGTTTTTGATTCCAAGAGATTTCATGGCCGGCGTGACGGCGAGGCATATGGCACCCCGGCCTCTGGACGGATCGGCGACCACGAGGTTTTCCTTAAACGGGTCGAGCTTTCGTTCGGCAGCTTCTACTGAAGCATAAAAGCTTTTCAGATCAATACATGAATAGATTGATTTCTCCATAAATATGACACTCCTTTCTGACTTGAGTATAACACAGCTGACGCTGAGAAGAAAACATATGTTCGATAAAATGAGCGTGGTAATTTATGGGACAAAAAATTCTTGACATGGAGTTAACTCTAAGGAGTATTCTATAATAAAAGGAGGTTTTATGATGAAGGTATTAATGATCAATGGAAGTCCTCATTCAAAGGGGAATACATATGTGGCACTGCATGAAATGGAAAAGATATTTTTGGAAGAGGGCATAAAAACTGAGATAGTCCAAGTGGGAAACAAGGACATCAGAGGCTGTGCGGCCTGTAATTCCTGTGCGGAAAAAGGGAAATGTGTATTTAATGATATCGTCAATGAGACAGCACCGAAATTCGAAGAATGTGATGGCCTGGTGGCTGCCAGTCCAGTCTACTATGCTTCGGCAAATGCCACGCTGAGTGCTTTTCTTGACCGGCTGTTTTACAGCACACAATTTGATAAGACCATGAAGGTCGGTGCGTGTGCCGTGGCGGCAAGACGAGGAGGTTTATCGGCAGCATTTGATCAGCTGAATAAATATTTTACGATCACAGGAATGCCGGTTGCATCCAGCCAATACTGGAACGGCATACACGGAAGAGAGCCCGGAGAGGCACGACAGGATGAAGAAGGGCTGCAGACGATGAGAACCTTGGCAAAAAATATGGCCTTTCTTATAAAAAGCATTGCGCTCGGAAAGGAAGCATATGGATTGCCTGAGAAGGAAGAATTCCAACAGACAAATTTTATCAGGTAATGACCAGAAAGAAGGGATACAATGAATAAAAAAATATTAGTTGCCTATTTTTCGGCAACAGGCACAACTAAAAAGGCCGCCCAGGCGCTGGCAGAAGCAGCACATGCAGATATTTATGAAATTAAGCCGGAAGTTCCGTATACAAAAGATGATTTGAACTGGACGGACAGAAAGTCCCGCAGTTCTGTGGAGATGAGCGATCAGACCTATCGGCCTGCAATCGCTGATCAAAGTGCGGAAATTGAAAACTATGATCTCATTTTTCTTGGATATCCGGTTTGGTGGTATGTGGCTCCGACGATTGTCAATACATTTTTAGAGAGCTATGATTTTGGAGGAAAAACCATTGTGCTGTTTGCCACTTCAGGGGGAAGCGGATTCGGGAAGGCAGCGGAGAAACTGAAGAGCAGCTGTGCCGATGCCGCAGTAATAAAAGAAGGGAAAATCCTCAACGGAAAACATTCAAAAGAGGAGTTAGCCGCCTGGGTTGAAAAAGTCAGAAATCAATAAAAAAAGAAACGTCTCTTGGTCAATTCAAATATCTGACCAGGAGACGTTTTTACAGTTTTAAGGACACAAAGGTGCCATCCGGTGCTTCCACATGAATGATTTCCAGGCCTTTATGTTCCTTGAAAAGATCCAGGGATTCTCTCAATACTAGAGAGATAATATCTTTTGAAATCAGGCTGCAGTAAGGACCCGGCGTACGACTTTTCATGTCTTCGAATATTCTGTCTGGAATGAATCTTATGACAAAACCGACCATAGAAACCGGGACCGGCATAGACAGGTGTACCCCTTTTGTTCTGATTTTTACTTTCATATGAGATACCCTGTCAGTCTACAAAGACTCTTACAGTCGTTCCGTCCGCTGCGGCTACGCTGACAAAATCTCCTTCGATTTCGTCGTCCAGACATTCGGAAACAGCGTCCATCATGCTGGAAAGATCAACTCCTTCCAGATCTTTTTCCGGAATCGGAAGTTTCCCGGTCACTTTTAATATCTTCTTGATGGCTCCCACCGGGAACTGTACGTTTACTTTGTCACCCGAAACACTGTCTACAATGATGCGGAACATTTTTTTGTCGTAGCTGTTTCTCTTTAACACCGGCTCCCGGGGAGGAGTCTCCGTATTCATAGCCGCCATCAGTTCAGCTCCCTGCTCTGCCGTGATCGTTCCATCCTCAACCATTTTTAAAATTCTTAATTTCTCATCCATGATAAACTCCTTTTTCTATGCTATTTTAACTGTGCGATTGCCTGTTCCGCTGTTATTTCACCGTTTTCCAGTGCTTTCAAAATTTCTTCTTTTTGAACCGGCTGTTCATCGGGAGCTGATTCATAACCGAGTTCTTTGATCACTGTGTCCAGTTTGGACCGGACCGTGGGATAGGATATGCCGAGCGTCTTCTCAACCTCTTTGATATTTCCACGGCAGCGGATAAAAGTCTCTGTAAAATACAGATCTTCGTCTGAAAGATAATCAAATTTGCTGAGTCTGAAATTATTTTCAATGATGGTATTGCAGGAGTTACATTTGAGTCTTGTGACGGCCAGGTCATTCCTGCACACGGGACAGCGGCTGATAATCTTTTTCATGCATTCATTTCCTTTCTGTTT
>NZ_FR889204.1:0-10468 GCF_000432215.1 Anaerostipes sp. CAG:276
TCGTGCCGTCCTGAATATATCCCTGATATCCAGGGTCAGGCTCTGCCGTTACATTGCTGACATAAGCATTCCCTCCGGCCGCTCCGATCCCGGGCATATTTGTGCTTTTATCTCCGATGGCAATGACAACCGTATCTCCGCCACTGATATGCACATTTTTCAGCTTATAGGTTTTAGTCGTTCCCGCAGCACTTGTCCCTATTCCAGGTGCATCTTTGCCTCCTCGTGCCTCAATTTTCCCCCCGGTTATATACAGGCCATCGAAGTCACCTCCGAATCATCCACCTATCCCCGGGCCACTGTCCGTTCCGGTTGCTTTGATATTTCCTCCTGAGATATAAATATTTTTTGTATATGCTGATGCATTATGGGCCTGTGTATTACATGCCGCCCCGATTCCAGCTACATGAGTACCTCCGCTGACTTCAAGATTTCCGCCTCTAATTCTAAAATTACAAAACCCTGCTTCACTGAGCTGTTGAACATTTGTCATTGTGCTGCCGATTGCTCCGGCATGAACCACATTGCCTTTTGCTATTAATGTACCACAATCATCATCACACTGATGCCCTTCCTGGCATGCATATTCACACTGTAAAATCAGCGATCCGTCCATACCATTTTTGGCAAGTGCTGCTCCTCCTGAATATCCTGAACTAGATCCGAAGTTGCATCCCCATTTATTTATACCCTTCAGTGTGATTGTCACATCTGCATGCGAAACAACCACACAGCTCTGCGTCGTTGCATTGCTTTCAATCTCTACACTATCAAATGTCAGTTCTGTCTTAACCCCTCTTGCCACAATCACGTTATAATTATTGGTTTTTCCTGTAATATAATAGCCGTTCGGATTCAGTTCTTTCTCTGCCTCTGAAAGACCTCCGCCTGATGCTCCTGTCTGATTGATCCTGATATTCCCAAGGCTCACATCCAGCATGGTCTGTCCTTCTTTTGTTTTCTTCAGAGGCTTTTCTGAAACTTTATTCACCAAAGGAACGATCGTCTCATCAGCACCCAGGAAGGTTTCTGTATTCTTAAATCTGCTTAAGCCCCCCCCCTTTCTTCCATGTCTTTTGACAAATCTCCCGCTTGGGTACTGGTTTCGGTCTCCGATTCTTCTGTTGTCGATTCTGTATCCTCTGTATTTCCTATGTCCGCTTCAGGCTTTCTATCTTCTGTCGGTTCTGTTTCCACCTCTGCTGCTTCCTGTACACCGGCCTCGGCAAAAACCATAGCTTGTCCCGTTCCAAATACAATGACCAACAGGAAAACTAAAAATTTTCTTTTCATGACTATTGCTCCTTTTCCTCGTAATCTGACATTTTTTCTTATCAGGTATAGGTGCCTGTTGAAACAGTTAGATAAAAGAAAAATATTTTTATGCAGAAACGATACTTATAAAACTTCCTTAGTAAAAAGAAAAACTGGTATTACTTTTCATAATACCAGATAACCTCATTTCTTGATTTTAAATTCAACTACTGCATACGGCTTTCTTGTCTCATCACACAATTCCGCCACAATCCGTTCCTCTTCCACAGATATTCTCGGTATCATTAAGTCCCCCAGTTTAGCAGAATTTTTGTATTCAACTCTCACCTGCTGTATGTTTGTATATAGAGGGAGTTCATTCCACGCCTGCCTCACATACTGGCTGTTATTGACATGGTGGTTGCTGTCAATCCAGGATTTGGGTACTTTCAACCCCTCCTTTTCCTCCAAGCTGTCCGGAAGTTTGATTTTTCTGGGCGCATACTCCATGGGCAGCGCAGGCTCCGGGGCATATACCGCGATTTCCTCCGGTGAAGCTTTTACCGGACGGCCCGTCTCTAAGTCCATATAAACCCAATAGGAGTTGGCATAAGCCAGCATCGCATCATTTTCATCTTTCATCGTAAAATTTCTCAGGCCAAACAGACGCTCAAACCCCGATGCCCAGGTACTGGTCCTTACCAAATCCCCTTCCAGCGGGAAACGCTCAATCACGACCTGCCAGGAATTGAGCACCCACGCCCTGTTCTTAGACTTCAGATACTGCACTCCCACGCCCAAATCTTCTGACTGGAACACACTGCAGTCCTGAAAATAATCAATAATTCCCGGCACCGGAAGTTTTCCCTCCGCGTCTACCTCACTATATCTTACTCTGCTCTCAAATGTATACATAACGGCTCCTTTTTATAAGCAAATAACTGTCATGATCAGTGTAGCATAAGCAGAGAAAGGTATCAATTTTTCATATCTAAAAAACCAATCAGCACGGTCCATACATAGGCACATGTCTTTGGTATCATCAGCATGCCTGCCGTCGGAAACCGGTCGGAAAACAGAACAACCGGTATATAAAAAGCGAAGCTCAGAGTAATGGTAAGCCACATGAACCGAAATGGGCGGTCTTTCCCTTTTCTTGTCCTTTGATAAAATAAAATGATAATCAACAATCCTAATGCCGCAAACGGAAGATTCCGGTAGATTCCCCACTGAAGGGGCGCATTTGCACTGGTCCATTGATTTTGAGGCATCAGGCACAAAACGATTCGAAGAGCAGCCAGAAAATAAACAGCAGCTGTCAAAATGTTTTTACCGGTTACATGATAGCGCATTCTCCATATATGATAGAGCAGAATATAAAAAATCGTCATTGTTATGGAAGTTACCAGTTTTCCAATCCCCAAAGCCTGTGTATAATGTTCCAGCCCAGTAGTACATAGGGCGACCGCTCTCGGAATCAGATGAAAAGAATCTCCTGCTCCGAGGATCACAGCCATAATGCCGAAAACTTTATACTGCATTCTGCCCCGGCTTTTGCGTATCATGATGATCCCAAGTGAGATCACTGTGGTAAGATAAATTACATCAAAAATTGTTTCCATCACTGCCTGCATTGTCTTCTCCTCCTTCTTACATTTCCGCTGCCGCTGATCGCCGTCCCAGACTGTGAACCTTTATATAACGGCTGATAAAGCCTGTTCCGGCAAGAAACAAAGCTGTCCCCAATCCGGTATAAAATACGGCAATCCATGAGTCGGGCCAAATACCGGACATCCGGATACTAATGCCAAAAGACATCATAAAGGCCATGATACAAAATGATTTTACGTCAAAAAACTTCAGAATAAACTGCTTTTCCTCTGTATAATTCATGATTCGGGCCGTATGTTTCTTCACAAGTTTTCCAAACACCATAGCTCTGAAAACAGCAAACACTGCCAAAGAAATCAGGGCGTTTCGTACAGACCAATTCTGACGGTATGCGAGAATTCCAATTCTCAAAATATTGATTCCCGCGAATCCCCATATGATACCTGCTGCCAAAAGCAGCTGTTTTTTTCTTACCTTCATAATACCTCCTCAATAATGAACTTCGTTCACTTTAGTCTGTAAATTTACCTGCCAAACCCGGCAGGTTATTAATAAATAACACGTTTTATTATTTCTATAAGAGCGGAACAATCCCTCTTCTCTTCCAGCAGTGATGATGTGATATTTGTAAAAACAAGATCGACAAAACTTTGGGGTGTCAGTTTATCATTGAAGGCCTCTGGATTCACACACTGATCCATCTTTAGCACACGGCAAAGTTCAGTCTTCATATGGTCAAAATATTGTTCCATCTTAAGCCGCCCCGTTTCTTTCTCCCCTGCGGCAAAACTCACAGAATGCAGAGTAAAAAATCCAGGATATTGTTTTGAACCCTTTTGTATCCTTTCATACACCCATGCAACACTGTCCGCAAAATTCAGAAACTGAACAGAACCTTCGGGCATATGGAAAATTTCTCTCCAAACATTTTCCACAGTTGCAGTCAATAGCTCTGCCTTTGAGGGAAAATAGTTATAAACAGAGCCAACAGCTACACCGCAGACGGATGCCACAGTTCTCATATTCACTGCCTGAAGTCCTTTTTCCATTACAAGCTTTTGGCTGGCAGCCAGAATCGCTTCTCTGGAAGTCACTGTTTTATTCAAATCATCCCTCCTTCTATATTGAACATTGTTCATTATAGTGGAATTCACAAGGTATGTCAACATAACTACCCTATGATTTTTCCTCCCTGAAGGATATACCGCTCATATTTGGCTCTAAAAAACCAGCCGACACACAGCATAACCAATCCGACGATCAAAGCCGCTGTCTTCCGCGGTCCGTCCGGTGAAAAAATAATGGACACTAAAATACCGGTTCCTCCGCCCTCCAAAAAATCGATCAGCTTCTTTTTCTTCCATATGGCCTTTTCTCTTTTCAGGGAACCAACGACATTTTCATCTGCCTTCTTCCGGAACTCATCGCTGCCGAGTCTCTGTCCACTCAGCAGTTCGTTGATGCTGATCTCAAATTCTTCACACAAACTGAGCATCGTCGCAATATCCGGCATGTAATTTCCATTTTCCCACCGTGAAACAGTCTTATTCGTCACTCCGATTTTTTCACCCAGTTCTGCCTGAGTAATGCCGCGCTCCCTGCGCAGCAGGGCAATAAATATTCCGATTTTCTTCTGATCCAAGATGATCCCCTCCTTTTTATGCTCATTATAACAGGAGAAGATCATTTTGTATTCCCCACAGACAGCGAAACACCTTTTATCGCCATTTCATTCCATTAAATCATTTTAAAATATTTGCATGCCTTTTCAATTCCATCTTTCTCCACATCATCTGTTATGTAATCCGCACAAACCTTGACGTCTTCCTCTGCATTGCCCATCGCGACCCCGATTCCTGCGTATCGGAGCATATCCATATCATTTTCTCCATCTCCAAATGCCATGATTTCATTCTGTCGAATCCCACAATCCTGTAGAATCTGCCTGATTCCGGCCACTTTTCCCCCGTTTTTTGATATGATATCGACCCCATATGGATTCCATCTGGTCATCTTGCAGCCATCAAGTCCCGCCACGATTTCCTCTGCCATTCTTTCCTCTGAATACAAAATAAACTGATAGATCGGCTCTCCGGAATAAGTGCCGATTTCAGGAACTGGTGTATTGATCGCTGCCTGTGCCTTCTCCACCAGCTCATCAATATAATTAATATACATTCTGTCTTTTTCAACCAGCATTACCGGCACCTTCTTCTCCTCAAACATAGCAAGCATCAGCTCAACATCCCTCTCGCCGATTGCTTCTCCGTAAAGCAGTTCTTTTCTGCTGTCCAGGCAGAGCTGCCCGTTCAGTGTAATGTAGCCGTCAAACCGTATATCATCGACCGGCAGATCTCTGATCTCTGACATATGTCTGCCGGTGGCCGTAAAGACCTTGACTCCATTCATTCTCATACTGTCTATGGCTTCCCCTGCGCTTTTGGGTATTTGACCGGTTGTATTAGAAAGCAATGTGCCGTCAATGTCTAAAAATACTGCTTTTATCATGTTCTGATTCTCCTTTTATCATCAAATCTAAAAATGGCGCAAGCAATGTCTCCACTTGCGCCATTTTCTGGATTCTCTTTTCTTATTTCTGCACGATATTTACGATTCTTCCCGGAACATAGATCTCTTTTACAACGGTTCCGTTCAGTTTATCACCCAATGCTTCTTTTGCTTTTGCTATAACCGCATCCTTCGCATCGTCTGCTCCGATAGTAATGGTTGTTCTCGCTTTTCCGTTGATCTGTACGGCAATCTCAACTTCATCGTCTTTCAGATATGCCTCATCATAGGACGGCCATTCCTCTGAAAATACACTGTCCGCATGACCAAGTTCCCTCCAGAGTTCCTCAGAAATATGAGGTGCGAAAGGTGCCAGCAGCACAATAAAGGTTTCCAGAGTCTTTTTGTCCACTCCGCCCTTTTTCGCCATATCATTGAGCTTATTATTATACTCCATGAATCCGCTGACCACTGTATTCAGGCTGAATTTCTCAAGCCTGCTTGTCACATCATATACAAGGCGGTTCCGCACCTTCAGCAGATCCTTTGTCTCTTTGACATCCTTATCCTTCTGATCCAGAACCACGTTGTAGAAACGGCTTAAGAAACGGCGCACACCGTCGATTCCTCTCTCGTCCCACTCCGCATCCAGTTCCGGCGGACCCACAAAGAGTTCATACATTCTGAGGGAATCACATCCGTAATCTCTTACCAGATCATCCGGTGAAACTACATTTCCTTTAGACTTGCTCATCTTAATTCCATTTTTACCGGTGATCATACCCTGGTTGAACAGCTTGTGGAACGGTTCATCAAAGTCTACTGCACCGATATCATACAAGAACTTCGTGTAAAATCTGGAATATAAAAGATGGAGTACTGCATGCTCCACACCGCCGATATACATGTCAACCGGCAGGTATTTGTCCGCTTTTTCTTTGGAAACCAGTTCTTCACTGTTCTTGCTGTCGATATAGCGCAGGAAATACCAGGATGATCCCGCCCACTGAGGCATGGTATTTGTCTCTCTCTTGGCCGGTTTTCCGCAGACCGGGCAGGTTGTGTTGACCCATTCGTCAATGTCTGCAAGCGGAGATTCTCCGGTTCCCGTAGGCTCGTATTTTTCTACTTCCGGAAGGGTCAGAGGAAGTTCTTCTTCCGGCACCGGCACGGCGCCGCAGTCCGGACAGTGAACGATCGGAATCGGTTCTCCCCAGTAGCGCTGACGGCTGAATACCCAGTCTCTAAGTTTATAGTTGGTTGTCTTTTTGCCCACTCCCATCTTCTCGATGATTGCAGGGGCTTCCTCTTTTAACACAGAAGATTCCATACCATTCCAATCACCGGAATTGATCATGGTTCCGGCTGCCTCTGTATATGCCTCTGTCATATTTTCGATTTCTTTTCCGTCTTTCGCAATGACCTGTACGATCGGAATATCAAATTTCGTGGCAAATTCAAAGTCCCGGTCATCATGGGCAGGAACACACATAATAGCACCTGTTCCGTAGTCCGCAAGAACATAGTCGGACAGCCAGATCGGAACCTTTTTGCCGTTGATCGGGTTGACTGCATAGCTTCCGGTAAACACACCAGTCTTTTCCTTATCCTGAAGACGGTCCACAGAAGATTTCAGGGATGCCTGGTAAATATAATCCTCCACTGCCGCTCTTGTCTCATCCGTAGCCAATTCTGCAGCCAGTTTGTGCTCCGGCGCCAATACCATGAAGGTCGCTCCGTGAAGCGTATCCGGTCTTGTGGTATAGACGGTGATCACCTCGTCCCTGTCTTCCAGTTTAAAGTCTACCTCGGCGCCGTGGCTCTTTCCGATCCACTCTGCCTGCATTTTCTTCACTTTTTCCGGCCAGTCCAGTTTATCCAGATCACCCAGGAGACGGTCTGCATATTCTGTGATCTTTAACATCCATTGTCTCAGATTTTTCTTTGTCACATCTGCACCGCAGCGCTCACACTTGCCGTTGACAACCTCTTCGTTGGCAAGTCCTGTCTTACAGGAAGGGCACCAGTTGATCGGCATCTGTTTTTCGTAGGCCAGGCCCTTTTTAAACATCTGTACAAAGATCCACTGGGTCCATTTGTAGAATTCAGGATCTGTGGTATTGACTTCCATATCCCAGTCATAGACCGCCGCAATCTCACCGATCTGGCGTTTGATATTTTCTATATTCTTTGCGGTGGATTCTTTCGGATGCACGCCCATCTTGATGGCATAGTTTTCCGCCGGCAGTCCAAAGGCATCCCATCCCATAGGGTGGATCACGTAATATCCGTTGAGCATTTTGTAACGGCTCCACACATCGCTGATCACATAGCCTCTCCAGTGTCCCACATGGAGTCCGCTTCCTGACGGATACGGGAACATGTCCAGACAATAGTATTTCGGCTTTTTGCCGTCATTTACGTTGACCGGATGTTCCTCCCAGTGTTTCCTCCACTTCTGTTCGATTGCCTTATGATTATAAGGTACTGCCATAATTTCATCCTCCTAAACTGTATCTCTTGTCTAAATACAATATATAAAATAAACTAAATATACATATTAACTTATTCATTTTATCATATACCTGTTTGATGTCAATATTTCTGCTGTCCTATCATGAGAAAAAGCTGTCCGCTTCAAATAATACGAAACGGACAGCCTTTCTGATTTCATTAATTTTGTTCTGTTGTTTTCACTGTGGCTGTTGGGGCAGATGTCTCTGTCGCAGCCGGTATTTTCTGGACGGTAACCTTTACTGTTTTAGAAACTGTCTTTCCATTCATTCCTTTGTAGCTGATGGTCACATCATATGTGCCGTCTGCGTTTTGAATTTTATTCAGATCAACTTTAGCTTTATTGGAATTGATGGATGTTCCATTGTCTTTAATAGAAACAGCCTTTAAAATTTCCTGCTGCAAAGCATTCTTTGCTTCATCAAATTTATCGTCCGTCACCGTCATTGTGAACGTCTCTGGATTTATCTTTATCTCAGCATTCTTATAAGCTTTGACTGTAACTTTGACTGTCTTGGATGCCGCCCTGTAAGGCTTATTGCTGTTCTTCACCGTATACTTCACAGTGTAAGTTCCGGCTTTGTTAAACACGTAAGATTTGGCTTTTGAGTAAGACATGGTCGTGGCCTTCTTCTCACCCGGTTTTGTGATGGAGACTGTCATGGCAGAAGTCCTGCTCTTGCCGCTTCTCATCTTGGCCGTTGTCTTAAACACAGCGTTCTTCGTATTGATCGCAACTGTTTTGTTTGCCGCATTAGAAATCACCGGTGCCAGCGTATCTACAACCTTCACCTTGATCGTCTTGCTTGTGCTCTTTCCAAGGGCAGATTTTACAGAATACTTAATCTTGTATGTACCTAAAGATTTTGTACTGAATTTGGCTTTATAGTACTTTTTCTTCTTTGCGTTGTACTTGGTGACTGAATACTTCACTTTCTTCGTAAGGCTTTTCTTTGTCACGTTGTCTTTCGCCGTCACATTAGACTTCACGCTGTAAGATTTGCCGTACTCCACTGTTTTTTTCTTCTTGGAAGAAACTTTGATGGTCGGTTTTACCTTGCGGTACGGATTGTTCTTATCCGGATCTGTAGGGTCCCAATACATCTTTCTGGATGTAGATACTTTAAATCCTTTTGGTTTTCCTAACGGTCCCGGATTCTTACTGCTGTAAATCGTAACTTTTGTGCCCAGCTTACAGTTGTCATAGATCCACTTGGCATCCGCCACAGTTAACCGGATACATCCGTGTGATGCGGTCTTTCCAAGCTTATTGAACTGGACGGTGGACTGACTGGCCTTGCTGTGGCTGTAATACCATACAGAGTGGAATAAAATTCCTCCGTGAATCCTTGTACAATACTGTCCGTAGCTCGGCCCCATCAATGTCTGCCAGCGGTATTTCGCCGGAGTATAAAAGGTTCCGGACGGTGTATTGGAGCCCCCGCAGGACACCAAAAATGCCTTGATTGGTTTATACTTTCCTTTGGTAAGCTTATATACAGTGGCCACATTTGCCTGCTTATTTACCTTGATCCAGTACTTTGTCTGTGCCGCGCTGACGGTCTTTGCCTTAGCCGGACCGATTCCTGTCCCGATAAACAAAGACAGCATCAGAAGGACTGCTGTCAACTTCTTTAACTTGCTGATTTGCTGCTTCATAACTTCCCCTTTCGTCTATCCTAAATACTCTACCATTATATCCGCTCTCTTTTACACTTGTAAATAGCAAAAAGTATGTTATGATAAATTTAAGAAAATCGTAAAATATCAAGGAGGACATTATGATCGCATTTAATCACTTTAACTTCAACGTTCTGGACTTGGACAAAAGCCTTGACTTCTAT
The DNA here is from genome assembly GCF_000432215.1 of Anaerostipes sp. CAG:276. Taxonomy (NCBI): domain Bacteria; kingdom Bacillati; phylum Bacillota; class Clostridia; order Lachnospirales; family Lachnospiraceae; genus Anaerostipes; species Anaerostipes sp. CAG:276. The sequence goes on from NZ_FR889204.1 coordinate 9,732, forward strand.
AAAAAAGCATTGGATCTGGAGCCTGTCCGTGAAAAAAACGCATCCGACGGGAGCTTTAAACTCGTTTTTCTGGGAGATCAGACCACAGGCTTCTCACTGGAACTCACATGGTTAAAGGACCGCACCGAACCGTATAATCTGGGAGAACTGGAATATCATCTTGCACTGGAGACCGACGATATGGAAGCCCTCCACAAGCGCCATGAGGAGATGGGATGCATCTGTTACGAAAATCCTGACATGGGGATTTATTTCATCAGTGATCCCGACGGCTACTGGATCGAGATCATACCGAGCAAAAAATAATTACTTTTCAAACACCAAAAGAGAATCCTGACAGTTTTTTATAACTGACAGGATTCTCTTTTTATCTGCATAATGTTCAGCAGTTCCGCAGGAAGACTTCATACCCCTTTTCCACTTCATAGAGATCGGATTTGCTTGTGATCTCCCACGGTGCATGCATATTCAGCACTGCTACACCACAGTCGATGACGTCCATAGCATAGGAAGCCGGAATATAAGCGATGGTTCCCCCGCCGCCTTCATCCACCTTTCCGAGTTCCGCAGTCTGGAATGCCACCTGATTTTCATCGAACATTCTGCGGAGTTTCGCAACGAACTCAGGGTTGGCGTCGTTGGAACCGGACTTTCCTCTGGAGCCGGTGTATTTATTCAGGACCAGCCCCTTTCCGAAGTAAGCCGCATTCTTTTTTTCCATAACCTGAGGATAATTC
>NZ_FR889204.1:10519-13288 GCF_000432215.1 Anaerostipes sp. CAG:276
GGAAGAGAGCATGTGGGAGTTCTGAAGGATTCTGCGGAGTCTTAACTCACTGTATTCTCCTGTCAGTGCTATGATCTCGGCCAGTGTATTTTCAAAAAATCTGGAATGCATGCCCGTAGCGCCAACGCTTCCAATTTCTTCTTTGTCCACGAGGATGCAGCAGGTCGTCCTCCGGGCGTCCTGTACATTCAGCATAGCCGCAAGGGATGTATAGGCACAAACCCTGTCATCCTGTCCGTAAGACATGATCATACTGCGGTCTAATCCGAAATCTCTGGCAGGTCCTGCCGGGACAACTTCGATCTCCGCTGACAGGAAATCTTCTTCCTCAATCCCGTATTCCTGCTCTAATATCCTGAGCATCTCTTTTTTAACCGCATCCTTCTCCTCGCCTTTAACCGGACGGCTTCCGATCAGTACATTCAGGTCTTCGCCCTCGATCACGACCTTGGCCTTCTTCTCCAGCTGCTGGGCGGAAAGATGAATCAGAAGATCCGTCACTCCTACCACAGGGTCAGTATCCTTCTCGCCAATGCTGATCTCAATCGTAGTTCCGTCTTTTTTGATCACAACTCCGTGAAGGGCCAAAGGCAGCGTCACCCACTGATATTTCTTCACACCCCCGTAGTAATGGGTATCCAGAAGTACCATCTCTGTGTCCTCATACAGCGGGTTTTGTTTTAAATCCATCCTTGGGGAATCAATGTGCGCCCCTAAAATATTCAGTCCGTCTTCCATCGGTTTTTCCCCGATCTGGAACAGGACAATGGTTTTGTCCATCCACGTGCGGTAAACTTTATCCCCCGGTTTCAGCTGTTTATTTTCTGCTATGAAATGCTCTAAATCCTCATATCCCGCTCTCTGAGCCAGCTTCACGGATTCTTTTACACATTCCCTCTCTGTTTTTCCGCCGGTGAGATACTCTTTATAGTCAGACGCCAAAGATTCCAGTTTTTCTATATCTTCTTCTGTATAAGAATGCCATGTATTCTTTCGTTCCATTCGCAATATCCTTTCTGTCTGTGAAATACTTTTTCATTTGATAGTATTGCCCCATTGTTCCTCTTTAAATCCAACCAGGACAAAGTCATCACCTATGACTAAAGGGCGTTTTACGAGCATTCCGTCTGTCGCCAGAAGCTCAATCTGCTCCTCCTCAGTCATTTCCGGGAGACGGTCTTTCAGTCCCAGATCCCTGTATTTCATCCCGCTTGTATTAAAAAAACGCTTGATTGGAAGTCCGCTCTTTGCAATCCATTTTTTTAATTCCTCTGCCTTCGGATTGTCCTCCACGATATGACGTTCCTCATAGGAAACCTGATGCTCGTCCAGCCATTTTTTCGCCCTTTTACAGGTTGTACATTTCGGATATTCTATAAATAACATTGTCTTATTCTCCTTTCCTTGGTTTATTCTCCGGTTATCTTATCATATTTCAGTTTAGAAAAAAAGGCAGTTGATCCAGAATCTCAACAACCTTTTCCTCCGATATTTTTTACAGGCAGAACTCATCCAGTGTTTTTCCGAGATACCACCAGTAATCCTTTTTGTCGATAGAATCTTTCGTAAATACTTTTTCCTCCCGGATCACCCTGCCGTTCAGCACATATTCAATCTTCCCCACCTGTTCTTTCTTCTTTACAGGTGCGTTAAGACTCTTCGGGATCTGGCATTTAATATCGACCTTTTCCCCCTTTTTCAGCAGAAGCGTCATGCCTCCGCCTTTTGCTCCTATGGAAACTTTATGCTCCATCCCTCCGTTGACATACAAGTCCGTCAATTTGCTGTAGTCCGGGATAATCTTGTGGTAGGAATAATTTTTGGCACCGTAGTCTACCAAAGTTCTGACATCAGACCATTTATAGGTTTTATGGGGAGGCCAGCCGCAGGCCAGCACGACCGCGATCATGGTCATGCCATTTTTCTTCACGGCTCCCACGTAGCAGTACCCGGCTTTGGAAGTGAATCCGGTCTTTCCGGAAACCGCGCCGTCCATCATGGAAAGCAGGGCATTGTGGTTATTGCACGTAAAAGAACGCTGCCCGGATGCATCATGAAAAGAATGGCTTTTGGCTCTGGTGATCTCCAAAAACTCTTTGTTTTTAATACACTGTTTCATGATCAGTGCCAGATCATATGCCGTAGTGGAATGAATCCCGTTTTTGTCGGTGCGGTCCAGTCCGTTGGGTGTGACAAAATGGGTCGACTTTGCCCCATAGGATCGTGCCTCTGCATTGAGTTTTTTCGCAAAGTTTTCGGTTGATCCGGCCGCATGCTCCGCCAGGATCACCGCACAGTCATTGTAAGACTCAAGCATCAGACCGTAAAGGAGGTCCTTAACTTTGTATTTTTCCCCGGCCCTGGCTCCCAGATGGACCTGTGGCTGGGCAGCGGCATTTTTAGAAACTGTCGCTTCCTCTTCCAGATTACAATGTTTAATAATATACAGGCATGTTAAAATTTTTGTGGTGCTGGCATTCGGCATTTTGGATTTCCCGGATTTATCAAATAAGACTCGTCCGCTGCCCGCATCCATCAAAATGGCTGATTTTGCATACAATTTTAACGTATCATCCGCCCGGACCGTGTGAAAACCGAGCTGCAGACACAAAAACAGAGACCATATTACACAGAAAATCTTCTTCATTCCATTTCCTCTCCTTCAAGCCAGCTAAGATATTTCTCTCCGTTATCGTGTAAAGGGCCTGTTAAAAACCGGCTGGGATAAAGGAGAAAATGTCATGACATTTTGACCAGTTTTCCGGCTTG
>NZ_FR889205.1:0-47179 GCF_000432215.1 Anaerostipes sp. CAG:276
CATCTCTGAGACAGCAAGCCGGAAAACTCGTCAAAATGTCATATGAATTCAATCGTATTTCCCGGCGCAAAATCTGCGGATGTCAAAGGCTCCTCACCTTTTACCGCCTCCACCATAATACACCCCGGGCGCTCTGCTTCCGGGCCGCCTTTAAAACTTACCGTACAATGTCCGAGTCCCCGGAGAGTCTCATTTGCTTCCGTACCTACTGCCGTCACTTCAAATCCTTTTTCATTGAGCAGCATCATATCTCCGGGCTCAATATTTGCTCTCAGTTCTTCAATCGTATGCAGCACACAGAGATCCTCAAATGCAGGGGGTGCGTTGTCATTAAACAGAATAATAAAATTTGAATCAGGATCCCCCAAAAATGTCAGCGAGTCTTTCCCCAGCTTTTGGATTCTTGTAAAATATTTCATTTCATCTCTCCCTTACTGATAAATACGGTTGGTTATTTTTTCAGCGATCTCTTCAAGCCTTCCTGTTTTCAGGGCCAGTTCCAGAATACTGTACCGGTTTCTTACCTTGTATCCCTCCAAAATACTGTTATAGAACAATTCTCTGTCTATCCCTATATCCGTCGGATACACCGGTGCCCCCACTGTCTTTAAGAGGCCTTCAACATATTCTCTGGAAGGCGCCAGTTTCATGGCTTCTTCTGGCACCTCGTCCTTCATCATTTCAAAAATTTCCGCAATCACAGGCGTCGCGATGCCGACCTTGATGCCGTGCAGTTCCGGGAATTTTCCCTTGGCGATAAAGTCCATCTCCCAATAGTGGCTGAGCATATGTTCTGCCCCTGAAGCCGGGCGGGATACACCGATCAGACCCATAGCCACCCCTGTGAGGGTCAGCGCTTCAATCAGGTAAAGGACCGCGTCATCGTCCCTCTTTGCCAGGGCTTCTGCGCTGCCTGTGACTTTGTCCAGTGCTCTCTGCACAAGGGTCACACAGGTCTCACAGCAGTACTCATCCACATTTTCTTTTGCCAGATACCAGTCGGCAAGGGCGGTCAGTTTGCCCAGCACATCGCCGAATCCGGCGTGGATCATATGCATCGGTGCCTGCTTCATGATATCCGTGTCCCCGATGACGCCGTAAGGAAGTGTGGCGACAAAGGATATTTTCCTTCCCTCCAGGATCAGCGGTGCCCCGTCGGCCACATATCCGTCCATGGAGGGAGCCGTACAGACGATCACATATGGAATCTTTGTTCTCGCAGACATATATTTTGCCATATCATTGATGGTCCCTGAGCCAACGGCAACGATCACTGCCGTATCCGGCTCCAGATTGAGGAACATCGTTCCCACGGCCTGTTCGTTGGGGATCAGGATATCATCCCCGGAATCCAGCATTACATTTTTCACAAGATAATCCTCGGCTTCCAGAATCGAGAGCACCCGGTCTCCCGCTGCCTCAAATGTGTGATTATCACTGAGCATGTAAACCTTTTTGCCGGAAAACGGCTCCAGTACTTTCGGAAGTTCCTTTAGAACCCCCTGCCCCATGATGATATGCCTAATATCCAGTGTATGATGTCTGCCGCAGCTGCAGTCAAAATCTGCTCCTGCCATTTCATTCATTGAATAATTTAAAACTTCATCCATATGCTCTCCTCCTGCCTATTTGCTGAATTGTTTCTCGTAATAAGTAATCCTCTCGACCTTTTCGGTAGACGGCCCGTCTTTAAATTCAAGCCCCATCCAAATGTCCAAAAGGTATAAGGCCAGCTGAGGTGCGATCACCCTGGCTCCCATGCACATCACATTTCCGTCATTGCTCAGAATGGAGCGCTCTGTAGAAAACGGATCGTGACAGACCGCTGCCCTGATTCCCGGCACCTTGTTTGCCGTCATAGCCATGCCGATGCCGGTGCCGCACACGAGAATTCCCCTGTCACACTCACCGCTGGTCACTCTTTCACAGGTTTTTACTGCAACATCCGGATACAATGCGGTTTCTCCGGCCTCTACTCCATTGTCCACATATGTATGCCCTGTCTCCTCCAGTCTCTTTTTGATGGCCTCTTTTAACTCATAAGCTGCTTCGTCACATCCAATTGAAATCTTCATATACTTCTGCCTCCTTTGATTTTATGTCTTCATTTTACCTTTTTATTCAAGCAAAGTCTATATAAATTATTGAAATTATGTATAAATATTATTTTCTATCCATGATATAGTCCAAAGCTTGCAGCGAACGCAATAATAACCGCCAGCGGCCCAGTAATGACACGGGAATACAAAACAGACGGAACACCCAATTCGATCGTTTCTGACTCACACTCCGCAAGGCTCAGCCCCACCGGGATGAAATCACATCCTACCTGGGCATTGATCGCAAAAAGTGCCGGCAGTGCATATTGAGCCGGTATCTTGCCCATAGCGATCTGTGATCCCAGAAGAGTTCCCACGACCTGTGCGATAACGGCTCCGGGACCGAGCACCGGTGACAAAAACGGCATAGCACAAATAAGTGATATGATCAGCATTCCGGGAAGCGTGGCACACAACGGCGAAATTGTCTTAGCAATGACGTTCCCAAGTCCCGTAGCTGTGATGATTCCAAGGATAGTGCTGGTAAATGCCATGAACGGAAGGATATTCTTTACTACCATTTCAATCGTTTCACGTCCTGCCGCAAAAAACTTTCCGACAACCTGCCCTACTCCGATGCCGAGTCTCGTGATCAATCCCGGACGTTCAGCCGCCTGTTCCTGTTTCATTTCCCGGCTGCCGTCTCTTTCTTCTTCGGGCTCTTTCTTCTCCGTGACAGCCTCACCATCAGCATAAGACAGACAATTTTCATTCACAGCTGACACGTAAATATCCGGAGTAATATATTTTGCCAGAGGCCCTGACTGCCCCACAGGATTTAAATTAATGGTGAAAATCCCTTTTTGCGGATAAATTCCGCACCGCAGCGTTCCTCCGCAGTCTACGATAGCCACCAGGATTTCTTCATCCGGCACGTTATTCTTGTGGCCGTCGACGGCTTCCCCTCCGGTCATCTCCGCCAGTTTTGCCCCCAGCGGATGAATGCCTCCTATCGCTGTCATACAAAGAATCTTATTGCATGTTTCTGTTGCCTGGACTACAAGCGGTCCCCCGTATCCTCCGGAACCTGCGACGATTTTAACTGGCTTATTCATGGACAGCTACCTCCTTCTTTCCCATCTTCTGATATTTGTTGCTGAGCATCAGATAAATTCTTTCTGTCACCATACCGCGGATGAAAATGACGACAAGTCCTACGAGAAAATAGCGGACCGCCAGATCACCCAGAGGCAGATTCAGCTTTTGAATGCCTGCGGCGATCCCCATGTATACGAACAGCTCGCCGGCGTTGGCGTTAGGAAAGAATCCCAGCACCGGGTGACAGAAGCTGATGGCCGCGTCAAAAAAAGGAACCTTATACTTTTCTTCTACAAATCTTCCAAACGTATATGCCATCGGGTTGCCGACACAGATCATTGCGATGACAGGCAGAAATAAATACCGGCACAGCCTGTTCCCGGTGATCCTCATACAAAACCTTTCCACCCTGTCTTCTCCGATCAGCTTTATGATCGCATTGACTGCCGTCATCAGACATACGACTGTTGGAATAATCGTGGTCACCCAGCCTAAAAACGTCTGTCCTCCCGTGGAAAACAGCTTCATGAATCCATTCGCTAAATTAGATATAACCTGCATATGTTCCTCCTTACACTCTCATTTCCAATGCTTCCAGTGCCTGTATGTATCCTTTATAGTATTTCTGTTTCTTCTTCGTCATACTGCGGAGTTCCAAAAGGACTTCCCGAAAATCCCTTCCCAGTATCCGCACATGATAAACCTCAGACACCGGATGGAATCTGGCCAGAAATGAAATTCCGTCCATAGCTTCTCCGCCGGTTATCCTTCCGCCGTCATCGCATGCAAGAATGACAATATGGCCTCCGGATAACAGACGTCCTCTTTTCTGTCCGATCCCTACTGCTCCGTCCCGGTTTACTCTCCGCACGGCTTTCTCATAATCTTTGATCTGAAAAATCCCTCCCGCAGACTGAAGCAGAAACAGCACTAGAAACACTCCAAAAAGAATCAATACATGATTTGACATTTTCTCTCCTTTCTTTGATCTTTTTTTCTGTACATGTATTTTAACTCTTTTATTATTACATAGTCTATACTTTTTATTGAAACATTGTATAAGTCTTTTATATCAGTCCCATATTTATACAACATTTCAATACATATCAACACAACAAAAGACCTTCCGGAATTCTGTGGTTCCGGAAGGTCCTTACCTTTATCCTATATGAACTTATGATGATGTTTCAAATATCAAACTTCTTTCAGCATCTGTCTTGCACATTCAGAGTCTGTGATCAGGACATTAATATTTTTGGAACGCACGGCTCCGACGACAGATTTGGATTTTTCAATCCCTCCTGCAACCCCGATCCTAATGTCAATCTTCTTCAGCTGCTCCTGTGATATGCCTGCCACACGCTGATTAAAAGAATCAAACGGTTTGGTATTTCCTTCGATGTTGTAAAAATATAGAGACGCGTCTCCGACTGCCCCCATCTCGACAAAATTTTTTAATTCATTCTCCGTTAAATACCCCTCTGCCACAAGAGCTGTTCCTCCGGCCTCCGGGATTCCGATCCCCATGACCACGACCCTGAGCTTTGAAAAATATTCATAAATGTAGTTCACCGTCTCCTCCTGAAGGAAGATGTCTTTCACCTCTTTGCTGGAAAAGATACCGGGCGACAAAAACTGTACATAATCGCCGCCGAATTTTTCCGCAAATTCCACTGCGATCCGGTTGGACTGTACATCCCTTTTTTCCGTCCGTTTCTGGGATATCCCGCCGTACAGGGGCACAAATAAAAGCTTATTGCCTTTGTTATAGGTTTTATCAACGTGTGCAATGTGGTAAAGCGTCCGCCCCATGGTGACTCCCACATAGTCATCATTTTTGAGAATATGGCTCAGATAGTCAAAAGCCGCCTCTGAAAGCATGTCCATCTGCTCCTCTTTCGTATCCAGCGGTTCGCTCTCCACAATGATGGCCTCTTTCAGTCCAAATCTCTGTTCCAGCTTCTGCTCCAGTTCCCCGTAATCGTAACTGATCGGGTTGATGACCTCGATTTTTACAATTCCCTGTTCTCTTCCGAGAGCAAGCATCCTGGATACGGTGGCCCTGGAAAGTCCCAGGGTATTGCAGATCTCCACCTGGGTCTTATTTTTCATATAGTATAAATTGCAGCATTTATAAATCAGACGGTCGTCATCGACAATTTTTTTCATCTGCTTCCACCTTTATATTAATTCTAATTCTCTCAGCGCATGATAGATACCGTTTTCTTTTGTCGTCTGGGTGAACATATCCGCGGTCTCCTTCACCGCGTCACTGCAGCGTCCCATTCCGATACCTGTCCCGACATTTTTAAGCATCTCCACGTCGTTGTCTGAATCGCCGAATGCATAGAGATTCTCTTTGGAAATGCCAAGATCATCCGCTACCTGGACAACCGCGTCTCCTTTCGTGACACCTTTGAGCGTAATGTCAAAGAAATTCTCACGGACATGTTTCGCACACTCGAAGGTATCTGCGTATTCCTTTTTGAAATCCTCAAAAACATCCGGTGCTTTATAATTCATCGTAAGCTTTGATATGTGCTGCTTTTCCCAGTACTTCCATGGAGCGTACCACTCCATCGGCAGGCTGAACAGACGGCAGAAATACTTAAAAAATTCCTCGTCGTTATGTAAATAATAGGTCACATCCTGGGTATCCATCTGGATGATCGTATCTCTTATAAAGTATTTGTCTATGACTTCATGCAGCAGATCTTCCTCAATATAAATATCCCTGAGCACTTCCCCGTCCACTTCCGCATAGCTTCCATTGCAGGTGACGGCCCCGTCAAAATGCTCGATATCCGCCTCTAAAAACCGTTTGGTCCGCCCTGAACAAAGCAGGGCTGCATAGCCGTTATCCTGAAGCCTTCTGATGGCCTCCAGAGTTTTCGGCGTAACCGTCTTGATATGATCCACTTCATCGACTAATGTTCCGTCGTAGTCAAAAAATACCGCTCCTTTATATTTCTTCATAGTATGGCTCTTCTCCTTATTGATCGTGCTCGTTTACTTAACCAATACTATTGTACTTTCTTTTAATTCCCATTTCAAGCGGTATCCTACATCATAAGCACCTGCATGATCAAAATCAGGGTTATTCCAAGGGAAAGCAGAAACATCGACCTGTAAAAATCCTTCATGATAACGCTCCTTCTGATTTGTTTTTCCGTTGTATTTTATGTGATACTGTTATCATACCGGATTTCTCTTTCAGAATTCCCAACCAATTTGTGAAAAATTTCTTAACATTTTGTGTTTTTATACAAAAACAGAAGCTTTGGATGACAATCATACCAAAGCTTCTGTTCTTTTTATAAACTTTCTAATATTTCTTTCAGTATCTTATTGACAACTCCGGGATCTGCTTTCCCCTGGGTTGCTTTCATAGTCTGCCCCACAAGGAATCCCATGGCTTTTTTCTTTCCTGCCTTATAGTCCTCCACTGACTTCGGATTGTCTTTGACGATCTGTCCGATGGTTTCTTTCAGAGCCCCCTCGTCATTCATTGATTTCAATCCGTGCTCTTCAACATAGGCTTTCGGGTCCACATCTTCTTTGAAAATCTTCTCAAAGACTTCTTTTGCGACCTTTCGGTTGATCTCATTTTCTTTCACCATGCTGATCAGGGCTGCCAGATGCTCCGGTGAAAAAGAAAGATCTGTAAGGTCCATTTCCGAATCGTTAACCAGACGCATTGTCTCTCCCATGAGCCAGTTGGATACTTCCTTCGCCTCGGCTCCGTGGGTGATCGTCGCCTCAAAAATATCTGCCAGATGTTTGCTTCCCGTGATAATGTCAATATCATAATCCGGAAGGCCGTATTCTTCTTTATAGCGGTTTCTCTTTTCATCCCGCAGTTCCGGCTGTGCCTCTTTTATCTGGCTGATCCACTCATCGCTGATGATGACCGGCACGAGATCAGGGTCCGGGAAGTAGCGGTAATCCTGTGCGTCCTCTTTGGAACGCATTTGATAAGATTTTTCTTTTGTGTCGTCCCAGCGTCTTGTCTCCTGCGTCACTTCTTTGCCTTCTTCCAGCAGAGAGATCTGGCGGTCCGTCTCTCCTTCAATCGCACGTCTGATCGCCTTAAAAGAGTTCAGATTTTTCATCTCTGTCCTTGTCCCGAACTCTTCTGCTCCTGCCTCTCTTATAGAAAGGTTGACATCGGCTCTCATGGAACCCTCCTGAAGCTTACAGTCGGAGGCGCCGAGATACTGGATGATCAGTCTGAGTTTTTCCAGATAAGCCACGACTTCATCAGCGGAACGCATATCCGGCTCTGAGACAATCTCGATCAGCGGCACTCCGGAACGATTGTAATCCACAAGGGAACAGTCTTCCCATTCGTCATGGATTAATTTACCCGCATCTTCCTCCATATGGATCTCGTGAATTCCAACGGATTTTGTCCCCCCGTCCGTTTCGATCTCCACATGTCCGTCCCGGCAGATCGGAAGATACAGCTGGGAAATCTGATAATTCTGCGGATTGTCGGGATAAAAATAATTCTTCCTGTCAAACTTGCAGTTCTGTGTAATGCTGCAGTTGGTCGCAAGCCCAACAGCCACGGCATATTCGACTACCTGTTTATTTAATACCGGAAGAGAACCCGGCATTCCGGTGCACACCGGACAGGTATGTGTATTCGGCGCACCCCCGAACTCAGTGCTGCATCCGCAGAAGATCTTCGTTTTCGTCGCCAGTTCCACATGGACTTCCAGTCCGATAACGGTCTCATATTGTTTACTCATTACTGAACACCTCCTTTGGCAATTTCTGGTGCTTCATAACTTCTCGTCTGCTCAAATGCATAGGCAGCCCGGATCAGTTTCTTTTCCTGGAAGCAGTCTCCCAAAAGCTGCAGACCGATCGGCAGTCCTTTGCTGTCTTTTCCGCACGGCACACTGATTCCCGGCAGTCCTGCCAGGTTTGCAGAAATCGTGTAAATATCTCCGAGATACATTTTGATCGGATCACTTAAACTGTCCCCAAGCTTCGGGGCGGTGGTAGGTGCCGCCGGTCCGAGAATCAGGTCGTAGGATGCAAATGCTTTGTCAAATTCCTGTTTGATCAATGCTTTTGTCCTCAGTGCCTTCAAATAGTACGCGTCGTAGTAGCCGGAACTTAAGACAAAAGATCCAAGCATGATCCTTCTTTTGACCTCCGGCCCGAATCCTTCGGAACGTGTCTTTTTATACATGGCATGGAGTCCCTCTGCTCCCTTTGCGCGGTATCCGTATTTTATACCGTCAAACCGTGAAAGGTTTGAACTGGCTTCCGCCGCGGCAATAACATAGTATGCAGGGATGGCGTAATCCACGAGCCCCAGGTCAAACTCCTCAATGACGGCTCCCTTTTCCTCCAATGTACGGGCAGCATTCATGACAGCTTCCCTGACTTCAGAGTCCAGTCCTTCCCCGAAATAGTCTTTCGGGATTCCGATCTTCATTCCTTTCACATCGTCAACTAAAGCCGATGTAAAATCATACTCATCCCGCTCAATGGATGTGGAGTCTTTTTTGTCATACGATGCCACAGTTTCCAGAAGAGCCGCACAGTCGGATACATCTTTGGCCATCGGCCCGATCTGATCCAGGGAAGAACCGTAAGCGATCAGTCCGTATCTTGAAATTGTACCATAAGTCGGTTTCATTCCGGTAATTCCGCAGAAAGATGCGGGCTGGCGGATGGATCCTCCGGTATCTGAGCCGAGTGCCATGAAACACTCTCCTGCCGCCACTGCTGCTGCCGATCCGCCGGAAGATCCTCCCGGCACATGTTCCTGATTCCATGGATTTTTTGTCGGCCCAAATGCTGAAGTTTCAGTCGTGCTTCCCATGGCAAACTCATCCATATTCGTCTTTCCTATGATGACCACACCGGCAGCGATCAGGTTTTCCACCGCCTGAGCGGCATAGGTCGGAACAAAATTTTCGAGAATTCTGGAACTGCACGTAGTTTTATATCCCTTTGTACAAATATTATCTTTCACAGCCATCGGAACACCGGCCAGCGGCCCGGTCAATGTGCCGTCATCGATCTGTTTCTGCACCTCTTCTGCTCTCTTTAATGCACTCTCTTCATCATATGATACATAGGCATGCACCGCCGGCTCTGTTTTCCTGATCTGTTCCAGAACAGCCTGTACTGCTTCTACTGAGGTGATCTCTTTTGCTTTTATTTTTCTGCCCAGCTCAAGGGCTGTCAAATCTAAAATTCCCATGGCTTCCTCCTATTCTACGGTCTTTGGCACCACAAAGGCACCTTCTTTTCTCTCCGGTGCATTTTTAAGAATCCCTTCTCTGTCGTCTCCATTGGTGACGATATCTTCTCTGAATACATTGTTTACCGGAAATACGTGAGACATAGGTTCCACACCGTCCGTATCCAGTTCATTCAGCTTGTCGACATAGTCGAGCATACTCTCCATGTCCTTCTTTGCCTGTTCTTTTTCTTCGCCGGACAGCTCAAGCTTTGCCAAAATGCCGACGTATTCAATCGTTTCATCACTGATGTGATTTGCCATTCTAATTCCTCCTTTTATAAAGGGTGGGTGAACTTAAAAATCCCGCTCCAAAGCAAAATTGCTTCGGGGCGGGAATATCTTCCCACGGTACCACCCGTCTTAAAACCAGAATCTCTATTCATATTCTGGCTTCCTCTCGTTTCCGTACTTAACGCGTACCACGTGACCGCCTAACAGGCATCCTACCTTTCAGCCGCCCGGCTCCAAAGTGTTCCCGCCGCAAGGTGTCCCTGGAAAGCTTTCAGTCTGCGGGCTTTCCTCCCTGTAAGGTTCCTTTTGCCTTGAGTCTTTTTCACTGCCTTTCTCCCACTATGATTTTTAATCATAACACAGTTGATTTTATGAATCAAGCCCATTTAACGAATCATAGACATGCATATTTTCAGGTCTGACATGTTTGCTCGGAATCAGCCTGACCTGAAAATATCCTTCCGGTGGAATTTCGATTTCCGTGCCTTTCATAAGTTCTAAATTCACAAATTTTTCTGGATCTTCCCCCTTTGAATCTTCTGAGAGCCAAATACTATTTGCACCAAATTCGTCATCCTTATCTTGTTCATAAGTAAATTTGAATTCACCACCATCGCTGACCGCAACTACATCATAAGTGCCTGCCGGAAAATCTTTTCCTGCTTTCATCACCCCGTCAACTTCTACTTCTTTACTCAGAGGATTTTTCCTGGGTTCTTCCATTTTCTTCATATTAGCATCCGATGTCTCGCAGTTAATATGCCCCCTGCCTGTAACTTCTATTAAAGAGCCCTGATAAAGACGGACGTTTTTTACTTTACAGTACCGCTTTACATCCAATATTTTTTCATCTGTAAACTGTTCGTAAATGCCGATATTCTGTGCATCATTATTTGCTGAAAAATACAGTTCCTCCCCTCCTGCGGTCATTGTATAGTTTCCTTCCGGAAGATCCAATCCTACGATATATCTGCCGGAAGTAAGGTTCACAGAAAACCTCTTTCCGGTCTTCTCCAAATCATAATCCGTATCTTCATATGTATGGTCCGGCATCGTTTTTGTCCACTGTTTCTTTTCATCTTCACTCATAAAAGTCCGGACCTTTTTCATCAGCTGCCCGATATCAGCCTCACTTACCGCATCCAAAAATATACTGGAAATAACCACGAAACTCAAAATAAACTTTATAAGCTTCCCCGCACCTCTTTTTTTCTCGGTGCGGAACTGTCTGTGTGCCTGTTTATGCTGTTTTGTCATAGAGTGCTTTGGCTCTTCGTTGGGCCTGGCTCTGTAATCCGGACGGTTCCCCCTGTTTCCGGATCTTTGCCCGCTCTCCAGTCTTTTAAAGTCATAACCGCACATAGGGCAGATGCCGTTTTTTAATTTTTCATTGCAGATCGGACATTTATCATATTTCATATCCATCTCCTCCAGCCGATAAGAATATCCTGCTATCTGGCCCGATTCTTAAACTTTTTCTTTTCGATACGTTCTTTATCCTTCTGCTCGATCTCCGGGGCAATGGTCTTTGTAAACCATAAAAGCGCCAGCGCCGGTGCAAGGATCCAGAGTGATCTCTGATCATTTCCCAAAAATGAAATCGTCATAATTCCCCTGGCCTGAAACATCATTACAAACATATAAACAAAGACTAAAAGAAGTGCAATTGACTCTGTTTTCGTATAATTTTTGCCCGTACCGGGTCCCACGAGGAACCGTTCTAGGAGCAGAGCAGCTCCGCTGATCACTGTCAGGATAAATGCCACATCCGTAAACTCAACACTGGATCCCACAAAGTTTTTTACCCAGTCAAACACCAGACTGAATGCAAACATCAGAATTAAAACCAGCCACAATACTTTTTCTAGTTTTTTATATAATTTCATCTTTTCACCTCTGTAAATTATCTACGCATTTTTCAGCATTGGAATCACATCCACTACCCGCTTCACTTTCGTATCTGCCTCTTCCTGCGGCAGACAATATTCTTCCGGCACCTTTGCCACCGTAAAAATTCCGGCGCCTTTGGACGCCCTGATGCCTGCCCTGGAATCCTCCAGAGTAATACACTGTTCCGGCTCCAGGTCCATATATTCCATTGCTTTTAAATAGACATCCGGATGGGGCTTATTTCTCCGCAGCTTTTCTCCGCTGATCACAAAATCAAAATGACTTTCGAGACCGCACTCCTCCAACATTTTTTCGATACAGTCCATAGAATTTCCGGAAGCCAGGGTTGTCTTGATCTTTTTCTTTTTGCAGTATGTAAGCAGCTCCTTCACTCCCGGATTGAGAATATCCCGATAGTTAAATTTTACCTGATCTTTCAGCTGAGCAAACATCTCAGCAAACTCTTCCCTGCTGCTCCTGTCTCCCCAAAACTCCATAAAGTAATCAATAGCCTCCGCATACGGTGTGCCAATGATCTTCTCAAAATCACTCATTCCCATCTCGATACCCTGCTTTTTAAACCATGTCATAAATTTTTTTACATACACAAGCTCACTGTCCACGACGACTCCGTCCATATCCATGATCAAACCTTTTTTCATAATATCAACCCTCTCCAAATATAAAAAATAAACAACACTAAAACAAGTATACCTTATCGTGCGAAGCACGTCCACCCGAGAGACATTTTCCACATAATTTCCGTTCGGCTCTTAGAATGCCTCACTCCAACCATGTAGAAAATGGACGTAATGTCTGCTGGATAAGGACTCATCAAACTGCTGTCACTATCTAACGATAGTTTTTTAGCACTATTGGAGGAATGCATTTCAAAGCGTGACGGAAATAGTGGTAAAAAACTCGTCCACCCCGCCTCATCTAGTCTCTGCTTTCTACCACAAGCAGGGTCCCTGTCTTCATTTCAACGATTCCGCTCTCCTCAGTCAGTTCATTGCTGATCCCCCATGTCTCATGAAACAGAAGGGTATCGTCATTCAGCGGGTAATAAAATCCGTGAAGTGTCACTCCTGTAACCGTGCCCACCGGAATGAGGGAAATATAGTTCCCAAACTGTTCATTTTTATCTATGCAAAGGGGGCGGTCCACTGCCCGGATACGGTTATGTGAATCCACCATATATGCCTCCACTCCATGCTTTAACGCATAGACGAGCTGTCCCATATTGCCGAGTACATGGTCCAGCCTGGTTCCCGTACTCCCAAGTACCGTCACTTTATCGGCTCCCATACGGACTGCCTGCTCCATGGCGATCCCTGTATCCGTGTCGTCTTTTTCTCTCGGCAGAACCATAATGTTTTCTTTTTCAAACTTTTTTACCGTTTCTCTGGGACAACTGTCGAAATCGCCCAAAATAAAATCAGGGCGAATCCCGATCTGCTCTGCATAGAACAGTCCTTTGTCCGCAGCGATGACTTTATCAAATTTCTGTGTCTGAATATAAGAACGGGCGAAGACCCTGTCCAAATCTCCGCCTGTTAAAATCAAGATATGCATTACCATTTTCTCTTTTCTTTTAATTCATTGTAGATGAGTACATAGTTGTCATAGCGTGTCTTACTGATCTTCCCTTCATCAAGCGCCTGTTTGACACCACAGCCAGGTTCATGGGTATGGCTGCATCCCTGGAACCGGCATTGTCCCTCATAGGGTTCAAATTCTTTAAAATAGTATTTAATCTCGTCTTCCTCGAACATATCCACAAACAGAGAGCTGAAGCCCGGCGTATCCATGACGAAGGTGTCTTCTCCCACCCGGATCAGCTCCGAATGTCTGGTCGTATGCTTTCCTCTCTGGATCTTTTCACTTACCGCTCCGGTTTCCATATTTGCATCCGGATATAAAAGATTCATCATAGAAGATTTTCCTACACCGGAAGGGCCTGCAAGCACAGTTGTCTTGTGATCTACGGCCTCCCTGATCTCCGAAAGTCCCGTCTCTCCGGAAACACTGGTAAAGATCACCCGGTGGCCGCAGTCTTTATATACATCCATGAGAACAGACAGTTCTTTTTCTTTTGCAAGATCCGTCTTATTAAAACAAACCACCGCAGGGACTCCCTGCTTCTCCATCATGAGCAAAAACCGGTCCAGAAGATTATAATTTGGTTTTGGATTCTTGGCTGCAAAAATAACCAGCGCCTGATCAATATTTGACACAGCCGGACGGATCAGTTCGTTCGTCCTTGGGAGTAACTCTGTCAGATTTCCCAGCTTTTTTTCTTCATCCAGGACTTCGATCTCTGCCATGTCTCCCACGAGCGGCTTCATCTTCCGGTTTCTGAAAATGCCTTTTGCTTTGCACTCATATAAACCGGTGCCCGTGTCAACATAATAAAACCCTGCAATTCCTTTGATAATTCTTCCCTGCATGAACTGATCTTACTCCTCTGTATTATCTGTGGTGTCTTCTGTTGTCGGCTGCTTTCCAAGGCTTACGACCACGCCAATTCCTGTTCCTTTTGTGACCTTTTTCCCGGCTTTTGGTGACTGACTGATGATGCATCCCTCCGGCACCCTGCTGTCGTACTTTTGGGAAGAGACAATCAGCTTTAATCCTTCTATGCTTAACTCTTCTCTCGCATCCTCTACGGTCTTAAATACGATCTCCGGCACTGTGACCTTGTTCTCACCCTTGCTGACCGTGATCGTCACCTTGGAACCTCTGGAAATTTTGTTCCCCGCTCCAGGAGACTGAGAAATCACATCACCTTCCTTGACACTGGAGCTGAATTTGGTAGACACAGAAACTTTGAATCCCTGGTCTGAAAGAATCTTCGTGGCAGACTTCTGGCTGTATCCGCGGACATCCGGCACCTCAACTTTGCTCTCGCCGGTGCTGACAGTCAATACAATGGTCGTACCCTTTTCCACTTCCTGGTCAGACTCCAGACTCTGGCGGATGATATATCCCGCCTCATAAGAAGAGGAAGCCTCTGTTTTGCGCTCCACTTTCAGATCCTCATCGATGGACGCCAGCGCAGCATCGTAAGTCATTCCCACATAGTTTTCAACCGGTACCTTCTCAAGCTCTTCCGTGGTGCTTTCCTCGGTAGTCGTAAGTTTCTCTGTGCCGGCATTGTCCCCTGAGCGAAACAGCCCTGAACTGTTAATGACCAGCACAATGATGGATATGAGAATAATGGCTCCCACCACAGCAGCCAGGACGACAACCAGTTTTTCGATCTTGGAATTCATGCCCCGCGGCTCTTCCTCATCATCGTCATCCACAAATCCAGATTCCTCTTCCGGTTCTTCTTCTGTCTCCTCCGGTTTTACAAACTCTTTTGTATGAAGCAGCTGCGTCGGTGAATCATCCACAAAGGGCGCCATGCCTACATAGCTTCCTTTCGTGTCTTCAAAAACCAGCTTCAAATCCTCGATCAGTTCATTCACAGACTGATACCGGTCTTCCGGCTTCTTCATGGTACATTTGAGAATGATCTTTTCCAGGCTTTCCGGGATATCTCCGATCAGTTCCCCCGGAGGCGTAATCTCATTCTGGAGATGCATCAGAGCAATGGTAACCCCATTTTCATGGTCAAAAGGAACCTGGCCTGTGGCCATCTCATACATCGTGATGCCCAGGGAATAAATGTCGCTCTTCTCATCACAGTACTTTCCTTTGGCCTGTTCCGGAGAAATATAATGGACTGATCCTATGGCCGTGGATGTGACTGTATTGGAGTTGGCTGCCTTTGCTATTCCAAAATCCGTGACTTTTACCTGACCGGAATCTGAGACCAGAATATTCTGCGGCTTAATATCCCTGTGGATCGTGTGGTGCCCATGGGCATGACTGATCGCTGAAGCTATCTGAAGAGATAATTCTACAGTCTCTTTCGCGGAAAGATGCCCCTTTTTCTTAATATATTCCTTCAGGGTAATGCCTTCTGCCAATTCCATGACAATGTAATTGACACTGCCTTCCTGACCTACATCATATACGTTCACAATATTGGGATGGGCCAGTCTTGCGACCGCCTCTGCTTCCACCTGAAATTTTTTTAAAAACTTCTCATTATCTACATATTCATTTTTCAGCACTTTGATGGCAACGTTCCGGTTGAGTTTATGGCACTTTGCCATGTATACGTCAGCCATCCCGCCGGTACCGATCTTTTTCAGGATTTCATAGCGTCCTCCTAAAATGGTTCCTGTTTCTAACATGTGATCTCACCTCGCTCCCCCAGCGCAACGATCACCAGGGATATATTGTCCTTGCCGCCATATTCGTTGGCCCTGTTCACCAACTGGGCTGCCTTATTTTCTAATTGACTGTGATCCAACAGGAGTTCTTTGATTTCATCATCCGCAACCATGCTCGTCAGTCCGTCACTGCACAACAATAAATATCCGTTTTTCTTTGGCAGCTCAAAAAAATCGGGTACAGATTCAATCCCTGCACCGATCGCTCTCGTGATCAGATTTCTTTTTGGATGCTGCCTCATCTGTCTGCGGTCAATCTCTCCGGCCTTCACCAATTCTTCCACAAAAGAATGGTCTGTTGTCACCTGGACAAGATCCTGATCTGCAAAATACAGACGGCTGTCCCCGATGTTCATCACAAAAATACTCTCTTCTGTCACAGTGGCTGCTACCATAGTTGTTCCCATGCCAGAGTACTCTTCTTCCTGGCACTTCAGCAATATTTCACTGCTCACTTTCTGCAGTGCTTCCTTCATAATCTCAATAGGATCTGAATTCTCTATCTCTCGTATTAATTCCACAAACCGACTGACCGCAAAAGAGGACGCAAAACCTCCTGCCTTGTGGCCTCCCATGCCGTCCGCAACGATATATAAATTATCTAATTGTCCTACGGGTTCATCAGAGTGAAAGATGGTGTCCTGATTTTCAGACCGTACCTTTCCTCTGTGAGAAGTTCCAACGGATTGCATCTTAGTTCTCCTTTTTTGTGCGGATTTCCTGTTTTTCCACAGAATTCAGCTTCTTTCTTCTTAATTGTCCACAGGCAGCGTTGATATCTCTGCCCATTTCTCTTCTTATGGTAACATTTACACGATTTTTTTCAAGTATGTTTTTGAAGTCGTTTACAAACTCCGGCATAGACTGGCGGAAGTCTCTCTCCTTAATAGGATTGACCGGAATCAGATTGACATGGCATGGAAACCCGCCTAAAAAGCGGCAAAGTTCCTTTGCATTTTGGGGACTGTCATTCACTTCTGCTACAAGGCTGTATTCAAATGTGATCCTCCGGCCCGTCCGGTCAAAATAATATTTACAGGCAGCAAGCAGATCTTCCATAGAATACTGATTTGCCACCGGCATCAGGGATTTCCTCATCTCGTCGTTGGAGGCGTGAAGAGAGATCGCAAGAGTCATCTGAAGCTTTTCATCTGCCAGTTCCCGTATTTTCGGCACCAGTCCGCAGGTAGACACTGTCAGGTTTCTTTGACTTAAATTCAGCCCCTTTTCATCGGTCAAGAGTCTGATAAATCTCAAAAGATTTTCATAATTATCCAACGGTTCCCCAGTTCCCATAACGACCACATTGGACACCCGTTCCCCGGTATCTTTCTGGATATAATAAATCTGTCCAAGCATTTCTGACGGTAAAAGATTGCGGTCCAGCCCTCCGAGGGTAGATGCACAGAATCTGCATCCCATCCTGCACCCGGCCTGTGACGAAATGCACACCGAATTGCCGTGCTTGTATTTCATCAGGACACTTTCTATCATATTCCCATCATTCAGCTGAAATAAATACTTTCTTGTGCCGTCAATCCTGGATACATAGGTTTCCACTTCTTTCAGTTCCGCAGCTTCATATTTTTCCTGAAGTTTTTCTTTCAGGTTTTTCGGAAGATTGTTCATCTCATCAAGAGAGGATGCCAGCCTCTTATGGAACCACTCAAATATTTGTTTTGCACGGAACTTCTTTTCTCCCAGTTCTTTCACCGCAAGTTCCAGTTCTTCCAGTGTCATTGATTTCAGATCTCTCATTTTGTTCTCCTAAGTTTTCCGATAAAAAATCCGTCGCACGGATGTATTCCCGGCAGCAGCTGGATATATCCCTCTTTCGCCGTTTTAATGTCAAGAGTTTCGGGAAGAAACGGAGTCAGGTCTTCCGGCTCATATCCGGTCTGTCCCGCAAGCCACCTGAAATTTTCCTCATTTTCTTTCGGATTGATCGTACATGTAGAAAAAAGCAGGCTTCCTCCCGGCTTCACATAGGTCAGGGCGGTTTTTAGTATTTCTCTCTGCAATTTCACCAGGTCTTCCAAAGCGGATTCTTCCAGATTGTACTTAATGTCCTGCTTTTTTCCCATAATTCCAAGTCCGGAACAGGGAACATCGCACAGTACAACATCCATAGACTCTGCCAGGCGTTCATCCGGAATTCTGGCATCCCAGATCTGAGTACGGATATTTTCAAATCCCACACGCTCAATGTTTTCCTTTAACAGTTCCTCTTTGTATTCCGTCAGATCCCGCGCCAGGACCTGCCCCGTTCCGTGGAGTTTGTCTGCCGCATACAGAGCTTTGCCTCCCGGCGCGCTGCACATATCGAGGATCTTCTGTCCCTCTTTTGGATCTGCAGCCTTTCCCGCCAGCATGGAACTTTCATCCTGCACAATAAACCGGCCTTCCCTGAATGATGTGAGACGTCTCAAAAAATCATAGTGAGAAATACGGAGTGCCTCCGGGAGAAGCTTTCCGTCTTCCACCTTGGCGCCGTCCTTTTCCAGGGAAGCGATCAGTTCCTCTCTGGACCCGCTGCTTTCCATCCATGAAACCGTCGTCTTTTTTGGCTCCAGGAAGGAACTAACGATCGTTTCTGTTTCTTCCTCTGAATAAGAGCGGAGAAAATGACGGATGATCCATTCCGGCATGGAACAGGCAACAGACAGATACTTTACAAAGTCCTTATTCCGGTCCGGAAACGGAATCTCCTGCTTCTGTCTGGATATTGTTCTCAAAACACCGTTTACAAAGCCGGATAACTTAGAAAATCCCCGCTTTTTCGCCAGCTTTACACATTCATTGCAGGCCGCGGAATCAGGGATATGATCCATAAATAAAATCTGACAGGCACCCATGCGGAGCAGTGAACGCACCAGCGGCTTCATTTTCCTTTCCTTCGTCTTAGAATACAGATCGATCACATAGTCGATGGTCAGGCGGCGTTCCAGAGTTCCCTGGCATAGCCTTGTAAAAAAAGCCCGGTCCTTCTTTTCACTGAACTGATACTTTTCCAGTGTCTCTCCGATGGCAATATGGGACAGTTCCTCTTTTTTATCTATTTTCATCAGAACATCTAAGGCCAATTCTCTTGGATTCTGCATATTATTCTCCTAATACCGTTCCTGTATCCACCCTGGAGCCCGCCAAAAATGCCTGAACGGACATCCGTTTTTTCCCGGAAAGCTGGATCTCGTTGAGCGCTAACGCATCCTGGCCGCAGGCCACAATCATCTGTTTTTTCGTCACTTCAATGATCGTTCCGGGTCTCTCTCCTCCGTCATAAGGAACGACGTCCGCATCCCATATTTTCAGTGTTTTCCCTCCAAGTTCCGTATAAGCACTCGGCCATGGGTTCAGTCCGCGCACCCACTGTTCAATCTCAGCGGCACTTTTCGTGAACTCTATTTCCCCCATCTCTTTGCTCAGCATCGGGGCATAGGAACTCTCATTGTCATTTTGTTTCGTCCTTACCGCCGTCCCGTTTTCTAGTTTTTCTAAGGTCTCCAGCAATAAGTCCGCGCCCAGTTTCATCAGCTTGTCATGAAGGGTTCCTGACGTTTCTTTCTGATCCAGCGGGATGACCGCTTTGTCGATCATATCTCCCGTATCCAAACCTTTTTCCATATACATAGTTGTAATTCCCGTTTCCTTCTCACCGTTTAAGACGGCCCACTGTATCGGTCCCGCCCCGCGGTATTTCGGAAGAAGTGACCCATGGACATTGATACATCCGTATTTGGGGATATTCAGGATCCGCTCCGGCAGAATCTGTCCGTACGCGACTACTACAATCACATCCGGAGCCAGCTGTTCAAGGTCTTCTATAAACTGCTCATCTCTGGCTTTTGCCGGCTGAAGGACAGGGATTCCATGTTGCAGTGCCGCCTCTTTCACCGGCGGAAAAGAAAGTTTCTTTCCTCTTCCCTTCTGCTTATCCGGCTGGGTCACTGCCGCAGCCACATGATGAAATTGTGTCAGCTTCTCCAATGTAGGCACCGCAAATTCCGGCGTTCCCATAAATACAACGTTCATCGCGTCCTCCTTACTCTTCCTCTTCTTCCACATCTCTCACCGGTTCTTCCGCCACATCCGGGTAAAGGACTCCGTCCAAATGGTCGAGTTCATGGCAGATCGCCCTCGCAAGAAGTCCTTCTCCCTCCACTCTGATGGGGTTCATATCCTGGTCCAGCGCCTCACATACCACATGGTTCGGACGCTTTACGACTGCGACCTTCCCCGGAAGGCTCAGACATCCCTCATCTCCGATCTGTTCGCCGTCTTTTTCCACAATCTTAGGATTGATCAGGACCAGCGGCTGGCCTTCATAGGTGTCGATGACCACCAGCCGTTTCAGGATTCCAACCTGAGGAGCGGCCAGTCCCACACCGTATGCCTCATACATCGTATCAAACATGTCTTCGATCAGCAGCATGGTCCTGGAAGTCATTTCTTTAATCTCTTTTGATGGTTTTCTGAGGACTTCATCCCCCATTTTTCTGATGTTTCTGATTGCCATGAATACTTCTCCTTCTCAAATATCTCAAATATTCTTTGTTAATAACTGCTCATAGGATTAAAATCAAATGTAATATGAATGTCTTTCGGCAGTTCCTGCCGGTCGATCCAAAGTTCCAGCCGGTCTTTCACCTTCACAAGTTCCTTGTAGTCTTTCTCTTTTACGTACAGCACCTGCCGGTAAATATCATTGACTTTTGCCAGAGAGGCTTCGCCGGGTCCGATGACGCGGATACCCGAATTCTGAATGACCCTTGCCATGCGCTGTGCTGTCTGTTTACATTCCTCTTCCGAAGGCCCGGCAAGAAGGACTGTGAGCATCTGCCAAACCGGAGGATAGCAAAGCATCGTCCGGTAGGCTATCTCCTGGCGGTAAAACTCTTCATAGTCCTGCGCCGCCGCCGTGACAATACAGTAATGTTCCGGCGAATAGGTCTGTATGACAACCTCACCCGCTTTCTCACCTCTCCCTGCACGGCCGGCTGCCTGGGTCAAAAGCTGGAATGTCCTCTCTGCCGCACGAAAATCATTGGCATGCAGAGATAAATCCGCTGCCAGGATTCCGACGAGAGTCACGTTTTCAAAATCGTGTCCTTTGACAATCATCTGCGTGCCCACAAGAATATCGGCCCTGCCTTCCGAAAAAGTCTTCAAGATCTCTTCATGGCTGTGCTTTCTTTTCGTGGTATCCATATCCATCCGAAGCACTCTTGCTTCCGGAAATTCTTTCCTTATGGCGGCTTCTGCCTTTTGAGTACCGAGGCCGAACATTCCGATAAACGGGCTGCCGCACTCAGGACAGGCCTCCGGCATCACTTCTTCATACCCGCAGTAATGGCAGCGGAGTTTCCCGTCCCTGTGATACGTAAGCGACACGTCACAGTGCGGACACTGCATTACAGTGCCGCAGCTTCTGCACGAGACAAACCCGGCATATCCCCTCCGGTTTAAAAACAGCATGACCTGTTCTTTTTTCCGAAGCCGGTCTCCGATCAGTTCATAGAGCCTTCTGCTGAACATGCTGCGGTTCCCCTGTTTTAATTCTTCCCTTAAATCTTCTATATACACATCGGGCAGGACCGCTTCTTTTGCACGGTCTTTCAGAGTCCAGAACCTGTATTTTCCGTCCAGTGCCTTCTGATAGCTCTCAAGAGACGGCGTTGCGGACCCTAAAATCACCGCCGCGCCTTCCATGTCCGCTTTTTTCAGGGCTACTTCTCTTGCATGATATTTGGGTGTCTGTTCACTTTTATAACTGCCCTCATGTTCTTCATCCATAATGATCAGCCCCAGGTTAGGAAACGGCACAAACAAAGCGGATCTGGGCCCGATGATAATATCGCAGTCCCCATTCTTTGCCCGGAGCCACTGATCGTATTTCTCTCCTTTGGAGAGTCTGGAATTAAGAATGGATACTCTGTCTCCAAACCGCTTCGTGAAACGGCAGACCGTCTGGTACGTAAGGGCGATCTCCGGGATGAGCACGATCGCCTGTTTCCCTTTTCTGACAACTTCTTCGATTGCCGCCAGATAGACCTCTGTCTTCCCGCTTCCGGTAACTCCGTGCAGAAGATACGTTTTCCTCTCCCCTGCCGCGTAATCTGCTTTAAATTCCTGTATCAGCTTCTCCTGACTCTCATTCAGGGGCAGGGCAGCCTCCGCTTCCATCCCGCCGAGGCCGGGATTCCGGTAAAACATTTCTGTTTCGACGCGGATGATGCCATCCTGTTCCATACCTGCAACCGTTGTCCTCGGAATCTTCAGGTCTTTCGTCACACGCTCCCAGGAAACCGTCTGCTCATCCATGAGAACAGCCAGCAGCCTGGCTTTTGCCGCATAATGCCTGCCTAAATATTCATCCAGCAGACCGGGAGCCTGCTCTTTGGGCAGCATGAGCCTGACAGATTTTTTTTCTTTTTGTTTCATCTTATCCTGCACGGGAAGCACGGTCTTCAATGCCTGGATCATGGTAGAGCCATAGTTTTCCCGAATCCAGTAGGCGAGCTTGATCATCCTGGATTCTGCGCTCACACTGTCTTCTTCTATAGACAAAATTTCCTTTATTTTCTTTGGATCGTACTCTGCCTGATCCGAAAGCCTGACAACATATCCCCTCTGTTCCCGGTTTCCTGCTCCAAACGGCACCCGAACGGACTGCCCGACCCGGATCTGCTCATATAAGGAAAAAGGCACTCGATATTGAAATACCCGATCCAGTGCCTCATGCGAAATATTAATGATAATATCTGCGTATAATGTTTCCATAAATCAGTCGATGACGTGTCCCTTTTGGCGCAGGACTTTCACTACACGGTCCACATGTTCCCTGCAGATCTCGTGAGTTTTGGCTTCCACCATGACACGCACCAAAGGTTCCGTTCCGCTCTCCCTTACAAGAATCCTTCCGTCATTTCCGAGTTCCTTCTCCACAGCTTCCACCGCTGTGATCACGTCTTCGTCTTCCCTGGCGTCTTTTTTATCCCGTACTTTGACGTTCTCAAGAATCTGCGGATAGATATCCACATCCTTTACCAGCTGACCGAGTGACTGTTTCTGTTCCAGCATGGCCTCCATGATCTTTAAAGAAGTCAGAATCCCGTCTCCGGTAGTCGCAAACTTGCTGAAAATAATATGTCCTGACTGTTCACCGCCCAGGCCGTGTCCGTTTCTGGACATATTTTCATACACATATTTATCTCCCACTGCTGTTTTTTCATAGTCGATGCCGGCCCGGTCAAAGGCCTTGTAAAGACCGAGGTTGGACATGACCGTCGTGACGACCGTGTTATTGTTGAGAGCGCCGTGCTCTTTCATGTATTTTCCGCACACATACAGGATCAGATCGCCGTTTACTTCTGCCCCGTTCTCATCCACAGCAATACACCGGTCTGCGTCGCCGTCGTATGCGAATCCCACATCCAGGTGGTTCTCTTTTACAAATCCCTTCAGGATCTCTATATGAGTGGAACCGCAGTTGGTGTTGATATTTGTTCCGTCCGGTTCATTGTTGATCACATAGACCTCTGCACCCAGTGTTTCAAATACATTCTTTGCAATGCTGGAAGAACTTCCGTTGGAACAGTCCAGTCCGACCTTTACATTTTTAAATGACCGTGTGGCCAGGGAGATGAGATATCCTATGTATCGGTTTCTTCCAGATGCGTAATCTTTCGCCCTTCCGATATCGCTTTTCGTGGCAAAAGGAAGTTCTCCGATCTCACCGTCGATGTATGCCTCGATCTGTTCTTCGACTTCCGCATCCATCTTATGTCCCTTGGCGTTGATCAGCTTGATCCCGTTGTCATAGTATGGATTGTGGCTGGCAGAAATCATAATGCCGCAGTCAAACTGTTCCGTGCGGACTACGTAAGACACACTCGGAGTCGTAGTCACATAGAGCATGTAAGCGTTGGCTCCTGAAGCCGTAAGTCCGGCCACCAGCGCATGTTCAAACATATAGCTGCTTCTCCTCGTATCCTTTCCTATGACTACTTTCGGGCGTTTCTTTTCCTTGCCCAGATGCCATCCCAAAAATCTTCCTACTTTATATGCATGCTCCACTGTCAGATCGATATTTGCCTCTCCGCGGAAGCCGTCAGTGCCAAAATATTTTCCCATGATTGACCTCTTTCTCATACTTTATTTTAAAATAACCTAGAATGTATTATAACATAAAGTCTCACCGTTGAAAAACAAAAAATCCCCGCCGGAGATCATGCTTTGACAGCACTGTCTCCAGCGGGGACACACTTTTAACTGCTTTTCCGGCTGACTTTTACAACAACGGAAATATCTTCATCCTTAATCTCACCAAGGGCCCTGAGCATTTTTTTCAGGGCGGGATACCATATATCCTTGGGGAGTTCCTTCATCTCTTCTTTTGTGAGCAGACTCGTCTGATCCTTCTCTGTTCCGAATAATCCCTCGTAACAGATCTCGTACTGCTTTCCCCGGTCGATGACTCCTAACTCTTCCAAGGTATTCATCATCCGGTAGACAGTCGCTCTGCCAATGGCAGGATCTATTTTTGTCGCCTCATAAAAGATTTCTTTGCAGCAGGAACAATTATTTTTTAAAATCACATCCAGAATCACTTTTCTCTGGCTTGTAATCCGAAGCCCCTGCTCCCGAAGCTGCTCTATGATTCTTTCCCGGCTAAGTTCTGTGGTCATACTGCCTCCCATTCGCATCTGTCTCTCTGCGGTGCCTCTATAAATTGATAACCAATATCATTTATAGCCTTATCATACGCAACTTTTCTAAAATTGTCAAGTTTTTATTGATATCAATTTTCAAAATAAGACTTATAATTCACATGGTATTTCCCTTTCGGAAATAAGTGATGGTAGAGATCTACAAAATAATCATCTGTCATGCTCGCAATATAATCGGCCACAATCCGGTTCGGCTCCTCCTCTGCGTAGGATCTTGACGCATCATAATAAGACCTGGCCTCCTCCACGTATTCTATATGGTGTTTAAAAATCACCGATTCTTCATTTCCCGCGATCAAATCAGCATACAGCTTTTCATAGACTTCCCGGAACATCGGAGCCACATTTTCCGAATAAATACAGTCCAGTTTTTTGTTGAAATAAATTTGTTCATAGTTTTCTTTCTTGGCGATCTTCATGGCATCATAATACTTTGAATCCAGCATGATATAGTCTTTTCGGTAACTGTTTTCAACAATGTTCACGATCATGTTATTGATAATCTCCGCATTTTCTACTCCGATCTCCCCCTGAGTAAAAATATCACTGCTCTCAATCAGCTTTGCTTTCTTCGCATCCTGCCGGTCCTTGCCAAGATAGGCTACCATATCGCAGATCCTGACCACACATCCTTCCAGGGTTGAGGGGATCAGAGTTTTGATATAGTCTTTGTTTTGACTGCTGTTTCCCATCTTCTCATAAAACTCTTCAAAAGTATCCATCCGGCAGGGACGGTACTCCTGCTGTTCAAATTCTCCATTGTGACACAGGATTCCATCCAATGTCTGCAGTGAAAGGTTCCGCTCAAACATCCCGTCCAGCACCCGCACACTTTGAATATTGTGCTGAAAACACTGTCCTGTCTTCTCATGATAAAGTTCATCCAAATACCGTTCTCCCGCATGTCCGAACGGCGTGTGTCCGATGTCGTGTCCGAGGGCGACCGCCTCGATCAGGTCACAGTTTAAACCCAGGAGCTTACCGATATTTCTGGCAATCCTTGAGACAAGCTGTACATGCAGAGATCTTCTGGAAATATCATCGTTCAGGAAAAATGAAAATACCTGGGTCTTATCTGTATACCGGTTGTAGTATGGAGAGTGGATGATCTTTTCCACATCCCGGACAAAAGCCGGTCTCCAGAGGCTGGCCTTATCTCTTTCCCGATTTTTCCGGATCACCTGTTCATCCGTACATGCATAGGGATTTTTCCAGCCCACCTGCCGGTCCCTGATGATTTCCTTCTGCAGTTCTTTTGAAAGTTCATGATAATTAAGCATTTTCCTCTTCCTCCCTAAATCCCGAATCATGCCCGCTGACTCAATTTATAAAACAGAAAAAGCCTACAATTATGATTGCAGACTTTGTTTTTTTGCCATGCCTAAACGCTGGCCCTGTTTTAGTTTTGTCTCACATCCGTCTTTCGTTCTTTCCAATAAACATTCATCGATCTCTACCTTGTCGCCTCTGAAAAGCAGAACGATGGTGGAGCCTCCAAACTCAAAATATCCCTTTTCCATACCGCGGTGCATGATGCCTTCTTCGTGATGGTTTACGATCCGCCCTACCATCAGAGCTCCAACTTCCATCTGGACTGCATCGCCGAAATGCTCCGTCTTCATCATGGTAAACTCCCTGGCATTTTCTTTATAGACAGACACATAGTTATTGGCTGTCGGATTCACAGTGTGGTAGGCCCCTTTTATAAAATAATTCCTGCTCTTCGTGCCGTTGTCAAAATAGCAGTACCTGTGATAATCATCGACTGTAAGGCGCAGAATGACTGCGTAGCCGTTTCTGAAATGGTCAGCGATCTTTCTGCTTCTAAGCAGTGACTCCACGGTATAGACCGTATCTTTCACACAAAATGACGTGTCTTCTGTTATGCGGTATGCGCTTGCTTTACAGTCGCAAGGACTGAACAGAATATCCTGATTTTCAGGAAGCAGCCGCTTTCCAGGCTTGATCCTCCTCGTGAAAAAATCATTATAAGACGTATAGATCCTGTCCTCATACTCCCTCATATCGATCTTATTTTTTCTGACAAACCGCTCGATCAGACACTTTGAGAAGCCTGTACTCAGAAAAAGACCTCCCAGCCTGGATATCCAGGGCTTTGTGAGAATCTTTAATTTGATACGGCCGATGTAAGTTCCATAAAGAAGCTTCAGAAATTTATCCTGAAAAGTTTCTTCCTCATAACAGCGGCCTTTTTGATCCACGTATTTCATTTCTTTTCTCCTTTAAAGAAAATATATTCTGACGGCGATCAGGATGCCTATAATTACAAATGCGAACATGCACTTCTTTCCCGGCTTAAACACACTAAAATCAATTACAAACAGCAGAGAAATGATCAATACTGCCAGCAGATATATGTATGGAAACTGTGCTGTAAAAAACCTTTTCAGCTGATATACGACGGGCAGAATCAGTGCTACCGATGTGACCGGAAGTCCCCGGTAATGTTTTCTTCTCTCGCTTGTCTCTGCCTGTCTCTGTTCTTCGGTGACATTAAAAAATGCCAGCCGGATCACCGCTCCCAGAATGTACATCATATATATGATTTTTGCATACCAGGCATCCATCCCCATGGAATAACCTATGACGACAGGAAACGCTCCAAAACAGATCAGATCACAGAGGGAATCAATCTCGATTCCAAATTTCTTTGCGTCATCGGAGCGTTTGATCATTTTTGCGACGGTTCCGTCATACATATCTGTAAATCCGGAGATCATCAGACAAATCATTGCTATTTTAAAGTTTCCGTTAAATGCCGCTGACATACCGAATACAGCACTGACGACACCTGCATATGTCAGTATCACTGACACATTATAAAATCCTATCATAATTAAACCTCTATTCCTTACGCTTTATTGTCACATGAGCCACAAAAGTCAAGAATGCACTGATCAGCACCAGAGCATAATAACTGATTCCCCGGCTCAGCAGCATTGCCGGATACAGCAGACTGCCCCTGAATATCTTATGGAAAATACTTAAAAACAAGCCTTCACTGATTCCCATTCCTCCCGGAAGAGGAAGCATATCCACCGAGATCGATATGACACACTGAAGTGCTACAATATCAACAAATCCAAGTGCAGAGAGTCCCAGCGCCTTATAGACAAGATATGTGATGGAAAAATGCAGAATTCTCTGAACCAAAGTCACCAAAAACATCTCAAAAATCATGAGTTTATATTCTTTAATGACTGCAGCAGCCTTATGGTAGTCCTGCATCCAGCCCTCTATTTTTCTGATCCGCTCTTCTTTCTTTTTAAGGATATGAATTTTTTCCAGCATCCGTATCATTGACAGAAGCACTCTGGACGCAAGCGTCGGTTCAAATACCAGCATCAGCATCAGTGCGACGCAGAAAACATTCAGTCCGATACCGAGATAAAAGAAAAATGCTACCTGAGATATATAGTCTGTAATCAGACTGTGCCGGAACACAAAGATCGCCGCTCCCAGAAATACTAATACAAACTTATATAAAATTGTAACGATCATCAAAACAACGGTTCCCACCGAAACATCGATCTTATCCCGGTTCATATAGTAAAGCTGAGCCGGCTGTCCTCCGGTGGCCGACGGCGTGATGCAGCTGAAAAAAAATCCTACAAACGAATAGAGAATACAGTGCCTTTTCGGCACGCGGTACCGGAGCACACGCAGCATTCTGTAAATGATAAAAGCTTCGCAGCATACAAACACGATGATCAGCCCAAAACCTAATATATAGTATACAGGGCTGACGCTTCTCATAACCTTTAAAAGTTCCGGCAGCTCTTTTCCGCGAAAGATTGCATAAAATGTAAGCCCGAACAGTGCAAAAAAGAAGATGCCATTGCCAATCCAGCGCTTCTTATTCTCCATAACCTACCTCTTTGTCGATTGCCCTCTCCAAATGTACACCACGGTTGATCTTTGTAAACATACTCTGCAGTTTCAGATACCAATCCGTCTTCTGACCGACCAGATACATAGCCTCTGCCAGCAGTATCCCTCCTATCAGGTCTATGATATAATGCTGCTTCGTAACCTGAGTGGAAATACACACCAGAACTGCAAAAACACAGGAAAAACGCTGATACCACAAAGGAACTTTTTTCTGT
The DNA here is from genome assembly GCF_000432215.1 of Anaerostipes sp. CAG:276. Taxonomy (NCBI): domain Bacteria; kingdom Bacillati; phylum Bacillota; class Clostridia; order Lachnospirales; family Lachnospiraceae; genus Anaerostipes; species Anaerostipes sp. CAG:276. Next base: position 28,669 of record NZ_FR889205.1, read on the forward strand.
CCCCTGATCCCAACATAACAAAACCAGCTGACCAGACAATGGATGGACGGAAACAGATTTGCCGACGGATCAACCGTATAAACCAGATTCAGCATCTGATCCCATATCCCGGTTCCGGTTATTTCGGGCCTTGCCAGAGTCGTCGGAACCATTACAAAGAAGATACCGCAGATGACTCTGGAGAGTAAATCTCCTACTAAGAACCGGTATAAATGCTCCTTCCCAATCCTGCCTATCATGATATAATTCACAGCCCAAAACAGATAACAGATCAGATAGATACTCGTAAATTCCGGTATCAGAGGTACTGCACGGTCAAATGCCGTTGTAAAATCATAATGCTTTAAATCCCTGCACAGAATCTGTGTACCCGTATAAATCAGTGAATTAAAAGTGAAAGAACAAATCAATGGGAGCACTGCATATTTGGGGATTATATTCCATAAATGTCCATCCAGTTTTTTCATATTTCACTCCTTTACAAACAAAAACCATGTCATAATACATGACATGATTCTTGTCTTATTATAGCTTTCCATCATCAAAATGTAAAGCCAAGCTCATTTATTTAATACATTTGTAAGAAAATCAGGATCTCTGCCTTTTCTTCTTTCTGTTAAACACCAGGTAGATACAAGGGATAAAGATTAATGTAAGCAAAGTTCCATAAATCAGTCCCCCGATTGTAACGATGGCCATCGGCTGTACCATTTCTGCCCCGGATCCAAGACCCAGTGCCATGGTAGAAAGACCCAGAATTGTCGTGATCGCCGTCATTAAAATCGGCCGGATTCTCATGGAACCGGCAGTTATGACAGCATCCATGAGCTCGTAGCCTTTATCTCTCAGCTGATTGATCGTATCCACCAGAACGATACCATTATTTACGATGATACCGGACAGCATGACGAAACCGATCATGGCAATGATGCTCAGATCCTTGCCCGCCACAAACAGTCCGATCAGACCACCTGTAAATGCCAGAGGAATTGTAAACAGGATAATGAAAGGAGACTTGAGTGACTGGAACTGTGCCACCATAATCAGATACATAAATGCGATTGCCAAAATCAGCATCAATCCTACCTGTCCCGCGGTATCATTTATGGATTCCATCTCACCCGCCACTTTATAACTGTATCCTGCAGGCGCCTTGTACCCCTTCAGCGCTTTGGTCACATTCTGGCTTACGATACCGATATTGTAACCGTCCTCAAGCTCTGCGGTTACATTCAGTATTCTCTCCTGAGCTGATCTTGAGATCGTAGAGAGACTGTCGGTATCACTGAAGCTGGCTACTTTGGAAAGTGCCACTTCCCTGCTCTCCCCTTTCTTCGTTCCAGTGAGCTTCATTTTCTTCAGCTGTGCTCTTGTAATATTGTCCTTGGTGTCATTAGACACTTTTACATCCCACTGTTTTTCATTCTGGCTGATCGTAGTCGCTGTGGAGCCCTCCTGAATCTTGGAGCTGAGCTGCTGATAAACGGTCGCCACCGTGAGACCATATTTTGCGGCTTTTGCTTTATCAACTGTAACATGGATATCGGGAGTCGTTTCCTCCTGTCCGTCACTGACATTCTTCGTGCCTTTGACAGATTCCACCCTTTTTGCAATATCACTGGCTGTCCTGCGGAGCGTTTTCATATCATTTCCTTTGACTTCGATGGCAATCCCGCTTCCCCCGAGGGCGCTCATATCCATGTTGGACTCCTGTACCTGGATCTCACAGTCGAATTTCTTTGTCTTTTTTAAGATCTCATTTTTTATCTCTTTATTTGTCTGCTTTTTATCTTCTTTCAGCATGATATACATGCTGGCTGTATCCTGATCTGCCTTGCTTCCCGACGAAGTGCCTCCCATGCCTGATGAACTGCTCACCATAGCTCCGACGCCGTCTACATCAGGAATCTCACGAATTTTTTTCATGACCGTATCAGACATAGCCGCCGTATCACTCAGGCCTGATCCTTTCGGCATCTCGATGGTAAGGCTCATCTGTGAACTGTCCATAGACGGCATCAGGGAAGTTCCAATCCTTGTTGCCCCGATCACTGCTCCCACAAACACTGCCAGCGTCAGTACGATGGCAATCCATTTCCTCCTGAGCACCTTATCCATGACTCCGCGGTACAAAGACTGAAGTCCGTCAAACAGCCTGTTGTCCTTTTCAGTCACTTTGTGAAGCACTCCGGCGGACATCATCGGAACAAAAGTCACTGCAACGATCAGACTGGCAATCAGTGAATATCCGATTGTCAGCGCCATATCGGAAAACAGCTTCTTCGTAAGTCCTGTTGTGAACACAATCGGCAGGAAGACAGAGATTGTTGTCAGCGTAGAAGCAGTGATTGCTCCGGCTACCCCTTTTGCTCCTTCGATCGCAGCCTCCTTGACCGGCACCCCTTCTTTTCTCAGCCGGTAAATATTCTCTATAACAACAATCGAGTTATCCACCAGCATACCGACTCCGAGCGCAAGGCCGGAAAGGGAAATAACATTCAGGGTAATGCCGCTGAAATACATCATAACGACGGCAAACACTACACTAATCGGAATGGAGCAGGCGATGACGGCAGTAGGTTTGATATCCTTTAAAAACACAAGCAGGATCAGCACTGCCAGCACTGCACCCATTCCAAGATTCTGCAGAACAGATCCTACAACCATATCTATGTAGATTCCCTGATCCATTAAGTTTGTATAATGCAGTCCGGGGTTCTCTTTTTTGAGTGTTTCCAGCTTCTCGGAAACCCTCTTTGATACGTCTGCCGTAGAGTAATTGTTCTGTTTCTGAATGCTCAGCACCGCCGCATCATTGCCATTTACCCTGCAGTAATTATCCTTTTTATTGTTGACAACTGCCACATCTGCAACATCACTCAGACGGATCGGCGCAAAGTTATCAATGCCGAGATCCATCAGCTCCATGTCTTCCAGATCTTCCTGACTGGTAACTTTATCCCCGACTCTGACCAGATATTGTGTGTTGTCTTCTGAAATATATCCCGCAGGCATTTCAAAATTCTGTGCGATCAGCATGGCTTTTACATTGTCCACAGTCAGTTTATCTTTTATGTCAGCCGCCGCTTTTGCCTGCTTTTTGCTGGCATCCAGCTGCTGCTGGCCCGCAGCGATCTGTGATTCGCCCTGTGCGATGCCGATCTCTCCTGATGTCATCTGGCTGTTGGCATTGGCGGTCTGGGCAGTCACTGTCGTCAGATTGGCGTCGATCTGTTTTTTGCCCTTCTGGATCTGCTTTAACGCCTTCTGTAAAACTTCAATATTTTTATCCAGGGTCTTTATCGTACTGTCTGCTGTTTTCAGCTGCTTTTTAATCTCTGTGATCTGAGCCTGAAGCTGCGCCTTCTGTGCGGGGTCTGTCACAGTTTTGAGCTGTGCCTCCAGCTGTTTAAGTCCTTCTTCCCCCGCCTGTTTTACAAGTTCCAAAGCTTTTTTCTGATTTTGAAGATTGGTAAGAACACTTGTGACCTCTACCTCCTTCTGGGCAAGGCTTAATTTCCCGCTGTTTAGAGCCGTCTGTGCTTTCGCAAGGGTATCGTTGAGCTCCGTTCTCTTAGAATTCAGCTGTGCCTTGCTTCCGTCAAGTTTTGCTTTCGCCCGGTCCAGCTCATCCTGAGCCTCGTCAAACTGGCCGTCCAAAGCCTTTTGAATCTTTTTATTTAATGATTTGATCTTGTCCTCATTGATGATAACATTGATATTCTCTTCAAGCATTCCGGTCTCGCTTACAGAGGCAACACCTTCCACTGCCTCCACACCCGGAGAAACTTTGTCTTTGATCAGCTTTGAAATCTCAGACATATCTTTGTTGTCCGAATCAATCGCAGTCACAAGCACCGGCATCATGTCCGGATTTAATTTCATGATCGTAGGATTGCCTACTTTGTCAGGCCAGTATCCTTTGATCATATCCAGCTTTTCCCGCATATCAAGAGCTGCCGAATCCATATTGGCATCGCCTTCAAACTCCATATAGACAACGGACATATTCTCACTGGAGGAAGATGCCACCTGTTTGATGTTGGATATGGTTGCCATGGCCTGTTCCACCGGCTTTGTCACCGTAGTCTCCACTTCTTCAGGAGAAGCCCCCTGATAGGTAGTCATGACAAGAGCGTATGGAAGTTCCATACTCGGAAGCAAGTCCGTAGTCATTTTGGAAAAAGAGACAATGCCCAGAATAATTACCAGGATGACTCCCACAATGACAGTATATGGCTTGCGCACACTAAATTTTGAAAACATGTTTTTTCCCCTTTTGAGTTTTTGTATTATAAGAATAATACAATGTTAGCATGACCGCTCAAAGGATTCAAGTTTTTTTGAATATTATTTTAGATTCCCACGTAAAATAAAAAGAAAAAAGGAGATAAATTATAATATGAATGAAACATACCCATTTTCCCTCGAACCGCTTCCATACGATTATGATGCCCTGGAGCCGGTGATTGACGCTGAAACCCTCAGATTTCATCACGATAAACATCTTGCCGCCTATGTAGAAAAACTGAATGCGGCAATCAAACCCCACCAAGATCTGCATAACATGACGCTGGAACAGCTGCTTACAGAACCTGACAAAATTCCGGAAGAAGCAAAAACCCCTGTTAAGAACAACGGCGGAGGAGTTTACAACCATCAAGTATATTTTAACGCTATGGAAAAGGATGAATTCACAACTCCCGAAGGAGAAATTGGAAAAGCCATAGAGAGAGATTTCGGGTCCCTTGATACCTTCATGAAAGAAATGACAGAGGCCGCATTGTCACAGTTTGGTTCCGGTTATGGATGGCTTGTAAATAACAATGGAAAACTAAAAGTGATAAATCTTCCAAATCAGGATGTACCGCTCAGTGATACTCTTTATCCTCTGCTTCCTGTCGATGTCTGGGAACATGCTTATTATCTCCAGTACCAAAATCGGCGCCCTGATTATGTGAACAACTGGTTTTCACTAATCAACTGGGACTATGTAAACAAACGGCTTGAAGACAGCAGACAATGGTTTGAAGAGCACCAGTAAACCTGCACATTCAAAAAGCAGCAGTTAATTTTTATAACTGCTGCTTTTTATTTTTCCATAGGAAAGTTCTTAAACGTCTACGCTGTAATTAGGTGCTTCTTTTGTGATATGAATGTCATGCGGATGGCTTTCTTTCAAGGATGCAGCCGTAATCTGTACAAACTGTCCCTTCTCCTGCAGTTCTTCTACGGTTTTTGCCCCGCAGTATCCCATGCCGGAGCGGAGTCCGCCGAGCAGCTGGAAAATGGTGTCTTCTGCAGTCCCTCTGTATGCCACACGGCCCTCGACACCTTCCGGAACCAATTTCTTAGCGTTTGTCTGGAAATAGCGGTCTTTGCTTCCGCATTCCATAGCTGCTAAGGATCCCATGCCGCGGTATACTTTATATTTTCTTCCCTGGTAGAGTTCAAACTCTCCTGGGCTCTCATCACATCCGGCCATCATACTTCCGAGCATACATGCACTGGCACCGGCTGCAATCGCTTTTGTAATATCTCCTGAAAACTTGATCCCGCCGTCTGCAATGATCGGAATCCCTGCTTTCTTTGCCTCTTCATATGCCCCCATAATCGCAGTAATCTGCGGAACACCGATTCCGGCAACCACACGGGTGGTACAGATGGATCCTGGTCCGATTCCCACTTTGACAGCGTCGGCCCCTGCCTCAATCAATGCTTTTGTACCCTCTGCCGTGGCTACATTTCCTGCAATGACCTGCAGTTCAGGATATGCTTTTTTCACCATTCTGACTGCCTTTAATACGTTTGCAGAATGTCCATGGGCTGAGTCGACAACCACTACATCTACGTGAGCTTTTACCAATGCATCCACACGGTCCAAGATATCGGCTGTGATCCCCACACCGGCACCACACAGCAGTCTGCCCTGTTCGTCTTTTGCAGCATGCGGGTATTTGATCTGTTTTTCAATATCCTTAATAGTAATTAAACCTTTTAAGTTAAAGTCTTTGTCCACGATCGGAAGTTTTTCTTTCCTTGCCTTCCCTAAAATCTGTTTTGCCTCTTCCAGGGTGATCCCTTCCTGCGCTGTGACAAGATTTTCTGATGTCATGGATTCCTTGATCTTCTTTGAAAAATCTGTTTCGAACTTTAAATCACGGTTTGTGATGATTCCGACCAGTTTGGTTCCCTCAGTAATCGGCACCCCTGATATGCGGTATTTTCCCATCAGGTCATCTGCGTCCTGGATCGTATGTTCAGGACTTAAAGAAAAAGGATCTGTGATGACACCGTTTTCCGAACGTTTTACCTTGTCCACTTCGTCTGCCTGCTGTGCAATGGTCATATTCTTATGAATGATACCGATACCGCCCTGCCTTGCCATTGCGATCGCCATACGGTGCTCTGTTACCGTATCCATGCTGGCACTCATTAAAGGAATATTTAATGTAATCTTGTCTGTCAGACGGGTCTCTGTCACCACTTCATTTGCGATTACTTCTGAATATCCCGGAACTAATAATACGTCGTCAAATGTGATTCCCTGGCCAATTAACTTTCCCATTTTTTCCTCGCTTTCTATGTCTTTCGTATTCTAATTTATAGTTTTATACTATAACAAATTCTAAATTCTTTGTCAACAAACAAAGGATTATTGTCCGAAAACAATAATCCTTTGTACAATCGTCTAGTCTTCTTTAATTTCGATCTTTGATCCGACTTTTAACTTAGGCATTGGCTTGGCCTCAACACAGATGCTTCCCGGAAGCCCTGCCTCAGCTGCCCCGCTGAATACTACCGTCAGATGTCCAAGAGTCTCTAAATTAGACTGGGCAATCTCTCCCACAGCCGAGATCTTAAACTCTGCACCGTCAATCACCAGTGTGTTTCCTTTGCCGATTGTCCCGTCTACTTCATTGACATCGATAAAATGGCAGAAATCTTTTAATGTATCCGGAACATTCTCACCGAACAGCACAAACATCCCTTCGTCATAAAAGGCATCAACCTGGTCTCCCAATTCATAGACAGATGTTTGAAAAATAGTTTTGCTCATATCCTGTCCTCCCGATTATCCTCTTAACTTTTTGTCAATGGCTGCCGCAGCTTTCTTCCCGGCACCCATGGCCAAAATGACAGTTGCCGCACCCGTGACAGTATCTCCTCCTGCATAGACTCCGTCTTTGCTTGATTCCATCGTCTCCTCGTCAACAATGATACCGCCCCATTTCTGAACATCCAAGCCTGGTGTTGTGTGACGAATTAACGGGTTCGGACTCTGTCCAATCGCGATGACAACAGTATCTACATCAATATCGTAGTTGGACCCTTCAATCGGAACCGGAGACCTTCTTCCTGAGGCATCGGGTTCTCCTAATTCCTGTTTTACGATCTCCATCTTCTCTACCCATCCGTCCTCATTTGCCTTAATGGCTACCGGATTATTTAAAAACTTAAAGATAATTCCTTCTTCTTTAGCGTGGTGAAGTTCTTCCAGACGGGCAGGAGCTTCCTCTTCACTTCGTCTGTAAACAATATATACCTCATCTGCTCCAAGACGCTTCGCTGTTCTGGCAGCATCCATCGCTACGTTTCCTGCTCCCACGACTGCAACTTTCTTTCCGATCTTGACCGGGGTCGGGTACTCTGGGAATTCGTAACCCTTCATGAGGTTCACACGGGTTAAGAATTCATTGGCAGAATAAACTCCCAGGTAGTTTTCTCCCGGTATATTTAAGAATCTTGGAAGTCCTGCTCCGCTGCCCACAAAGACAGCTTCATATCCGTCTTCCATCAGCTCGTCGATGGTAACAGATCTTCCGACAATCACATTGGTCTCGATCTTCACGCCAAGATTTTCAACAGATTCTATTTCTTTCGCCACTAGATCCTTTGGAAGACGGAATTCCGGAATTCCGTAGCTCAGTACTCCGCCCGGCTTGTGCAGTGCTTCAAATACTGTCACTTCATATCCTTTTTTGATCAGTTCACCGGCACAGGTAATACCTGCAGGTCCGCATCCTACGACTGCGACTTTCTTTCCATTCTTTTCGATGCTGACTTCAGCCGGTTCTGCATTTGCCATGTGGTAGTCTGCAACAAACCGCTCCATACGCCCGATACCAACAGGTTCACCCTTGATCCCACGGACACATTTACCCTCACACTGATTTTCCTGAGGACATACGCGGCCGCAGATAGCAGGCAGGGCATTCTCACTCGTGATTACTTCATAAGCGCCTTCAAAATCACCTGCAGCTACTTTTTCGATAAATTCCGGAATCGGTACATTGACCGGACATCCGTTGACACACGGTTTATTTTTGCAGTTTAAGCAGCGGGTTGCTTCTTCCATAGCCATTTCTTTCGTATATCCCAAAGCAACTTCTTTAAAGTTCTTATTCCGAACATTCGGATCCTGTTCCGGCATTGCTACTTTATTTGGACTCATATTTGCCATGACTATTTACCCCTCCCAATCTTACACTCGTGTTCTTCTTCTCTGAACATTGTCTGACGTTTCATACATTCATCAAAATCCACCTGGAATCCGTCAAAATCCGGTCCGTCCACACAGGCAAACTTCGTTTCTCCGCCTACTGTGACACGGCATCCGCCGCACATACCGGTTCCGTCAATCATGATCGGATTCAGGGATACCATCGTCGGAATATCATGCTGTTTTGTAATCTTTACAACATTTTTCATCATGATCAGCGGCCCGATCGCGATGACTTCGTCATACTTCACGCCTTTTGCAATCTGATCTTCCAGAACATTCGTAACAAATCCTTTTGTTCCAAGGCTTCCGTCATCTGTGGCAATAAATACATTTTCACAGAACTCTTCAAATTTCTCTTTTAAGATAACAAATTCTGCACTCTTGCCTCCGATAATAACATCTACAGGAACTCCCATTTCGGCAAGTTTGCGAAGCTGAGGATAAAGAGGTGCTGCACCGACTCCGCCTGCCACACCTAAAACTCTCTCTCGTTTATGTAAGATGGACGGCTGTCCTAGAGGACCTACAAAATCGGCTACATAGTCTCCCTCTTTCTTCTTGCTTAATAATTCTGTGGAATATCCGACAACCTGATAAATGATTGTGACTGTTTCCTTTTCTCTGTCATAATCTGCGATAGTCAAAGGAACTCTCTCGCCTTTTTCATCAACACGGATAATAATGAACTGACCTGGTTCACACTTCCTTGCAACGAATGGTGCGTGAATTTCCATCAATTCAACCAAGTTATTAAGTGTCTCTTTTTTTACTATTTTATACACCAAATACACCTCTTTCTGCATCTTTTAATATCTTTTTTATTATATCGTGAAACTGTACAATAGCAAAGCATTTTTTTGAAATTCTTAAAATACTCTTAACAAATGAAAAAACCTGCCTTGTTTCTGCACAGAAAAAAGGAGAAAGAACCGGCTCCTTCTCCTTAAAATATTTTGTTTAATTTTACACTGTGATTTGTGACTGTCTTTTTTAACAGATCGACATCGGTCTCCAAAACATCCTGTCTTCTTATAACCATCTTGTATCTGGATGAATCTTCACGGTTTTCAAAGAGTACATTTAATTTGGTGCAGATTTCATTCTCCAGAATCATATGAATATCGGAAAATCCAGCTTCCATTTTCGTTTTAAGATCAGATACCTCTCCTTCCGTTCGCTCCAAACGGGATTCTATGGAATTTGTCTTCTCTGATATAAAATCTATTTTTTCTGACATAAGATTTGACTTTTCTGTGAGAATATCAGTGCGCTGTAAGAGAAGGCTGTTTTGTTCACTTAGGAATTTTGTCGTCTGATCCAGCTGATCTGTTTTTTCTTCCAAAGCAGAGGTTCTTTCATTTAATTCCTGAATACTGCTTTCCATTCTGTCTGTTTTTTCGTCCAGTCTCTGGATATCCTGACTTAATCCATCTGTCTTCTCATCCAGTCTCTGAATGTCCTGAACGATCATATCTGTTTTTTCTTCCAGATTCTCTGTTTTTACCGTCAGCAGATCCACTTTTCTCTCAACACATCCCATTCGTCCGTCAAAGGCTGTCATACTGGAATTCACCTGCTGCATCAGATTATACATGTCTTTTATCATTTGTTCTTCCGGCAACTTTTTTCGCCTCCTTCTTACATATTTTAGGAATTGTAAATATTATACTTCTTTCTTTACTCTTTGTCTACCCTTTTGTACTGAAATGCATTTTTTATGTCATGAAAAAAAGAAGGCTGACGAGTTTATCAGCCTTCTCTTTGTTTCTGTATCTCTTTTACAATCAAACACCTTATGAAATCCGATTACATCATTCCCATTCCCGGTGCTCCTGCTCCAGCCGGCATTGCCGGTGCATCTTCTTTGATATTAGCAACAACAGATTCTGTTGTCAGTAAGGTAGATGCAACAGATGTTGCATTCTGTAATGCACTTCTTGTTACCTTAGCCGGATCAATGATGCCTGCTTCAATCATATTTACATATTTTCCATTTAATGCGTCGAATCCGAATCCAACTTCCTGTTCTTCAACTTTATTGATGATAACAGAACCTTCCAGTCCTGCGTTTGCAGCAATGTGGAATAATGGAGCCTGGAGAGCTTTGAGGATAATATTTGCACCTGTCTTTTCATCGCCCTCTAATTCTTCTGCCATCTTTGCAACCTTCTTGGAAGCATGGATATAAGCAGAACCGCCGCCGAAAATAATACCTTCTTCAACTGCTGCCTTTGTCGCTGCCAGGGCGTCTTCCAGACGAAGTTTACTTTCTTTCATCTCTGTCTCTGTCGCCGCACCTACACGGATAACTGCAACACCACCGGATAATTTTGCGAGTCTTTCCTGTAATTTTTCTTTATCAAATTCAGAAGTTGTCTCATCCAGCTGACCCTTGATCTGTCCGATTCTTGCCTGAATTGCATCCTTAGATCCTTCTCCGTCAACAATCACTGTGTTTTCTTTTTCAACTTTTACAGATTTTGCACGGCCTAACTGATCGATCGTTGTTTCTTTCAAATCTAATCCGACTTCCTCAGAAATCACAGTTCCTCCTGTAAGGATTGCAATATCCTCTAACATCGCTTTTCTTCTGTCACCGTATCCAGGTGCCTTCACTGCACACACAGAGAATGTTCCGCGCAGTTTATTAACGATCAATGTTGTCAGTGCTTCGCCTTCAATATCTTCTGCGATGATCAGAAGTTTCTTTCCGCTCTGTACGATCTGCTCTAAGATTGGAAGGATATCCTGAATATTAGAAATCTTCTTATCTGTGATCAGGATATATGGGTCTTCTAATTCAGCGACCATTTTTTCCATGTCTGTTGAGAAGTAAGCAGATAAATATCCGCGGTCAAACTGCATACCTTCCACTAAATCTAATTCTGTCTTCATTGTCTTAGATTCTTCGATTGTGATAACACCGTCGTTAGACACCTTTTCCATAGCATCCGCAACTAACTCCCCGACTTCCTCATCACTGGCAGAAATTGCAGCAACTTTTGCGATCTGATCTTTGCCGTTTACTTTGCTGCTCATCTCAGCGATTGCTTCTACTGCCGCATCTGTTGCCTTTTTCATTCCTTTTCTTAAAATAATCGGATTTGCACCTGCCGCAAGGTTTTTCATTCCTTCATTTACCATTGCCTGGGCTAAAACAGTGGCTGTTGTAGTACCATCACCCGCAACATCATTTGTCTTTGTTGCAACTTCTTTTACAATCTGAGCACCCATGTTCTCGAATGCATCTTCTAATTCAATCTCTTTTGCGATTGTCACACCGTCGTTTGTGATCAGAGGAATACCAAAAGATTTATCTAACACTACATTTCTTCCTTTTGGTCCGATGGTAACTCTGACTGTATCTGCTAACTGGTTTACACCTGCTTCTAACGCTTTTCTTGCATCAATTCCGTATTTGATTTCTTTTGCCATGATTCGTCTCCTCCAAAAATCCTATTCTACAACTGCTAAAATATCGTTCTGTTTTACGATGATGTATTCATCATCTCCACATTTCACTTCAGTTCCCGCATATTTGGAATAGATGACTTTCTGTCCCTTTTCTACTTCCATTTTCACTTCATCCGTTCCAGGTCCGACTGCGACAACTTCGGCTTCCTGCGGTTTTTCCTGAGATGCTGTTGTCAACACGATTCCGGATTTTGTTGTAGTCTCAGCTTCCAGCTGTTTCAGCACTACTCTGTCTCCTAATGGTTTTAAATTCATATCATTACCTCCTAAAATTCAGATGAAATTCTTTTGTCTTATTTACCCGATTATTGTTAGCACTCACTCTCATCGAGTGCTAATCACAAAATATAGTATAACACCCTATCAAAAAATTGCAAGGGCTTTTTTGAAAAATTTTTTCACTTTTCACCGTCTGGCCGGTAGATATCTCCAAACTCTTTCCGGGCCTTTTTCGTGCACTCTCTTACAAAATCTGTCTTTGCCCTTGTATAGGCATCCCTGTCATGTTCATATTTTTTCTGAAAACCAGTCTTTAATTTCCCGTATTCTTCTGCCGCCTCCCGATGCCGTTTCAAATAATCCCGGAAATAAAGTTCATCCCAGTCCCCCGGATACCTTACATGGAGATGATAGACTTTCTTTGCAAATCCCTGTAAAGTATAACCTTTCATAAACATCATATGCGGGGGAGGATTCCTCGGCTTCTTCTCATAGATATATCCTTCCTTCTCCACCGCCCGGATCAGGTCCTTCAGGTCGCAGTGTTCTTCAATTTCCAAAAGGATATCAATCGTAGGCTTAGCCAAAAGCCCTTTCACAGCCGTGCTGCCGATGTGACTGATCCTCGCCACCTGGCCCCGCCCAATCGAATGAAGCAGCAGTTTCTTTTCATTTTCATACATCTGCTTCCATTCTTCCTTATGGCCGCACAAAACGATGGGAAAAAGTTCCCACAGTTCTTCATTGGACATCTCTGTAAGATTTTTCATCTTCATCTCCTTCATTGTTTCCAAAAATTAAACAAAGTAGTCAAACACACTCTGCGGAGCATTCTTCATTTCTCAGAAAATGAAAAGATAAGCCGTTATAAAACGGCTTATCTCTCTTCTGCTTCTATTTAGGCTGATAAGAGCTCTTCATAGAAACAATGCGGTTAAATACCATGTGATCCTTTGTTGTATCTTTTGTGTCCAGGCAAAAATACCCCTGTCTGACAAACTGGAAGCTGTCCCCAGGAGCTGCCTCCTCAAGAGACGGCTCAACATAGCAGTCTTTTAATATTATGAGAGAATCTGGATTTAAATTAACAGATCCATCCTCGTTATACACGCCTTTTTCCTCATCTACAATATTTTCATATAAACGGACTTCGGCCTTTTTTGCAAAAGGAGCGGCAACCCAGTGAATGGTCCCCTTCACTTTTCGTCCGTCGGGGCTGTTGCCTCCTCTGGATTCCGGATCATAGGTACAGAGTACCTCTGTGACATTTCCGTCCTCATCGGTCACGTAGTCTGTGCAGGTCACAAAATATCCGTTCATCAGACGCACTTCGTTGCCGGGATACAGACGGAAATACTTCTTCGGCCTCTCAATCTTAAAATCATCCCGCTCTATATACAGTTCTCTGCAAAACGGCACTTTTCTTGTGCCCATCTCTTCATTTTCCTGATTATTTTTTACTTCCATATACTCTACCTTGTCTTCCGGGTAGTTTGTAATAACCAGCTTAATTGGGTCCAGGACAGCCGATACCCTTGGCTTTTTCAGCTTCAGGTCATCTCTGATGCAGTACTCAAGCATGGCATAATCTACGGAGCTGTGACTCTTAGCCACACCGACCAGCTCCATAAACCTGCGGATGGATTCCGGAGTATATCCACGGCGTCTCAGTGCAGACAGCGTCACAAGCCTCGGATCATCCCAGCCGTCCACGATTCCGTCATCCACCAGCTTCTTGATATAGCGTTTTCCCGTGACTACATTGGTAAGATAAAGTTTTGCAAACTCAATCTGCTTCGGCGGATGTACAAACTCGCACTCTTTTACAACCCAGTCATATAGCGGCCTGTGATCCTCAAACTCCAGTGTACAGATGGAATGGGTCACGCCTTCAAAGGCATCCTCCAGCGGATGCGCAAAATCATACATCGGATAAATGCACCAATCGTCACCTGTATTGTGATGTTCCATTCTGGCAATACGGTAAAGGATCGGGTCCCTCATATTCATATTGCCGGAAGTCATATCAATCTTAGCCCTGAGCACCTTGCTTCCGTCTTCAAACTCTCCATTTTTCATTGCGCGGAATAATGCAAGGTTTTCTTCCGGTGTACGGTCTCTGTACGGACTGTTTTTTCCCGGTTCCGTCAGCGTCCCCCTGTATTCCCGGATCTCCTCCGGCGTCAGGTCGCACACGTAGGCCTTTCCTTTCTTGATCAGGAACTCTGCACATTCATACATACGGTCAAAATAATTGGATGCAAAATAAATCGTCTGGTCATAATCTGCTCCAAGCCACTCCACATCCTCTTTGATCGAATCTACATACTCGGTCTTTTCCTTCGTCGGATTCGTATCGTCAAACCGGAAATGAAAATCTCCGCCGTACTCTTTCGCCAGTCCATAGTTTAAAAGGATTGATTTGGCATGTCCGATATGCAGGTAGCCGTTTGGCTCCGGCGGGAACCTGGTCACAATTTTTTCGTATTTCCCTTCTTTCAGATCTTCTTCAATGATCTGTTCTATAAAATTTTTTGAGATCGCCTCTTCCATCGTGTCTCCATTCCTCCATACTTTTCATTATTCTCTAATAATATAAGACATATTTTAAATACAATCAAGGGCTTCTCTTACATTTGCGACGCCCAAAAGCCGCATGTTTGTCCTGATCTTTAAGCTGTCCACATTTGCCTTGGGAAGGATGCAGGTTTTAAATCCAAGCTTTTCCGCCTCTTTGATCCTCTGGTCTCCCTGGGATACTCTCCGTACCTCGCCTACCAGCCCGACTTCCCCGAAGATGATCGTATCTTCCGGGAGAGGTATGTTTTTATAGCTGGATGCAATGGCCAGAATAATCCCCAGGTCAATCGCCGGCTCTCCCAGCCTCATGCCTCCGGCCAGGTTCACATAGGCGTCACAGCCGCCCAGCTGGAGACCGACCCTTTTTTCCAAAACTGCCATAAGAAGATTGACCCTATTATAGTCAATTCCCACCGCTGTTCTCCTCGGCATCTGAAAACTCGTGGGAGAGATCAGTGCCTGAATCTCGATAAGAATCGGCCTGGTTCCCTCCAGGGAACATACTACCACAGAACCGGAGGCGTCCACAGGGCGCCCGTTCAGCATCATCTTGGACGGATTCTCCACCTCTGTAAGACCATCTGCGCACATCTCAAACACACCGATCTCATTTGTGGAGCCGAAGCGGTTCTTCACTCCCCGCAGAATCCGGTATGCCGCCTCCCTCTCCCCTTCAAAATATAGGACCGTATCCACCATATGCTCCAGTGTCCTGGGCCCTGCCACGACACCTTCCTTTGTCACATGTCCGACAATGAAGACTGCGATATTTTCTTCTTTTGCGATCCTCATCATCTGAGCCGTCACTTCCCGGACCTGGGATACACTTCCCGCTGCCGCGGTCAGTTCTTCACTGAACATCGTCTGGATGGAGTCTATCACGACAAACTCCGGGCGGACTTTGCGGATTCCCTCGAGGATCTCCTCCAGAATCGTCTCACAGAACAGAAGAAGTTCATCCTCAAATGCCCCGATCCTCTCTGCACGCATCTTAATCTGATGTGCGGACTCCTCCCCGGAAACATATAAAACTTTCCGCTTTGCATTTACTAAATTCCTGCAGACTTGGAGCAGCAGAGTAGACTTTCCGATCCCCGGGTCTCCGCCCACTAAAG
Organism: Anaerostipes sp. CAG:276; assembly: GCF_000432215.1. Lineage (NCBI taxonomy): Bacteria > Bacillati > Bacillota > Clostridia > Lachnospirales > Lachnospiraceae > Anaerostipes > Anaerostipes sp. CAG:276. The sequence continues at coordinate 44,563 of NZ_FR889205.1, forward strand.
ACAGAGAGCCGGTCACAATTCCTCCTCCGAGAACTCTGTCCAGCTCACCTATGCCTGTCGGAATACGTTCCTCACTCTTTATAGAAACCTCTGACATATTCATAGGAGAGGCAGAAGCCCGCCTGGGCTTTGCCCCTCCCTTTTTTGTCACTGATTGTTTTTCTTCTACAAAGGTATTCCACGATTTGCAGGCCGGACACTGTCCCAGCCACTTGGATGATTCATGTCCGCACTCACTGCAGAAAAAGACGGTTTTTGCCTTTGCCATATCAGTTCCTGCTCCTTACTGTTTCTTCACACGGACCATAGCCGTCATGCCCGGATTCAGTTCCACACTCAGAGTGAGTTTTCCTCCTAGATTGGCCTTCATGTTTCCAACATTTATATTGTCTATATATACGCGGTATTCCTGTTCAGGCTCCACTTCAAGCGTTACCTGGACATCTTCTGATGCCTCGATCTCAAATGCCACTCCGTCTGTTGTTGCAGCAAAATTGTGGACGGCGGAACCCGGTACAGATTCAAAGATCAGCTGTCCGTTTTTGTCCAGCTTTGTCATTGTCTTGAAGGTTTTCACTTTGTACATATCCCCTTCAAATTCGATCTTGTCCTTTTTGGCTTTCGTATCTAATGTGTAATCCCCGAAGCTTAATGTCCCATTTTCTTCGCTGCGAAACAACTCTGTTACCACTGACATGTTCTTATCCTCCTATTAAATCTGCATTTGTTATTTTATTATATAATATTTGCTGCTTATTTACTAGCATCCTTTATCGAAAAAGTAAGGTTTTTGTCTTTTGCTCCGATCGTAAGCGCTGCTTCGTCCCGAAGCTCACCGCTTAAGATCTTATCTGCCAGCACATCCTCGATCTCACTCTGGATCACACGGCGCAGCGGTCTTGCACCGTACGTCTCACTGTACCCTTTGTCTGCCAGCAGTGAAACGGCATTGGACGTGATCTTTACCGAGATCCGATGGTTTTTCATCAGCTGTTCCTTTAAATTGTTCAAAAAGAGTTTTGCAATTTCCCGGAGCTCATCTTTAGTCAGCATGGTAAATACAATCGTTCCGTCTATTCTGTTCAGGAATTCGGGCTTGAAAATCTGCCGCACCTCCTCCATCACACCCTGAGTCATCTTCTCATGATTCTTTTCCTTATCGGAAGTTCTGACAAACCCAAGCTGTTTCGGAGAAATGATCCTGGACGCGCCCGCGTTGGAAGTCATAATAAGCACTGTGTTTTTGAAATCGACTTTTCTTCCGTTGGAGTCTGTAATATGTCCGTCATCCAGCACCTGAAGCAGGATATTAAATACATCCGGATGCGCTTTTTCAATCTCATCCAGCAGGATCACAGAGTATGGATGCCTTCTGACCTGCTCACTCAGCTGTCCGCCTTCTCCGAAACCGACATATCCGGGAGGTGATCCGATGATCTTTGATACGCTGTGCTTTTCCATGTATTCAGACATGTCTACGCGGATCAGGTCTTCTTCCCTTCCGAACATGGCTTTCGCAAGACTCTTGGAAAGCTCTGTTTTACCCACACCGGTAGGCCCTAGAAATAAGAAGGAACCGATGGGGCGTTTTGGATCTTTCAGGCCAACCCTGCTGCGCTTTATGGCTCTGGCCACAGCTTCCACGGCCTTATCCTGTCCTATCACCTGTTTGTGAAGAATTTTTTCAAGATTCCGAAGTCTCTCCATCTCTCCCTGTTTCAGCTGGTTCACCGGTATCTTGGTCCAAAGAGAAATGATCTCCTCCACATCTTCCATCTCAATGGAAGGTATCTTCTTCTGCTGGTTTTCCATCCTGCGGTACTTCTTCTCAAGACTTTTGCCGATTTCCTCTTTTTTGCTCTTCAGTTCTCTTGCTTTTTCAATCTGCCCGCTGCTGATGTAAGCTTCCATTTCTTTTACAATCTGCTTTTGCTGCTCCTGTTCCTCTTTCATATCCGACGGCACTTTCAAAGACTTCATCCGCTTTTTGGCACAGGCCTCGTCCAGAACGTCGATTGCTTTGTCAGGCAGAAACCGGTCGTTGACATACCGGCAGGAAAGATCCACCGCATAGGAAGTCACCTCTTCAGGAATCAGCACTCTGTGATGAGATTCAAACTTATATTTGAGCCCTTCAAGGATCTTGACTGCTTCTTTCACCGAAGGCTCCTCCACCAAAATAGACTGAAACCTCCGCACAAGTGCTGCATCCTTCTCAAAGTATTTGGTATATTCCTCGCTGGTTGTAGCCCCGATCAGCTGAAAGTCTCCCCGTGCGAGAGAGGGCTTCAGGATGTTGGATGCGTCCATGGCTCCCTCAGAACCGCCTGCCCCGATCATCGTGTGAATTTCGTCAATAAAGAGAATCACTGAAGGATCTTCCGTCACCTCGGAAATAATCTGTTTCATCCGCTCCTCAAACTCCCCCCGGTACTTCGTCCCTGCGATCACTCTTGTCAGATCCAGAGAGAGCAGTCTCTTATCCTTTAGATTAAGGGGCACGTTACCCTGCACGATCCTCGCAGCCAGCCCTTCAACGATAGCGGTCTTTCCCACACCCGGGTCTCCGATCAGACAAGGGTTATTTTTGGACCTCCTGCACAATACCTGCATCAGC
>NZ_FR889205.1:47284-177019 GCF_000432215.1 Anaerostipes sp. CAG:276
TCCAAAATATTTTCTCCGGCTCCGTCTTCCGTGAAATAATCATCCGGTGAACTGTTAGAAAATTCGTTCTTGGCAGATTTATAATCGATTCCCATTGTCACCAATGTATCAATGAATATGGCATCCACCGGAATCTTTTGCTGTGCCAGCAGCTGAACCGCTTCATTTTCGCCGTCCTTCAAAACCGCCAGCAGAACATGCTCTGTGCCGAGCACATCACTTCCGTACTTAACTGCCATCTGGGCGGCAAGGCTTAAAATCTCCTCTGTCCTGGGAGTAAAGGTTTTTACCTTTGTACGCCTCTTTTTTTCTGCAGTACGCGCCTTGAAAGCTTCTGAAAAAATCTCCTCAGACACCCCGTGCATCTTCAGTATCTCACAGGCCAGAGACCCCTTCATTTTAAGCAGTCCAAGCAAAAGAGACAAAGTTTCTATATGTTCTGCTCCAAGCCTCGCGGATATCTTTCCCGCCTCCTCCAATGCATGGCTTAAATATCTGGTAAGTGGTAATTTTCTCATTCTGTCCTCCTAATTTCTGTCAAGCTGTCCATATACGTGGCCGATCAGCTGATATAATTCTTCTCTCGTCACACCCTTGCAGATGGCCTGCGCCACCAAAATCTGAAGGCTCTCTTCCAATTCCTCCAGCTGCTTTGCCTTTTCATTGGCATCCACGCTTACGACTGCGCCTTTCCTCCGGTCCAGCTTCAAATAGCCTTCTTCTCTTAATATAGCATATGCTTTATTTACCGTATGCATGTTTACTCCTAAGATTTGTGCCAGCTGGCGCACCGACGGCAGGGACTCGCCATCCTGGATGTCGGAACACGCAATACCAACGATGATCTGGTTTCTCAGTTGAATATAAATGGCCTGATCGCTGTTAAAATCTACTTCAAGCAGCATATTCATCACTTCCTTCTTTCATATTTTTTGTTATACTTAGACTATAATAAATAGCACGGAATGTCAATGTAAAAAAATAGAGAAGCAGGGCAGAGAATTTCTTCTCCATCCTGCTTCCCGAATACAAGTTTTTACGCCTCGTCGATAGCTTTTCCTATGTCATTTCTTTTATATTTGTTTGCAAAATCGATCCATTCTGTGGCCTCGTATGCATTTTTACGGGCAGCTTTCAGGTCACCGCCCTTTGCCACGACGCCGAGTACCCGTCCGCCGTTGGTCACGATCTTGTCTCCGTCAAACTTTGTCCCCGCATGGAACACATAGTAGTCATCCTGGTCTTTAAACTTATCGAGTCCCTTGATCTCAAAACCCTTCTCATACTTTTCCGGATATCCGTCAGATGCGAGCACCACACAGACTGCCGCATTTTCCTCAAATTCCAGAGTAACATCGGAAAGTTTCCCGTCAATACAGGCTTCCATCACTTCGATCATATCATTTTTCATCCGGGGCAGGACTACCTGCGCCTCCGGATCTCCGAATCTGGCGTTATATTCCAGTACCTTCGGTCCGTCTTCTGTAAGCATCAGCCCTGTGAACAAAATGCCTGTGAACGGACGCCCTTCGGAAGCCATGGCATCCATCGTCGGCTGGTATACATATTTTTCACAGAATTCTTCCACTTCTTTCGTGTAGAATGGACTCGGAGAAAAGGTTCCCATACCTCCAGTGTTGAGTCCTTTGTCTCCGTCTTTGGCACGCTTGTGATCCTGTGCGGAAGTCATGCACCGGATGGTCTTTCCGTCGCAGAAAGCCAATACAGAAACTTCTCTGCCGGTCATAAACTCTTCGATAACGATCTCATTGCCGGCATCCCCAAACTGTTTGTCCAGCATTAAAGTCTTAACGCCCGCCTTTGCTTCCTCCAGAGTCTCACAGATCAAAACTCCCTTGCCCAGTGCCAGTCCGTCAGCCTTGAGTACGATCGGCATCTTAACGTTCTCGAGGTAAGCGAGTGCCTGCTCTGGATCGGTGAAATTCTCATAGGATGCTGTTGGAATATTGTATTTTTTCATCAGATCTTTGGAAAACGCCTTGGAACCCTCGATGATCGCCGCATTTTTGCGGGGACCGAACACTCTGAGTCCTTCGGCTTCAAAAGCGTCTACGACACCTCCAACAAGCGGATCATCCATTCCGATGATCGTCAGACCGATTTGTTTTTCCTTTGCGAACGCCACCAGTTTGTCAAACTCCATGGCTTTGATGTCCACGCACTCTGCAAACTCCGCAATACCCGCGTTCCCAGGGGCACAGTAAATTTTGTCTGCTTTCGGGCTCTTTGCCGCTGCCCAGGCAATGGCATGTTCTCGTCCTCCGCTGCCAACAATCAGTATATCCATCCTTTTATCCTTTCTTTTATTTCTTAATCTTTACATGTCCTTCTGAAACTGAAACTCTTCCCTCTGCGATCAGATTGATCACCTCAGGAAGGATCACCCACTCCGCCTGTTCCATGATCCGTCTCTGCAGAACTTCCGGTGTGTCATCGTCTCTTACCTCTACAGCCTTCTGCATAATGATCGGACCCGTATCCGTACCTTCATCTACAAAATGAACGGTGGCGCCTGAAATTTTGACACCTCTCTGAAGCGCCTGTTCATGGACTTTCAGTCCATAGCACCCTTTCCCGCAGAAAGACGGAATCAGAGACGGATGAATGTTGATGATCCTGTTTTCAAACTCACGGATGATTTTATCAGGTATTACTACGAGACATCCGGCCAGCACTACAAGATCAATCTCTCTGCCAGCCAGCTCCTGATAAAGTGCTTCGTTAAACAAATCTCTGTTCTCAAAATCTTTCGGTGACAGTCCCACTGCCTGGATTCCATGCTTCCTGGCACGCTCCAATGCATAGGCCTTTTTATTATTGCTGATCACCACGTCGATCCGGGCATTGGAAATCCGTCCTTCCTCAATGGCGTCAATTACAGCCTGCAGGTTGGTTCCGCCTCCAGACACTAATACTGCGACTCTTAACATACCGTCACACCTTTTTCACCGGCTTTGATCTCACCTACTACAAATGCCGTTTCCCCGGCACGTTCCAGGGCTTCCAGCGTATCGTTGACGCTCTTTTCGTCCACGGCCACCATCATGCCGATTCCCATGTTGTATGTATTATACATCATCTTTTCGTCAATATCCCCGGTTTCTGCAAGCAGCTTAAAGATCGCAGGCACTTCATATGCGTCCTTGTGGACCACCGCATGGGCCCCGTCCGGAAGCATTCTTGGAATGTTCTCATAAAAACCGCCTCCGGTAATGTGGCTGCAGCCTTTGATTTCCACACCCGCTTCTTTGATCGCCTTCAGTGCTTTGACATAGATCTTCGTAGGTGCCAGGAGCGCTTCCCCGAGAGTTGTTCCTAATTCTTCATGGTAAGTCTCCAGTGATTCTTTTGACATATCGAACACTTTGCGCACCAGAGAATACCCGTTGCTGTGGATTCCTGAGGATGCGATGCCGATCAGCACGTCTCCCTCTTTGATCTCTTTTCCGGTAATCAGGTCCTTCTCGTCTACGATTCCCACGGCAAAACCAGCCAGATCATATTCGTCTTCCGGATAAAATCCCGGCATCTCGGCAGTCTCCCCGCCGATCAGTGCCGCATCAGACTGTCTGCAGCCCTCTGCCACCCCGCTTACGATGGTAGCGATCTTCTCAGGAAAATTTTTTCCGCATGCGATATAATCAAGAAAGTATAATGGCTCCCCGCCTGCACACGCGATATCATTGACGCACATCGCCACACAGTCAATCCCGATCGTATCATGCTTATCCATAAGGAAAGCAAGCTTTAACTTTGTTCCAACCCCGTCGGTGCCGGATACAAGAGTTGGATTTTCCATGTCCTTAAACTTCTTTAATGAAAAAGCCCCGGAAAATCCTCCGATGTTTGTCAAAACTTCCTCTCTCATTGTGGCCTGTACGTGCTTTTTCATGAGTTCTACGGACTGGTAACCTGCTTCGATATCCACTCCTGCCTTTTTGTAATCCATTTTTATCCTCCTAAAAAGTATATCTTTTTAAACTCAGACCCGATCCCCGGGACAGGTCCTGTCTATTTTCCAAAATAACTGTCAACGCCGTCTGCAATTCCTTTCGCCATCTTTTTCTGAAAAGAACTCTTCTGCATCTTTTTGTCTTCTTTTTTATTCGTCATAAATCCCATTTCGATTAGTGTCACCGGGACTTTGCTCCAGTTAGTGCCCGTCAGATCATTCCGCCCTGAAAGTCCCCGGTTTCTGATCCCGGTAGCTTTGCAGTATTTTTTCAGCACATCCCCGGACAGCTTCCTGCTGCGTTTGCTCAGCTTTTTTACATAGGGATTGTTCTTGGTCGGGTATAATGCTGAGGCACCGCGTACTCTTTTTCCCGACGCATCTGCATGAAGACGGATACAGATATCGGCGCCGCTTTTATTCACCAGCAGCGCTCTTTTCTTATTGCTGATGTTGACGTTCTGCTTTCTTCTTACCATGTAGACTTTATAGCCCCTTTTTTTAAGCTCCTGCTCGAGTCTCTTGGCCACACTGAGGGTCAGCTTTGATTCCGGTACTTTCGTCGCTGCTCCCTGTGTACCTGATGCCGCTTTTGCTTTCTTCCTCCGGGAACCCAGTCCGATTGGCTCTTTCCTGGTGTCACCCTTTTTCTGATGTCCGGCATCGATCGCCACCGTGATCTGGCGTGTCCCCGCCAGAGTATCCCGATTTTGTAATGCAGTCCCTGCAAGTCCGGCACAAACAGCCGTACATAAAAGTACGGCTGCAAGTCTTTTCTTATTCATAGTTCTTATAGCCAACCTGGTCAAGCTTATCGGCCTTCTTTACTACAGATTCTTTCATTGTTGTCCTGTAATCTTTCAGTTTCTGAAGAAGACCGGCATCAGACGAAGCCAAAATCTGTGCTGCAAGGATTCCTGCATTCTGCCCTCCGTTGATAGCAACGGATGCAACCGGAACTCCGGACGGCATCTGAACAATGGAGTAAAGAGAATCCACTCCCCCAAGATCGGAAGTTTTCATCGGAATTCCGATGACCGGCATCGGGAACAGTGCTGCACACATTCCCGGAAGATGTGCTGCTTTCCCTGCACCTGCGATGATAACCTTGACTCCGCGCTCCTCGGCTCCTTTTGCCCACTCAAAGAAAATATCCGGTTCTCTGTGAGCAGAAATAATGGTCATCTCAAAGTCAATCCCCATCTCCTCTAAAAAATCTGCCGCCTTGCTCATCACAGGCATATCGGAATCGCTCCCCATAACAATCGCTACTTTTGCCATAATTCTGTCTCCTTTGTCATAATTCGATTTGTTTTCTTTTATTCTACCCACTGTATCCGGTTACGTCAATGGTTCGTTCAGGATTTCTGTGCCCGGGAGGACAAATTTTCCTTCCTTTATCAAAGCCGTTTTCCTGCCGCCGAGGCCGATCACGCAGATGGAATCCAGCTCCTCATAAGGAATGGTGATATCCGTATGACAGTTAAAATATTCTCCTTTTTCTGAAAAACAGTTGCTCTTTGCCACAATCTCTTTTCCGTCAGGATTGTGAAGCTCGGTTGCTTCGCTGTGGCTGTAACAGGTGTCTCCCACTGCAAAATGAGGTCCCATTTTTTCGACGATCAGGATTGGAAGCTGATATAAAATCCCAAACTTCTGTGCCATGGCATAGGCCGTAGTATTGGTTCCGACAGCAAACTCTCCCATGGGAAGAGTCTCCCTGTTATAGAGAAGGTTCTGCTTTATATATGCCTTATTATCTTCTTCCGAATCGAAATTCCGGCAGGAATACTCTGTAATCATACCGTCTTTGAAAACCAGTCTCAGATCGATAAACTTCAGATCTCTTAAATAGACCTCACTCACATGAAGCACTCCGCTGGTTCCGTTTAATTTCGGTGAAGTAAACACCTCACCAACCGGAATGTTTACATCTGCCAGACAATTTTCAAAGTTAGTCTCCTTCTCAGGATCTTCCAGCTCGTGCATGGCCACATAGAGGTCTGTTTCGTTCTCTCCCGCTCCCTTTATATGGACTTCCACACCCTGGTCCAGGGCATCGATCAGATGCTGCTGGATTTTCTTATATTTTTCTTTGTCCAGCGTATTGACCTTAGCCACCTCCTCGAAGATTGCTTCGAAGTTTTCCCCTATTTCCGGGATCGGATATGCGATGATCGTAAAACTCCGCTCCTCCGGTTTCATATACTCGTTGGCAATCCTGCCGGACTCATTCTGGTACTCCACAGAAAGCTTTTGCTGCTTCTCGGAAAGACGCAGAGCAGTCTCTTTATTCTCCGGCGTAAACGGCAGTTCCCCGAACGTCTCCATGCATGCAGGTCCTGCAAATGCTGCAGCCTCCTCCTTCAATTTTTCATAGGCATTCCGATAGCTTTCCAGCTTGTGGCTCATAAACGCTTTGTTAAAAAACAGCGCTTGGTCAAATCTGTGGTCATACTCAAACTGAGGGTTTGGACTTGTGGAAATGTACCCGACTTTTGACATCCCTCTTGTAATCACACCCGTAGTGCCCCGGTACAGAATCGGAGTCAGCCCGATCTCTTGAAACTGCAGTGCAGCCTCCCTGATGATTGGTTCGAACCCGAGATGATACCGGATATTTACGGTTGTTTTTTTTGACATATCAATGTTGTTGATAATAAAGCCATCGTGATATCCGTCCACAAAAGTTTTGGCAATCTCTTTCATCCGTTCCTTAGGAAGACTGTTTAAAAAAGAAAGCATCTTTGTCTCATTTTCTGAGACATACTCACCATACAGATATAGAACATCCGTATTGTCCAGATCCTCCTTCATCACAATATCTGATGCAGAAGACACACACGGATCCAGCTGCTCCCTGACACGGTTATAGCAGAGTTCCTGGCTGTAATCTCTCATATGGTCAAAGATGACCTGTTTTGCCGTCTTTCTCTGTACATCCCCTTCCAGAAACAGCTGATAGATTTCTAAAAACAGTTCATTCATAATTGTCAGCTCAAACAGCTGTCCTTCCACCGCATAAACAAAGCAGCCCTGGATTTCTGCATACAAAAAGCACAAAATATCCCCGAACTCTTCCCCAAAAACATTCCGGGCGTAGTCCGGATTTCCATAGCATACATCATACTCAGACGGCAGAATTTGCTCATACCACTCTTTGTTCCACTCTTTCAGCTGAAACAGCTGTTTGTCTTTTGTTCCATATACTTCGTCGGCAAATAAAAGCCTCTCCGCCATTTTTCTGAAATAATCCAAAAAAGGCTCTTTTACAGAGTCTTCCTGTAAAATAGCCTTGAGCCTTTCCTGGTTCAGAAAATGGCGTTCCATTAATAATTCATCCACGTTATAAGCTCCTTTTAATATTTCCGTTTTCTATATTTTTCTCAAAAACTTCCTGAATATACGCCCAGAGTACATCAGATCCCTGACTGGTATACTCATTTTTGCTCATAATCTGGTCAATGCAGACGTCATGTTCTCTCCAGGCCCTTCCCTCTGTGGCATCATTCAAAAGAACCGGCTGAATCCGGTCCAGTGTATTCGCAAACTTGGATTCCGGTGTTTTACGGTCCTCAAATTCCTGCCACAGTTGAAACAGCTCTTCTGCCTGATCTCCGGGAAGAATGTTGAAGATCCGTTCCGCCGCTTTCTGTTCTCTTGCCGCTTTCGTACCATTTCCGGCTTCGTCGTACAAATAAGTGTCTCCTGCATCGATTTCCACCAGATCATGGATCAGAACCATCTTGATCACCTGAAGGACATCCACCGGTTCCTTTGCATATTCAGATAGAAAAACAGCCATCAGTGCCAGATGCCATGAATGCTCCGCATCATTTTCTTTTCTTTCCCCATTTGTCAGATTCGTCTGACGAATAATGTCTTTGAGCTTATCCACCTCTATGATAAACTCCATCTGTTTCTTAAGTCGTTCCATAACTCCCTCCTAAATCAATCCGATCACAAACAAAGCAGCTGAAAACAAAAGCACCGCTCCGTTTGTAATACTTCCGACCACTTTCCAGACCCTGATGGATGCCGTATCATGATAGCTGCGCACTGCCAGCATCATTCCAAAGACAGAGATGCCAAACAGCACCCACGCAGCTGCGCCGAGCAGTATTCCCCCGTTTCCGGCCGCCTGAAAGGAAGCTCCGACTAAAATAAGATAGCCGAAAATTCCTATGGCTCCGAGAATACTGGAAACTGCTGACTCCCTGGATACAACGTGATCCGACGGACGATAGGCCTGACGTTTCTTTTTATTAACCCGCATATTATTTCCTCCGGTAAATCGTGACGGAAATTTTGTAGATGATATAACCGATCAGTCCGCCAATCGTGTTTAACAGTAAGTCGTCCACGTCAAAGACCCCAACCTTAAAAATATACTGGCAGCTTTCAATGATCAAACTGAATAAAAATGATCCGAGGACAACTTTTATCAGTCCCCGTTTTTTCTCTGTCATGACAGGCAGCAGAAATCCAAACGGACTGAATGCAAAAACATTTCCGACCAAATTTGTTATAAATGCCTCCGGGGTAAGCAGGGATCGATACATCCAGAACCGTTTGATCTCTTTAAACAATTCCAGATTTACATGGGATGTATCATACCCAGTCTCTCTGCCGTAACGCTCACTGAACAGCACAAAATAAAACATCACAATGAGATACAAATAAAATAAAATCCGGCAGCCAAACCTGGCTGCCCTTTTCTTTTTTCTTGTCACAAATAAACCCTTCTTTATTGAACGCCATACTTCTCATAGTATGCGTCAATAGCTGCCTTTAATGTATCGTCGATAATAACTTTTCCATTATAAGGTTTATTATACAAGTGTTCCACCACTTCCTGCATCGTTACGATGGCCGTAGTTTCCAGCCCGTAATTTTCACGGATCTCTTCCAGGGCGCTCTTTGTTCCCTGTCCCCGTTCCATCCGGTCCACAGAAACCACGAGCCCCAATACATCCACATCACCCTGGGCTTTCACGATCGGAAGTGTTTCCTGGATGGAGGTTCCGGCTGTGGTCACGTCTTCAATGATCACGACCTTATCTCCGTCTTCGATCGGACTTCCAAGCAGGATTCCTGTGTCCCCGTGATCTTTTACTTCCTTGCGGTTTGCACAGTATTTGATATCCTTCCCATAGGTTTCAGAGATTGCAATGGCGGCGGCTACACTCAGCGGGATTCCCTTGTATGCGGGTCCGAACAAGACATCAAAGTCAAATCCGAATTTCGCCTCAATGGCCTTTGCATAATAAGTTCCAAGCTTCTTTAACTGGGCACCGGTCCGATAAAATCCCGTATTTACAAAGAACGGCGTGTTTCTTCCGCTTTTGGTCACAAAATCTCCGAATTTCAAAACGTTGCAGTCGATCATAAATTCAATAAACTCTTTTTTATACTGTTCCATCATGTTCCTCCTTATGTTCAGCCTTCTGATATTCTCTGTAATAAAACCCGATCACATCTTTTCTTGTGACGATCCCAATAAACCTCTGTTCATCGTCGATGACCGGAACAAAATTCTGGTCTTTGATCACATCCACCAGGTCATCCATATCTGTATTGATTGTCACGGGCCTGTTGTCCCTTCTGCGCTTCATATCTTTTAAAAAGATCAGTTCTGCCTTCTCAAGGTCAAATCCGGCATCATCCGTCATTGCCCATAGAAGGTCCCCCTCCGTCACGGTTCCCACATACTTTCCGTCGCCGGTCAATATAGGAACTGCCGAGTATCCATGGTATTTCATTTTCTCCAGCGCCTGTCTCAAAGTATAATCTTCCGGCAGATATGACACATCTTCCTTCGGCGTCAAGAAAAATAATATATTCATGCTGACCTCACTTCCGTCATCTTTTGCAGTTTACTTTACACATCCGATCAATTCCCGGATATCTTCTATGTTATGGCGTTCCATGTAAGACTTTATCCCCTCGATCACTTTGACAGTCGCGCACGGATCCGTAAAATTCGCTGTTCCTACAGCTACCGCAGCGGCTCCGGCCATGATAAACTCCAGGGCATCCTCTGCAGTAAGGATTCCTCCCATTCCGATCACCGGAATCTTCACCGTACTGCACACCTCATATACCATTCGCACTGCCACCGGCTTGATGGCCGGCCCTGAGAGTCCCCCTGTTTTATTTGCCAGAAGAAAATCCCTCTTCTCAATATCAATTTTCATTCCGGTCAGAGTATTAATCAGAGACAGCGCATCACTTCCCGCAGCCTCTGCGGCCTTTGCCATTTCTTTAATATCTGTCACATTGGGACTCAGTTTCATGATAATCGGCTGCTTTGCCTTTGCCTTTACTGCTTTTGTAATCTCGTACAATGCTTTTGGATCCTGACCGAAAGCAATGCCTCCCTCTTTCACATTCGGGCAGGAAACATTGATCTCCAGAAGATCTGCGGGCTGGTCAGACAGCCGTTCCACTACCTCAAGATAATCCTCGGTAGTTTTTCCGCAGACATTGACGATCACAGTGGCTCCTGCCTCCTTTAAAAACGGCAGATCTCTCTTAATCATCACGTCAACACCCGGATTCTGAAGTCCTACCGCATTGAGCATACCTCCGTAGGTCTCAGCAACTCTCGGCGTCGGATTGCCCGGCCAGGGCACATTGGCAACACCTTTTGTCGTCACCGCTCCAAGGCTGGACAGATCGACAAATTCACTGTATTCCTTCCCGGAACCGAAAGTCCCGGAGCCTGTGGTCACCGGATTCTTTAAAGAAACTCCTGCGATCTCTACTCCCAAATTCATCAGAGTTCTACCTCCTTTGCGTCAAATACAGGCCCATCCTTGCAGACCCGCTTATTATGGACATGGGTATGCCCATCCACTTCTTTTGATTTGCAGACACACGCAAGACACGCACCGATGCCGCATGCCATTCGCTCTTCCAGAGAAATCTGGGCTTCCAGCCCCATTTCCGCCGCATAAGCTTTGACACCTTTTAACATAGGTGTCGGTCCGCAGGCATAAATGACAGCACCCTGTACCGCCTGTTCTCTGACGGCATCAATCACATTTCCTTTTGTCCCCAAAGAACCGTCTTCTGTTGAGACATAGACATCGCCGTATGGCTCAAATTCTTCCTTTAAAAAAGTATCCTGATCCCGATAGCCGAGCACGATGCTTTTCTCACAGCCCAGCTGTTTTGCAAGTTCCAGCATCGGAGGAATCCCAATGCCTCCGCCGATCAAGATCGCTTTTTCTTTTTTCATTGTAAATCCATTGCCCAGGGGACCCAGCACGTTTATCCGGGTTCCTGCTTCATAGGTACTTAAAAGTTCCGTTCCCCTGCCCGCAATCCGGTATACAAGCCTGATTGTGCCCTGTTCTCTTTCAATACCACAGATACTGACCGGTCTCGGCAAAAGTTTGCTTCCGTCGTTGACGTAGACAGATACGAACTGACCCGGCACAGCCTCCCTGGCCATATCTCCAACATTCAGCGTCATGTCAAAAATATCTGCGGAAAGCTTCTTCTGGCTGAGGATTTCAGCCTTTATGTTCTGTTTTCCCATATACTTCTCCTTATTTTACAAATGCTTTTTTCAAATCTTCTTTCATATCCAGCACCGCCTGTCTGGATGCATCTGCATAATTCTCAGCCCCAAAGCTGCTGTACTGTTCCTGTTTGTACGCACAGATGATGCCTCTGGAAGAATTGATGATGGCTCCCAGCCCGTCCTCATTAAAGAACGGTTTTAAGTCCTCTGCTTTCCCTCCCTGCGCACCGTATCCCGGAACCAGAATGTAGTTTTTCGGCATGATTTTTCTTAAGACTTCTCCCATTTTCGGATAAGTTGCCCCTACGACGGCTCCGATATAGCTGTAATTGTCTCCCATATGGCTTTCGCCCCACACAGCCACTTTCTCTGCCACCAGTTCGTATAACGGTTTTCCATCTACAAGCTGATCCTGAAATTCTCCGCTGGAAGGATTGGACGTCTTGACCAGAATAAACAGACCCTTCTTCTCCTCTTTGCATACATCAATAAAAGGCAGAATACCGTCACTGCCAAGGTATGGATTTACCGTCAGAAAATCCTCATCGAATCCGCGGTATTTTTTGCTGCCCACCTGTACTGCTCCGGCATGTCCCACCGCATAGGCCGCTGATGTGGAGCCAATATCGCCCCTCTTAATATCGCCGATCACCACAAGTCCCTTTTCCTTTGCATATTCACAGGTTCTATGAAAAGCAATGAGGCCCTCCACCCCGAACTGCTCGTACATAGCAATCTGAGGCTTTACCGCCGGAATCAGGTCGTATGTAGTGTCAATAATTCCTTTATTATACTGCCAGACTGCTTCCCCGGCACCCTTCAAAGTTTCACCGAATTCGTCAAATGCTTTCTTCTTTATCTGGTCAGGCACATAATCAAGCATCGGGTCCAGTCCCACCACGATCGGTGCATCCAGCTGTTTTATTTTTTTTACTAATTCATTGATCATGTCAATTCTCCTTTATATTAATGAAAATGGACGAGATGGACATAGTTTCTTCTGGAAAAAGCCGACGAATAAAGAAATTTTACTTTGAATAGTCCATTTTATTCGAAGAATACCTTTCCAGCAGACATTATGTCCATTTTCTACATGATTGGAGTGAGGCATTCTAAGAGCCGAACGGAAATCATGTGGAAAATGTCATACTTAACTGAAATCATAACATAAAAAGAAGGAGAAAAAAAGAGACGATCCAAAAAGGACCGCCTCTTTTAGGCTAAAAAATAACTGCAATTTTTGTTCCCCTGCCTACTTCACTTTCCACTTCGATCTTTGCGCCGTGGTATTTTGCTCCGTGTTTTACGATAGAAAGTCCAAGTCCCGTTCCTTCCCTCTCGCTGGAGTGGCTTTTATCTCCCCGGTAAAAACGTTCAAAAATACGGTCCGCATCTTCCGGCGGAATGCCGATACCGTCATCTTCTACAATCACGGCAGCCCGCCCTTCCATGACAGCGGCGGTTACAAACACATGACCTCCCCTGTCATTGTACTTAACTGCATTTTCCATGAGATTATACAGCATTTCGTATAAGATCTGGCGTACCCCTGAGACTTTACACGGTGAGCCGAGAACCTGAGTGTCAATTCCTTCCTCTGCCGCTTTCATAGAAAGAGAGTTTTTGATCTCCAAAGCCAGCTGATACAGATCAACCTCTTCTTTTTCCTGTATAATCTGATTTTCATCCAGTCTGGACAGTTTGATGATACCCTCTATCATGGAAATGAGCCTTCTGGCCTCTGTGTAAATCTTTTCCGAGAACCGGCCTACATCCTCCTGCTTTACGAGTCCGTCTTTCATAAGCTCCGCATATCCCGAAATCGTCGTCAGCGGAGTCTTCAGCTCATGAGATACATTGGCAGAAAATTCTTTTCTCAGTTCTTCTCTTTCTTCTTTTTCTGTCACATCAATCATCATCAGCACCGCTCCTTTCACTGCGCCTGATACCGTCACCGGATTGGCCATCAGCAGGTACTTGCGCTCGCGAAATTCCATCACTTCCTCAAAAGCCTCACCATTCAAAGCTGCCTCCACCGCCCTGCGGAATTCATGGCTGCGGTTAATGGACAATACATTCTGGTTGCTGCACTGATCTTCCCTGATGTCAAGAATCCGAAGAGCACTCGTATTGTAAGAAAGCACCACAGATTTATCATTGAGGATCAGAAAGCCTTCGCTCATATTTTCTGTAATCGTCGTAAACTCGATCTGCTTTTCCTTGATCTCTCTGATCTTTTCTTTGATCGCTTCATTCTGCCGGTGAATCCTCACCAGCAGAGGTGACAGCTCGTCATAGGTATTTTCATCTTCCGGATGCTCCAGGTTGATCCGGTTGATCGGCTCAATAATCCTTCCGGTGAGGAGTCTTGAAAGGGCCAGCGCCAAAACAAAAACCACTGCCATCATTAAAATCAGAACAGGCAGTACGCCCTCCACCTGATTAAAAATAGTCTGAGTCTCCCGGCTGAGCCGTAAGACACTGCCGTCCGAAAGCTTTACAGCATAGTAATACGTTTGTTTTTTGAGGGTCTTAGAAATCCTTGTACTCTCGCCGGCCCCATTTTTTTCCGCTTCTTTGAACTCTTTTCTATTTCTGTGATTGCTCATGGACTTTTCTTTTCCCGTACTGTCATACAGGACTTTCCCGTCCGCAGCGATCAGCGTGATCCTGCTGATCGTGATATCTTTGTATGCATCCAGACTCTGGTTCTCATGCTGGTTCAGGGACTCCGCCATATATCCGGCCTCGTTCTGAATTCCCTCTTTTACCTGGGACATATATCTTCCGTAAGCGACCACAGATAAAAATACCGTAGTGCACACCACCGTGATCAGGGCAATGTAGCTCATATTCAGAAATATCTTACGCTTCATTCATTTCCTCCAATGCGGTAACCGATCCCTCTCACAGTTTCGATCATAGATCCGCATTCTCCAAGCTTCTGGCGCAGGGTACGGATATGGACATCCACCGTCCGGGTCTCGCCGTCAAAATCATAACCCCAAATATTTGTGAGAAGCTGGTCTCTGGTGAGCACATTGCCTTTGCTCTCCATCAGCATACAGAGCAGGCGGAACTCTTTGTAGGTCAGCTCCACCTTTTCACCGTCTGCCAGCACCTTATGCTTTCCCACATGGATATAGAGATTTCCTGCCGAAAGTTCTTCCGTCGGCTCCTCTTTTTTTACCCGCCTTAAAACCGCTTTGATCCG
Organism: Anaerostipes sp. CAG:276; assembly: GCF_000432215.1. Classification (NCBI taxonomy): domain Bacteria; kingdom Bacillati; phylum Bacillota; class Clostridia; order Lachnospirales; family Lachnospiraceae; genus Anaerostipes; species Anaerostipes sp. CAG:276. The sequence goes on from NZ_FR889205.1 coordinate 62,003, forward strand.
GGATACCAGTTCCATCATGCCGAAAGGTTTTGTAATATAATCGTCCGCTCCGCTGTCTAAGCCCAGCACCTTGTCATACTCGGCGCCCTTCGCCGTCATCATGATCACCGGGATATGCTTTGTCTCAGGATTGCTCCTGATCTTCCTTAAAATACTAATGCCGTCTTCCCCAGGAAGCATAATGTCCAGAAGCACCAGTTCAGGAATCTTTCCAGCCGAAAGATCTTTAAAAAAGCTGATGCCGCTTTCATATCCCCCCGCATCAAATCCTGTACTCTGAAGAGTATAAATGACAAGTTCCCGTATGTTCGCATCGTCCTCGACAATATAAATCACAAACTTCCTCCTTTATATTCCCCGGTCATAGAGAATTCTACCCATTCGGCGATATTGCTGGCGTGATCGCCGATCCGCTCAAAATACTTGGCAATCATGACAATCGCTACACAGGCCTCTCCTTTTTCCGGGTCCTCATGAATCAAAGAGATCACTTCTTTTTTCACCTTTGAGAACAGAGCGTCCACCTCGTCGTCTGCTTTGATCACCTCATTGGCCGCATCCAGATCTTTTTTTACAAAAGAATCCACAGCTTTTGTGACCATGGCGAGCGTTCTTGCAGCCATCATCAGAACATGGGTGTGATGATTCATCACAGTCACCACATCACTCTTTTTTACAATGCCCGCGATATCCACAGCCTGATCCCCGATCCGTTCCATATCAGAAACCATTTTAAGCGCTGCTGAAATCACCCTCAAATCCCCGGCCACCGGCTGCTGCTGGAGCAGAAGCTTCATACATCGTCTCTCTATGTCCCGCTCTTTCTGATTGATCTCTTCTTCCAGATCATTGATCCTTGAAATCATCTCTTTGCTCTTTGTATCTACCAATTTCCCTGCCAGATGAATCATATCCTCACAGAGGGCACCCATCTCGATCATTTCAATATTCAGCTGTTCAAGCTGTCTGTCAAACCGATTTCTCATATCAACCAAACCTTCCTGTAATATAGTCTTCTGTTCTTTGATCTTTCGGCATGGAAAACAGTTGATCGGACTTTCCATACTCTACGACTTCCCCTAAGAGGAAAAATGCGGTCTTATCGGAAATACGGACGGCCTGCTGCATATTATGGGTTACCATAATGATAGTATACTTGGATTTCAGTTCTGCCGCAAGGTCCTCGATCTTTGAGGTGGAAATCGGGTCCAGGGCAGACGTCGGCTCATCCATCAGGAGCACCTCCGGCTCCACTGCCAGAGCCCTGGCGATACAGAGTCTCTGCTGCTGGCCTCCCGAAAGGCCCATGGCACTTTTTTTCAGTCGGTCCTTCAGTTCATCCCAGATTGCCGCGTTTCTCAGAGATTTCTCCACGATCTCATCCAGCTGCGCTTTGTTCCTGACTCCATGTGTCCTCGGTCCGTAGGCTACATTGTCATAGACACTCATAGGAAACGGATTCGGTTTCTGAAATACCATACCCACCCGTTTCCTGAGCAGATTAATGTCCATATCTCCGTAAATATCTTCTCCGTCCAGAGTGACTTTTCCCGTAATCTTACATCCTTCCACCAAATCATTCATACGGTTTAATGACTTTAAAAGTGTAGATTTTCCACAGCCGGACGGACCGATAAATGCCGTGATCTCATTCGGGGAAATATCAAGATTGATCGCTTTGAGCGCTTTAAAATCCCCGTAATATAAATCCAGATTCTGTACTTTGATTTTAGATTCCATGTTCTATCCTTTCGTTATCCGCTTGGCAATAAATGTCGACACCGCGTTAATGACGATCACTACGATCAGCAGAACCACCGCTGTGGCGTAAGACTGATTGACGTGCAAACCCTCGCTGGAGAGTGCATACATATGGACTGATAATGTTCTCCCGGAACCCATCACATTGGATGGTATCTCTGCCACTGTTCCGGCTGTATACATCAGCGCCGCCGTCTCTCCTACGATTCTTCCCACTGCCAATATGACTCCGGACAAAATGCCGGGCACCGCAGACGGAAGCACGATCTGAAAGACCGTCCTAAGTTTTCCCGCTCCAAGCCCGAAGCTTCCTTCCCTGAAAGAATCCGGGACAGATTTTAATGCCTCCTCGCTGGTTCTCATCACAGCCGGCAGAATCATAATCGCCAGTGTTGCGGCTCCCGATAAAATGGACAGTCCCCATTTTAATGTGGTCACAAAGAACAGCATACCAAACAGTCCATATACAATCGACGGAATTCCTGAAAGAGTTTCGGCAGTAATCCTGACGATCCCCACAAGCCGGTTTCCCTTCTTGGCATATTCCACAAGATAAATCGCAGAAAAGATTCCCAGCGGCACTGCAAATAAGAGCGCCAGTGCTGTCATGCTGACCGTGTTGACCATGGCCGGAAAAAGTGATACATTCGTCGATGTGTATTTTAAAGAAAACAGATCTTTTGTAAGATACGGAACCCCATGCACCAAAATATATCCGATCAGATAGATCAAAATTCCCGCCGTAAAGACCGTGGATATCAGCACCAGCAGATACAGAAGCAGAGAGAGCGGAGTTCTTTTGTAAGAAGAAAATCTCTGTTTCCTTGTGACCTTATTCACCTGTTTTATACCGTTTAATGGCTTTGCTGTCATCGCCTCCATCAGAATTCCTCCTTATGTTTTAATGCAGAAAAAGAAAGGTTAATCAGCAGGATAAAGACAAACAGCACCACAGCCGTGGCGATCAGCGCTTCTCTGTGCAGATCCGTGGCATATCCCATTTCCAATACGATATTCGCCGTCAGTGTCCTGACTCCCTTAGCAAGTTCCATCGGCATCCTGGCCTGGTTTCCCGCAACCATGACAACCGCCATAGTCTCTCCTATGGCTCTTCCAATCCCTAACACCACACCTGCCAAAATACCGGATTTCGCCGCAGGCAGTACTGTAAAAAACACACTTCTCTCGTGGCTCGCCCCCAGGGCCAGTGAACCTTCGTAATAGCTGTCCGGCACTGCACGGATGGCACTCTCAGAAACACCGATAATCGTCGGCAGAATCATGATCCCTAAAAGCAGTGACGCCGTAAGAATACTGTTTCCGTTGCCGCCAAAAATATTTCTGACCATCGGCACCAAAACGACCATGCCGAAGAAGCCATAAACCACAGATGGAATTCCTGCCAAAAGATCCACTGCCGGCTTCAGTATTTTATAAAGCTTCCCGCTGCAGAACTTTGCCATGAAGACCGCCGTAAAGATTCCGACAGGGACACCCACGATGATGGCTCCCGCTGTGATATAAAGGCTTCCCATGATCATTGGGAAGATGCCAAAGAATCCATTCTTTGGCATCCATCGCTCTCCGACCAGAAATTTTACCGGTCCGATCTCCCCAATAGCGGGTAAGCCGTTCATGAACAGGAATGCACATATCAGTATGACTGCCAGTATGGAAGTACAGGCTGCGGTCAGGAATACGCCTTTCATGATCTTTTCTTTGTACTGTTTCATCTTTATTTCCCCACTATCTCTCTATTTGCACTATATAGCTTTATTTCACGTCGCCCCAGGAAATCACTTCACCTGTAAAAATACCTTTTATCTGGTCACTTTTAAGTTCAGATACCTCGTTTTTCTTGTTTACGATCACTGCGATTCCATCCTGTGCGATGACTGTAGGCTTCACGCCTTTTTTCACCTCGCTGTCTGCAAGTTCTCTGGATGCCATCCCGATGTCGCAGACTCCGTCCACTGTGGAAGTCACTCCTGTTGTAGAATCACTCTGCTGAACTTCGATCTTTACATCTTTGTTCAGTGCCGTATAGGCCTCTTTTAACTTTTCCATGACAGGGGTAACAGATGATGATCCTGCCACAACAATCTTGCCTTTTGCCCCGGCTGCTTTGTATGCGGAAGCCTTGTCATCGACCGTAATATATCCATTGTCTGCGACCACTTCCTGGCCTTCTTTGCTCATTATGAATTTCATAAAATCTTTAGCCTGGTTACTCAGCTTCTTCTCATTTGTCACAATGTTGAACGGACGCACGATCTTATAAGTCTTGTTTTTTACATTTTCGGTACTCGGCTCTGCTCCGTCAATCTTCAGGGCTTTTACTGTATCATTTAAGGACCCTAAAGATATGTATCCGATTGCTGCCTCATTCTCGGCGATTGTCGTCATCATAACGGAAGTAGAGTTGGTGATCATTGCCTCCGTTGTCGTGTTATCTATCTTATTTCCGTCACTGTCTTTTTCTTCGATCCCAAATAACTCAATAAACGCTCCTCTTGTGCCGGATCCGTCTTCTCTGGATACAACGGTGATATCTTCACCTGCTGCTTTTTTACCTTCGTCTTTGCCTCCGCAGCCTGCCAGTAAAGTTGTCGCTGCCACTGCTGTCAGAAGAACACTTAAAATTCTTTTCCTCATCTTTCTCATAATAATCTCCTTTTGGCTTTTCATCGCTACAAGTCATATCTTACTTGTCCAATGTAAAATTCAAAAGACAGGTTATGTTAAATCTGAGTAAAACTTCACAGAAAACATATCGGTATTTTACTTTTATGAAAAAAACAAAAAAGAACCTATGGATCAGCTCATAGATTCTTTTTTTCCTTCTTATTCTCAGATCAATACTGATACAGCCAATAAGACCCATTTGTCTGTCTTCCTGATTTTGCGACCTTTATATAATAAGTGCCTTTGCTGCCCTTAAAACTGAACCGTTTGATTTTTTCTCCTGACAAAGTCAGAGATTTTACAGGCTTTTTTCTGCCCTTTTTATAGACAGTAAACCTGATCTTTCCGGAGTTCATATAAGTTTCTGCTTCCATTGATATCTTTTTCCGTTTCTTCGGAACTGAAATTCGGTACCATCTGGACGCTCTTTCTGTTACTGTATACAAATCATACTGTTCCCGAAATCTTTTTAACGTCTTTGCTTTTGTTTTCTTCGTCTTATACTTTGCCGGGATAAATGTCTTGATCACACAGAGTGAATATCCCTGTTTTATGTCTGCCTTTGCTGCAATCCGGTAGGTTCCCCTCTTCAGTCCATAGACAACCGTTCCTGTATCACTGGTAAAATAAGACTTCTGCTGCCGTCCTATATTCTTCCAGCGTCCGTCTTCTCTTCTCTGGACGTAAAATACAACCGGAGTTTTCTGTTTCACGATCGGAGATGCTGTGATATCCGCTGTCCCCCGTTTTGCCATGGTAAAGGAGTGATACGTGTATTTTCCCTGTCCGCTCTGAATGTAGGAAACCTCATTGGATAGCTTACGCGGGTTATCTTTGATGACAAACGGTGCGATAAAAACCGTGGTAAAGTCTTTCGGCAGCCTCACATAATAGGTTCCCGGTTCTGCTTTAAGTTTCACGGCCCCATCCGGTATCCGCTGTCCCACAGGCTGCTTCTGACCATCCAGGAGAGACGGCATCTGTGCGTTGTCTTCTTCCTGAAAAGATACAAGGATCAAACTTCCCGCTTCCTTCACCCTGAGTTCGACCAGTCTGTCACTGTGATCTCTCAGATAGGACTGGGTAAAAGTATACATGCCGTCTCCGTACATCATATACATGGAAGCCTCATCCATACTGCTGAACCGGCTCGCTTCCATATTTTCTTCATTCATTCCGGACGCTTTAGCACTTCTTTTTATTTTTACGTCCGCTGAGATATTTCCCGCACTCTCAGGCTCATTGGCAGAAACAGATACCGGAAATCCGATGAGTTCTGCACACAGAACAACAGCTACAATGATACTTGTAAAACAGATACCGTATCTTTTCATAAGACACCCCTCCTTCGTATCTGCCCTGTCAAAGCGGCTTTATATGATCAGTCAGAAATTTGTTTATAGTATCATTATATCATGCAGATATCTCAGAACTATGACATTAACATGAAGTTTTTAATCTTGTGACAGATCGTAAACATTCCCTTTACAGATTGTGTAATAAATCTTGCCGAAAAGTTTCCAGCCTTTGAACGGTGAGTTTGAGGCCTTGGAATAAAACTTCTCTACAATATACTCCTCGTCCTCTTTAAACAGAACCAAATCTGCCGGTTTTCCCTCCTGTATTCTTCCCTGTTCCAGGTGATAAAGTTTTGCGGGATTGACCGTCATTTTTTCCAGGAGTTCCATCAAAGTTAAATGTCCTTCCCTTACCAGTTTTGTAATACCAAGTCCCAGAGAAGTTTCCAGTCCGGTAATACCGCTCGGTGCCTTTTCAAGGCCTGTTGCCTTTTCTTCCACAGAGTGAGGCGCATGGTCTGTGGCGATAATCTCTATGGTGCCTTCCTTCAGTCCCTCGATAATCCTCTCTCTGTCTTTTTTTGTCCTGAGCGGCGGATTCATCTTGGCCAGGGAGCCGTAAGTGAGAACATCCTCTTCTGTCAGCGTAAAATGATGGGGTGCAGCTTCCGCTGTCACATGAGCACCTTTCGCTTTGGCATCCTTTACAAGATCAACGGCTTTGGCAGAACTGATATGCTGGATATCCACAGATGCCCCGGTTTCCAGCGCCAGCCGGCAGTCTCTCTCTACCATCACCGCCTCCGCTTCGTCAGAAGCCCCGCCGTACTCAAGCTGTTCGGCAACCTTTCCGGCATTGACTCCCGGGCGCTTAATATATTTCGGATCTTCCTCGTGAAGACTGACCGGAACATCAAGTTTTGCCGCAGTCTCCATAGCCCTACGGACGATCTCTTCGTCCATGAGCGGAAGACCGTCATCTGTAAATCCCAATGCCCCATGGGCTTTCAGCACCTCCATGTTAACGAGTTCTTTCCCTTTAAATCCTTTGGATACCGCCGCAGTCTGGACAAGCCGGACCGGCAGTTTCTGTGCCCGTTTCAGAATATCATCCAGAATCTCCGTGCTGTCCACCACAGGCTTTGTATTTGCCATACAAACCACCGTGGTGACACCTCCGTGAAGGGCCGCCCGGCTCCCGGTCTGCATATCTTCTTTGTGTGTAAATCCAGGGTCTCTGAAATGCACATGGACATCGATCAGACCAGGAGCCACAACCATACCTTCTGCATCTATGATCTGCTCAAAATCTGCTGTTTCTGTATTTCCTATACTTTTAATCTTTCCACCAGAAAGAACAAGATCAGTCACTTTATCAAATCCGGTTTCCGGGTCCATGACTCTTCCGTTTTTAATTAAAATCATATAAATCTCCTCCTGCTGATTTTATTTTATCATAACATATGAGCCTGAATACGGGCAATAAAACAAAGCACAGAGAAAAACTTCCTGCCGCCCGGCTAAAAAGGAATTCCTCTGTGCTTCGTATAAATCTTTGATGTTGTATTTAGTTTAACTGGTCCTTTACCGCCTCCAGTGCGTTCTCCACATCTTCCTCAGTAATCTTCTGAGCCGATTTGACCTTTACGACATAGTTCTTATTTTTCACTGTGATTCCGCCGATGGCCTCATATGCAGTCTCATCGTTGATCTGCTTGATCACCGGGATAAACTCACTGTCTTTGGCGGACAAGGCCTCGCCGATCTCGTAGGTATGTCCCTTTTCCTCCAGCGCCATAATCTCCTCTGAGATATGTTCGTCGATATCTTCTTCCAGAATTTCTTTGGAAGTTCCCTCGCACTGTTTGTACTGAACGCTCATATTCTGAACAAAAATGCTGTCATCCGCAGCTTTTGTATTCATCCTTCCCTTTACAAAAAAGCATCCGCCCACTGCCAGAACAATCCCCACTGCGGCCAAAAACTTTTTATTGAATACCAATTTTCTCATAGTTTCTCCCTTCCTGTTGCCTGATATGATTTAGTATACCAGAAAAGTATGATAAAACTATGCAGAAAATATTACAAATTTCTTAGGATAATAAAAAGATCTTCCCCCAGCGGACAACCGACCGTTGATTCTCTTCTACCCGTATATCGATTAGACCCCATTCAATCAGCTTTTCCATTGGGAACCTGGTATTTGTTTTCTTCGGCATATTGTTTCCGTTTCCTCACAAAGGTCGGCGCTGTCATCCCCAGGCTTAATGCTGCATCCCTCACATTTCCAAATGTTTTATAAGCCTGTTCCATATACTGAAGTTCAATTCTGTGAAGTTCAGATTTCAGGTCGATGGATGTACTCTTTTCTTTTTTCCGTTTTTTTGCTTTAAGTGTTCTTTCCCCTGTCTCTACAGGGATACTCTCCGGTCCGATCAGGTCCTCATTGCTGATGATCACAGCCCTCTCAACCAGATTTTTCAATTCCCTGATATTCCCCGGCCATCGGTATTCCTTCAGCAGTTCCAAAGCCTCAAACGTAAACTCCTTCCGAAATCCGTATTTCTTATTGAGCTGTCCCAAAAAGAGCCTGGCAAGCGGCTCTATGTCTTTTCTTCTCTCTCTCAAAGGCGGGATGTGGATCGGAAATACCATCAGACGGTAAAACAGGTCTTCCCTGAATGCTTTTTGTTTCACCATTTCTTCCAGATTCCGGTTTGTGGCCGCAACAATTCTCACATCGATCTTTACCGGCCTGCTCCCTCCGATGCGTTCCACCTCCTGCTCCTGCAGAACCCGCAGGAACTTGACCTGCATATCAAACGGCAGTTCCCCGATCTCATCGAGAAAAATGGTTCCTTTATCTGCCAGTTCAAACAGACCGAGCTTTCCGTTTTTACTGGCGCCCGTGAATGCTCCCTTTTCATATCCGAACAATTCACTTTCCAACAGATTGGGAGGAATTGCACCGCAGTTAACTTTGATAAAACTTCCGTCTTTCCGCCTGCTGTTCTGATAAATATATCTCGCGAACTCTTCCTTTCCGACTCCGGTCTCCCCAAGCAGCATGACCGTTGCATCCAGCCCGGATACTTTGTCTGCCCAGAACAAGGCATCCAGGGTATTTTTATCCTGGGCCACCATACAGCTGCCGAAAAATTCCCCCTGGACGTGCCGGAGCTTCTGCCGGAGTTTTTCTTCCTCCTGTTTTTTCCTTCCCATTTCTTCTCTCAGATGATAAATCTCAGTCAGGTCCCTTACATTTGTGACGACCATGATGATCTGCCCTTCCTTGTCGCAGATCGGGCTGCTTGTTATGACCGCCTTTTTTCCTGTCTTAAACTCCTGCTCCAGGGTCACCACTCTTTTTTCCCTGATAGCCATAAGAGAACCGGACACGGAAATTACATTCCCGCGCTCCAGTTCCTCCATGTTTTTCCCGAGCATATCTGCTCTGTCAAGTCCGGTGATCGTCTCATATGCCCGATTGACTTTGATTGTGTTTGCCCTGCCGTCCGTGATATAAATGCCATCGAAGGAATTCTCAATGATAGCATCCAGCCGCTCACTGGCTTCCTGTATATTTGAAAAAATCTGAGGTTTTTCCTGCTTCCCGTCCATTCTCTCTCCTTCTCTCAAAAGAATCATTCGTTGGTTTTATTTTAACACACCGGGCAGTTTCGTCCAAGTTTACGCGGCTCATTTGTTTCATATATGGAACAGACAGTGTTTTATCCCTATCTCCATGACACCCCCTGCTTTCCCGAATGGCTCATCAGTTTTTTTGCCATTTCGATAAGGTCATCACTTACCTCATTCACCAGCACTACATCCTTTACCTCAGGTATTTTCTTTTTCACCGCTTCTGCAATCAATTCTTCGGTTGTCAGGGCTGCGGATGGACATCCGGAGCACTGTCCTGTCAGGCGGACTTTCAAAATACCTTCTTTATATTCTGATATCCGGACATTTCCTTCATGTTCGAGCAAATATGGACGCACATCTTCTTCCAGCACCTTCTCTATTTCCCTTAACATCACAATCACCTCCTGATATTTATATATAGCAAATACCATGCCAACCGGCATCTCCTGCTTTTATGCACAATCTCCCATCTATTGTTCCAAAAATAAAATAATCACTGTTTTTTGTTCCATTTCTTGAACACAAAAGATATTTTATCTTGCTGAAAAAACAGACATAATCTCTGTCAGGTATGTCTCCAACGATTGCTTTTCAGTTTCCCAAAAACTTGGCACATTTTTTGCTATATACTCTGATGTCAAACTTATTTTCGGGAGCAGAAAGCTTCCGCCGTTTATGAAAGGAAGGTAAGATCATATGGCTTTAATGACAGGAAACGAATATGTGGAGAGCATGAGAAAACTGAATCTTCAGGTTTATATGTTTGGGGAAAAAATTGAACATCCGGTGGATGATCCTATTTTAAGACCGTCCCTGAATTCTGTAAAAGCGACTTATGACCTGGCACAGATGCCGGAATATGAGGATCTGATGACTGCAGTTTCTTCTGAAACAGGAGAAAAGATCAACCGCTTTACCCATATCCATCAAAGCGCCGGGGATTTGATTAAAAAAGTGAAAATGCAGAGACTGTGCGGCCAAAAAACCGCTGCCTGTTTCCAGCGCTGTGTAGGTATGGATGCGTTTAATGCAGTTTACAGTACTACATATGAGGTGGATGAAAAATACGGCACCAGCTACCACGAAAACTTTAAAAACTTCTTAAAATATGCACAGAAAAAGGATCTGACCACAGACGGCGCAATGACAGATCCAAAAGGAGACCGCTCCCTTGCTCCTCATGCTCAGGCCGATCCTGACCTTTTTCTGCATGTCGTGGAACGCCGGCCTGACGGGATCGTCGTCCGTGGAGCCAAAGCCCATCAAACCGGAATTATCAACTCACATGAAGTGCTGGTCATGCCTACCATAGCCATGGGCGAAGATGACAAAGACTATGCAGTTTCTTTTACAGTGCCGACAGACTCTGATGGCATTTTTATGATTGTCGGACGACAGTCCTGTGATACAAGAAAATTAGAAGGCTCTCAAATGGATGTAGGAAATTCCGAATACGGAGGAATGGAAGCTCTGGTTGTGTTTGATAATGTCTTTGTGCCAAACGACCGTATTTTCTTAAATGGGGAATATGATTTTGCCGGGGTTCTGGTGGAGCGTTTTGCCGGATACCACAGACAGTCCTACGGCGGATGTAAAGTTGGTGTTGGCGATGTCCTGATCGGTGCGTCTGCAGCTGCAGCAGAATACAATGGAGCGGGACGTGCCTCCCATGTAAAAGACAAGCTGATCGAAATGACCCATTTAAACGAAACCCTGTACTGCTGCGGCATCGCATGTTCTGCCGAAGGTGCAGCCACCAGGTCCGGAAACTATCTGATCGATCTGCTTCTGGCCAATGTATGTAAACAGAATGTTACCCGCTTTCCATATGAAATCGCACGTCTTGCAGAAGATATCGCAGGAGGTCTGATGGTTACCGCTCCTTCCGAAAAAGATCTGAAAGATCCGAAGCTGGGCGCTTATGTTGAAAAGTATCTCCGCGGAGTGTCAGGCGTCTCCACAGAAAACAGACTTCGCATCATGAGGCTGATTGAAAATCTGACTCTTGGAAGCGCAGCCGTCGGATACCGTACAGAATCCATGCACGGTGCGGGGTCACCGCAGGCACAGCGGATCATGATCGCACGCCAGAGTAATCTCACTTTGAAGAAAAAAATGGCTAAAGAGATCGCCAAAATAAAAGAAGAATAGAAAACAATCGTTGGATAGCCCCCTTTGTTCGATGGATGCTTCTCCTATAAAATTTATGTTCATTTTCCACATGATTAGAGTGAGGCATTCTAAGAGCCGAACGGAAATCATGTGGAAAATGTCACTCTTCCTCTTGTGTCGTCTCCAGCTTAAAGATTACCGGGCGCAGCCCGTCATTGCAGCTGCATATGGCAGTGCCCGGCTTTCTGATCCAGTCTCCGTAATAGAACACTTCATTTCCCGCTCCATGGGCCAGTGCAAATACATACTGGTAAATAGCCTTCCACGCCTCATCGCAGAGTCCTTCCGGTTTTGCATAGTCGGCGTAAAACACTTGACCCTCCCTGTGAAAAGGACATGCTGCAAGCCCTTCTGCACCGTACTCGGCAGCCAGGTCCTCATTAAACATGGTTCTCAAGACTGTAATTTTTACTTTTTTCATTTTTTAATCTCCTTCCTTTTGACTCATCAATCATTTTTGATACATTAGCAAAAAAGTGTTAAAATAAAAAAACCACTTTGAGCAAAAGGAGGTCTTTGTATGCTTACCCCTCGGTACTTTTTTGCCAATGATTTCAAACAGTTTTACAGTTACTTTCTCACTCAGCCTCATAAAAAACGTTTCTTTCGAAAGGGTGAATTTCTGTGGGAGAGCGGCGAACCCTTCCAAAGAATTCATTACATAATCTCAGGCGCTGCCCAAAACTATATGGAACACGAAAACGGCCACAGGAAAATTATATCCTTCCACGGGGAGGGTACCGTGTTCCCTGGTTATCACCAGCATGACTATAAAATCGAACAATCTCTCATAACTACAGCAGTTTCGGATATGAACGTTCTGGAATTTACAAAAGAGCAATTCCGGCAGATGTTTGAGACAAATCCTCAGCTGAGCGCCAATATTGTAGATTGGTATTCCACGTATGTAAATCGTCTGCTCTATGAAACAGCACATCAGGAATACAACAGTTCCTTAACCCGTCTGTGCAATCTGCTTTACCTGCTCACAGGAAACGAGACGGATCATCCGGATCTGTACATCGACATGACGCAGGATGATCTTTCCGATCTTCTTGGAATCAGTCGTATCCATGTAACCCGCGGTCTTTCACAGCTCCGGGAGCAGGAAATTATTCTCACCCGCCGGAAACAGATAGAGATCAGGGATCTGCCTGCACTAACGGAATACTGTTCGCTGGAAACTCTTTGAACCGGCCGGACTGTATCTAGAATTATAAATTCATCCCCATGATTTGTCTGCATCAAAAGATACACAAAACCAAATTTATTACTTTTTAAAGGGAAAGGAATCTATGATGAAAATCCAGAAATCCAGAATCGAACAGCTGAATGAAATCATGGCTCTCTATTCTGGTGCCAGGCTATTTATGAAACAGCATGGAAACCCGGATCAATGGGGAGAACATTATCCGGAAGAGTCCATGATCCGCATGGATATAGAAGCTGGAAATAGTTATGTATGCATAGAAAACGAACAAATACAAGCTGTCTTTTTTATAAAATGGGGCAAGATTTTTCTTATAAAAAAATTTATGACGGTAAATGGAGAAATGAAAGCCCTTACGGTGTTGTACACAGACTTGCTTCCAAAACAACACAGAAAGGATGCGCTTCTTTTTGTCTTTCCTGGGCTCTGGAACAGTGCGGAAATTTAAAGATCGATACCCACCGTGACAACAAGGTCATGCAGAATCTGCTCAAAAAAAATGGTTTCTCATACTGTGGGATCATCTGTCTGAACGACTGCAGTGAACGTCTGGCGTATCAAAAATCCATGTAAGTTGATTCCTGCATGATCGTGCAGAACCCATATTGACAGAATAGAAAAACCGGCTGGATAACAAATCCCGCCGGTCCAATTATTTGATAGTTTTTAATAGTCAAACTTCTTCTCAAAGTATTCTTTCAGATCTTCGATCTTCACCCGTTCCTGTTCCATTGTATCACGGTCTCTGACGGTTACTGCTCCGTCTTCTTCGGAATCGAAATCGTATGTCACACAGAACGGTGTTCCGATCTCGTCCTGTCTTCTGTATCTCTTTCCGATATTTCCGCGCTCATCGTACTCACAGTTGTAGTATTTCGCAAGCGTCTCATAAACTTTCCCTGCCCCCTCAGCTAATTTCTTGGACAGAGGAAGCACCCCGATCTTCACCGGTGCGATAGCCGGGTGGAAACGAAGGACGGTACGTTTGTCTCCGCCTTCCAGTTCTTCTTCGTCATAAGCGGCGCATAAGAATGCAAGAGTCACACGGTCGGCTCCGAGAGACGGCTCGATTACATATGGAATGTAGCGCTCTTTTTTTTCATCGTCAAAGTAAGTCAGATCTTCCCCTGAAGTATTCTGGTGCTGTGTCAGGTCATAATCTGTACGGTCAGCGATACCCCACAGTTCTCCCCATCCGAATGGGAATAAAAATTCGATATCTGAAGTTGCCTTGGAGTAGAAAGACAGTTCTTCTTTTCCATGGTCACGGACTCTCATCTGGTCATCGGTGATGCCCAGTGTCTTTAACCAGTTGATACAGAATTCTTTCCAGTAGGCAAACCATTCAAGATCTGTATCCGGCTCGCAGAAAAATTCCAGTTCCATCTGCTCAAACTCTCTTGTACGGAACGTAAAGTTTCCAGGAGTGATCTCGTTTCTGAAAGATTTTCCGACCTGTCCGATACCGAACGGGATCTTCTTTCTGGATGTCCTCTGCACGTTTTTAAAGTTTACGAAAATACCCTGAGCTGTTTCCGGGCGCAGGTAAACTGTATTTTTCGCATCCTCGGTGACACCCTGGAACGTCTTGAACATCAGGTTGAACTCACGGATATCCGTAAAATTTTTCTTTCCGCAGGACGGGCATACGATGTCATGATCATTGATAAAATCCACCATCTCTTCTTTGGTCCATCCGTCCACAGAGCCGCCCTCAATCTCCATGCCGTGTTCATCCATATAATCTTCGATGATCTTATCTGCGCGGAAACGTTCGTGGCACTCTTTACAGTCCATCAAAGGGTCGGAAAACCCGCCCAGATGTCCGGAAGCAACCCAGGTCTGCGGATTCATAAGTATCGCACAGTCCACACCTACATTATACGGGCTTTCCTGAATAAATTTCTTCCACCATGCTTTTTTTACATTGTTTTTAAGCTCCACGCCAAGATTTCCATAATCCCATGTATTTGCCAATCCGCCGTAAATCTCAGATCCGCTGTACACAAAACCTCTGGCCTTTGCTAAATTTACGATTTTCTCCATTGTTAATTCCATATTGTTTCTACCTCACCGTTTCTTCATTTCCTATAATCTGTTCTATTGTAGCGTGTAACCCCTCTTTTTTCAAGAGATAAGCTAAAAAAGTCAAAGCAGTTCCAAAAAATCCAGAGACTTGAAATGATGGCTGACATACTGTTTTAAAAATGACTCGCTGACAGAATCAAGTTCCTTCAAAACTTCCTTAGAGACCCTGAACGTATACAGCTTCTCCGGGGGGCTGCTTATAATAAACTGAAGCGTATATACCGCAGATCCGGATATATGTACTGTACGTCCCCCGGATTTTGTGCAGTTTGAGCAGAGAATCCCTCCCGAACCGCTGTCAAAGTAACTGAGGTCCTCTGTACTGCCGCACTGGGTGCAGCAAAATACTTCCATCCCCTGTCCGTAGAGAGCCATGAGTTTAATTTCATACACTCTGCGTATGAGCTTCGGATCTATGGTCTTTTTTTCAAGTGCTCTAAGACTCAGGTAAAGAAGCTTCAGAATCTCTTTTTCATCATTGTTTTCTCTTGTAAGATAAGATGCAAATTCACAAAAATAACTGCCATAGGAAACCAAAAGAAGATCTTCCTTGACGCCCTCAAAATAATGGCCTACATCTGCCCACATGAGATTAAAGGAGCTTCTTCCTTCATACAGTGAAAACTCTCCGAATGTCAGAGGCTGACAGGCCGCGGCATATGGACTGGTGGCTTTTTTCGCCCCTCTCGCAAACGCCGTGATCCTTCCCCGTTCCTTTGTGAGAAGCGTGACTCTCTTATCAAATTCTCCGATATTTCCGGCGTTCAGTACCAGACCGGTTACTTTGATCTCCTGACCCATTTTTTATACTTCTTTCTTGTTGTACCCGTAATTTTTGAGAAGCATGTCACTGTCACGCCAGTCCTTTTTCACTTTCACCCACAGCTGAAGATTCACTTTGATATCCAGAAGGTTTTCCATCTCCATCCGGGCCTGGCTTCCGATCTTCTTTAACATACTGCCCTGTTTTCCGATGATGATTCCTTTATGAGAGTCTCTCTCGCACACGATCGTCGCATCAATATCGATGATATGGCCGTGTCTTCTCTCTTTCATGGAGTCGATGACTACCGCAATCCCATGCGGAATTTCCTGATCCAGAAGACGCAGCGCCTTCTCTCTGATCAGCTCCGCGCAGATCTGCCGCTCCGGCTGGTCCGTGACTGTATCTTCATCAAAAAACATCGGCCCCTCCGGAAGGTATTTGAAAATGCTGTCTGTGACATCATCCGTGTTCTGTCCCTTCAGCGCGGAAACCGGTATGATCTCTGCAAATTCACATACATCTTTGTAGGTGGTGATCGCTTTTAAGATCTCTTCGTCCTTCACCGTGTCCGTCTTGTTGATCACCAGGATAACCGGGGTCTTCACCTTGCCCAGCTGTTCGATGATATAGCGCTCTCCGCCTCCGATAAAGGTAGTCGGCTCCACCAGCCATAAAATAAGATCCACCTCGTTAAGAGTCCTCTCGGCGACTTTCAGCATATAGTCGCCGAGCTTGTTCTTTGCCCTGTTGATCCCCGGAGTGTCCAAAAATACAATCTGTCCCCTCTCGTCGGTGAATACGGTCTGGATTCTGTTCCTGGTTGTCTGGGGTTTTTTCGAGGTGATCGCGATCTTTTGTCCGATCAGCTGGTTCATCAGCGTAGATTTCCCCACATTTGGCCTGCCGATCAATGTCACAAATCCCGATTTCATTCCTGTGTTCATAAAATTCCTTCCTAAAATACGTGTTTAATTTCTTTAAATTTATCCTCAGCTTCTCTCAGTTTATCTTCATTTCCGATAGTACAATTATTTCCCGCATCCACCACACAGCGCACATACGGTGCCAGCGAACGGATCGTCTCCTGACTGCAGGACAGCACCTGGTCTCTGTACTTCTGAAGTTCTTCTTCTGTCCTTCCAAGAAGATAAGCCTGGAAGCTTCTCTCTCCCAGATCATCCGGCTCCAGCGGGGTATCCATATTGCTGATCGTTCCGATGATATATTTTACCATGTCACGGTCATCGATATCGAAATGCTCCACAAAATCAGCCGCATTTTCGTAGACTTTGTAAGTCTCTAAGAGATTCGGGTCCCGATAGGATACAAACATACTGTCTCCCTGAGGCATAAAGCTGCACATGCATCCGTAGGCTCCGCCTTTTACACGGATATTAAGCCAGAGATACTCGTAAGAAAAGATTACCTGGAGAACATTTAAGGCTCCCGTATATTCATAACCCTGCTCAGCAAAATTTCCTGCACAGGCCACATACTGGACACCGCCCGCCGTAGCGAAGCCCTCCTCCTTTTTCTCCGGAAGAATTTTTGTCTCCTCTTTGGCTAATTCGCCGGTAAACATGCGTGCTGAGAACTTGTGCACCGCATCTTCCAAAAAGGACGGTTCTTTTTCTTTTCCTGTGTAACTCACCATCATATGTTCCTTCCGGAAAATATATCTGCACGCCTCTCTCATGCTGTCAATGATCTTTCCGCTCTCCTGCTCAAAGGATTCATACCAGTCCTTTACAAACTCAAACATGGAAACGCCCTGGATCTGTTCTTTATACCTTGCATAAGGAGAAAAATAGGACATGGCGCGGTTGGATGCCGTTTTGTGTCCGGCTTGTGTAAGATCTGTCTTCATATTAGTGTAAATCTGCCCGATGATCTCTTTCAAACGTTTCTTGTCCTCCAGTTTGCTCTCAAACAGGATCTCTTCCATGAGTTCAAATGCCTTTTTTGCATTTTCATAAAAACACTTTGTCCTGATGACAAAATAACTTTTTACACCTTCAGCACCGGCCGGCAGAACGTCCATCGTCGTCACCATGCCTCCGGTCTCAATACCGATTTCATTTCCAAGCTCAAAGTAGCTGTGCTTCTTAGTATCTACGCTTCGGAATACTTCTGACATGAGAGACACATAAGGCACGAGCCTTGCCGGAACCTCTGACATGTCGAATACGATCTTCAGATAGCAGATACCATTTGTAAAATATGGATGCCAGATCACCTTAACTCCGTCCACTGATACTTCTTCATTGCAAAGAGGCCGGATCTCCTTCTTGATATCCTTAATATCCAGAAGCGGGATCTTTTCAAGGTCCTCTTTCGGAGTTGCCGCCTCCTGATATTCTTTCAGCTCTTTTGTAGCCTGAACGAGCTGCCTGATCTCTTCTTCTGAAAGACTTTCTTTGAATTCCTTCAGCTTCTGCGCCGTCTTCTGGTCCTTCCGGCTCTGAAGGCCCCTCTCCGGCTTCAGCACCACAATGGATTTATGTGTATTGGACAGAAGATAAGTTTCAATCAAATCCGTAAAATAACTTCCGTCCAGCTGTTTTCTCAAAAACTCAAACACATCGTTGGTCTTGATATGCATAAACGGCTCATGATCGTCATAAAGCCAGCTGTCATACATCTGAAGTCCATACATCAGTCCCTTTGGAAATCTGCCGAAATTAGCCTCTTTATACTGGAACTCATAATAATTCAGCGCAGATTCCAGGCTTCGTCTCTGAATCCCCTCTTTAGAAATCTTACGCAGGGTGTCCTCGATGATGCGCACAAAGTCTGCCTCTTTTTCCTCATCTGCCTCTTGGGCCACCACGGAAAACACAGGCTGTTCGATCCCATTGTCATAGGAACTGCTGATGTCCTTGCCGATCCCGGCTTCCATCAGAGCCTTTTTCACCGGCGCGCCCTGCATAGAGAACAGTGCCCTGTCAAGAATCTGAAATGCGATATACAGTTCTTTATTAAGACTTGTCCCTATCACTGCATTATAGGAGAGAAACGTTTTGTTCTGTATCTCATCCTGCTCGCTGACCGGATATACTGCCTCCACTCTCTTTACTTCTTTAAAGGCTTCCTGGGGCTTCCAGGATGTGTCCACCTGCTTCTTTTCAAAATCAGACAGATAATGTTCGTCTATGAATGTCAGGTACTTTTCCGCATCCATATCCCCGTATAAATAAATATAGCTGTTGGACGGATGATAGTAAGTCCTGTGGAAATCCAAAAACTGCTCATAGCTGAGTTCCGGGATCGCTTCCGGGTCGCCTCCGGATTCAAATCCATACGGAGTGTCTGAGAGCAGGGACTTCTGGATCAGACGCGCCAGCTGCTGATCCGGAGATGAGAACACACCCTTCATTTCGTTGTAAACGACGCCGTTGTAGATTACGGGCGCATCTTCTGATTCAAGAGAGTGATGCCATCCCTCCTGTTTTAAGATTTCGGGTTTCGTATAGATATTCGGGTAAAATACCGCATCTAAATACACATGCATCAGATTAAAAAAGTCTTTGTCATTGCAGCTTGCCACCGGATATACCGTCTTATCCGGATAGGTCATTGCATTCAAAAATGTGTTCAGGGACCCTTTGACCAGTTCCACAAACGGGTCTTTTAATGGAAACTCTCTGGAGCCGCAGAGTACAGAGTGTTCCATGATATGAGGAACTCCGGTGTCATCCTTCGGCGGTGTCTTAAATCCAATCTGGAATACCTTGTTGTCATCTTCGTTGGATACTACCACAACCCTGGCCCCTGTCTTTTTGTGGCGGTACACATACCCGGTTCCATTCAGCTCTTTGATCTGTTCTTCTTTTACCAATTCATAATTCTTCATCATAGCCTCCGAAATTCGTTCTTTATTTTATGCTTGATCCGCCGTGCACACAGGCGGAAAATATTTCACTGTTCATGATAAATTATACCACATTTGCTGTTTTCTTATTAATGCGTTTTTTTTCATTATTTTCGGTGTGCCCGGACTTTCTGCCCAAATCCGTCTCCGAGATCAAAATCGCCGCCATCACCAGGGCAAAACCGATCAGGATCTTCACCGTCGCCTTCTCACCATAAAAAATCACGCTGAAAAGCACACCGAACACGGACTCCAGACTCAGGATCAGAGATGCGGAAGATGAACTCACCCGGCTCTGCCCTATACTCTGAAAGGTAACAGCCACAGCCGTACACATGATCACCAGATAGGCCAGGCTTCCTGCCTGTCCGACCGTCCAGTGGATAGCACTGATGTCTTCGGTAAATACAGAAATCCCTGCACCCCAGAGTCCAGCAAATAAAAATTGCACGATCGTCAGCAGCACCGGATCTTTCTGACCGCTTTTCATGCCAAGATAGGCAATATGAAGGGAAAATAAAAGGCCTCCCACCAGAGTCAATCCATCACCGATTCCTATACTAAGGTTCCCATCCAGTGAAATCAGTCCAATACCCGTAATGCAGATCAATGCGGCCAGGAAGTTTTGCTTTGTAGTCTTCTTCTTTTGCCATATCCATGTGACAAAAGGGACTGCCACACAGTAGATCGCCGTTAAAAATGCATTCTTTCCGGGCGTCGTGTGATACAGTCCTTCGGTCTGGAACCAGTAAGCCCAGAACCAAAATCCTCCCAGCACAAATCCTGTCTTAAAGTAACTTTTATCTATTTTCCCCAGTCTCTTATGAAAAAAGATACACAAGAGCAATGCCCCTGCTAAAAATCTTGTCCCAAGCAGAAAATTTTCCGGGACATTGGCAATGGTATTTTTCATAATAAAAAAGGAACTGCCCCATATCAGTGCAGAACCGAACAACGCTGCCTTGCCGAGCTTCGTTTTATTTTTTTGATTCATACAAACCCTCATCCTTCTGAATTGTTTTTCCGTTAAGTATAATAATACCATTTACCAATACATTGCCGCAACTTCTTTTCACCCGAACTTTTGTTCTTTTCCTCCTTGCTTTTTATATGGCACTATGCTAGAATAAGAGAACAAACATTCGATATTGTGAGGTGGATTATGGAAACTATCAGTCCTTCCCTGTCATTGCAGGAGAAGCTAACAATTCTAGCAGACGCAGCCAAGTACGACGTAGCCTGCACGTCCAGTGGAGCCGACCGCAGAGGTGAAAAGGGAAAACTGGGCAACGGAGTGGCTGCAGGCATCTGCCACAGCTTTGCATCCGACGGCCGCTGTGTCTCCCTTTTAAAGATACTTCAAAGTAATGAATGTATCTACGACTGCAGGTACTGCTTAAACCGCTCGTCCAATGACCGGGTGCGCACTACGTTCACCCCGGAAGAAGTCTGCCGCTTAGTCATCGAGTTCTACCGCCGAAACTATATCGAAGGGCTGTTTCTAAGTTCCGGTGTGGTAAAGAGTCCTTCCTATACGATGGAACTCATGTGTCGGACACTGTCTATGTTAAGAAATCAGTATCATTTCAACGGCTATATCCATGTGAAAGCCATTCCCGGAGCGCCGGAAGAACTTCTGGAATCCATCGGATATCTCGCGGACCGCGTCAGCATTAATCTGGAACTGCCCACACCGGAAGGACTGAAGGATCTGGCCCCTCACAAGACACAGAAAACGATCTTAAAACCCATGGAACAGATCCGTTCCGGCATCGCAGATCACCGGCTGTCCATCGGCAAGGACCCTATGATGGAACGCTTCGGCGGCAACCGCAGTCTAAAGCACACGATCTTCGATGATGTCCGATCCGGCCGCATCGAGGAGCACAGACAGCTGGCATCAAACTCTTTCCTCCCGCCCGCTAAGGACAAGAATGCACCCTTTGTCCCCGCCGGGCAGAGCACTCAGATGATCGTTGGAGCTACCGCAGAGAATGATCTTCAGCTTCTTTCTGTCACTCAGCAGCTGTACCAGAAGTTTGATCTGAAACGTGTCTTCTTCTCAGCCTATGTCCCGCTCAATGAAGATTCCCGCCTTCCCTCCCTGGATACCGCCCCTCCTCTGTTAAGGGAACATCGTCTCTATCAGGCCGACTGGCTGCTGAGGTTTTACGGCTTTCATGCAGAGGAACTGCTGAGTACTGACAGGCCCAACTTCAATATCATGCTGGACCCCAAGTGCGACTGGGCACTGCGGCACCTGGAGCTTTTCCCTGTGGAGATCAACCGCGCCAGCTACGCAGATCTTCTGAGAGTTCCCGGCATCGGCACCAAATCCGCCTACCGTATTGTCAAGAGCCGCCGACAGCGCTCCCTGACATTTGAAAACCTGAAAAAGATGGGGATCGTCCTGAAACGGGCCAAGTATTTTATAACCTGTAACGGAAAGATGATGTTTCATATCCCGATCGAGGAGAACTTCATCACCCGTCAGCTGATCGGAGAGGATTACAAAAAGTCCTGGGAGATTGATCATCCCCAGACCTATGAACAGCTGTCCCTGTTTGACGATAAGAATTTTGCATCGGCCCCCTCAGCCGAAGATACCTGCAAGTCTCTGAGCGGACAAATATAAAAACCAGTAACAGTTTTAATATTTGCCTGAAAAACGGCCGACTGAAAATAATGGAGAAAACGCATGACCATTTTCACCTGCAAAGATACGTTTGAGGATATGATGTCCTGTATATACACTGCCTGGGCATCCCGCTTAGGCCACAAAAACATCCGATTAAAAACTGAACCCATAGGGAATCTGGAACTGTTCTGTGATTACCGCCATGTAGATCACGATCCCGATCAGACCGCCAGTGTCATCCGTTCCATCCAAAAAAAGATCTCTTTTCGCGCCTACCAGATGGTATACCGCGCTGCCATGTCTTTTCAGGAAGAAAAGCTGGATATGATCTACCGGTTCCTGATCTATGGGTTTCACTATGGGCCTGCCGTTGTCAATATGCTGCAGGAGCCTGCTGTGATGAATTTGTTTGAACTGGACCGTAAAGTTATGAATGAAGCTCACTTATTCCGGGAGTTTCTGCGTTTTTCCGAAATAGATCATGTTCTTATCTCCCATATTGAACCCAAGTGTGATGTCCTGACCATCCTGGCTCCCCAGTTTACGGACCGCATGCCCTCCGAGAACTGGATGATCATCGACGATAACCGGAAAACTGCCGTCGTTCATCCCTGTGATCATGATTACTATATGACCACCCTCTCAGAGGATGAATTAAACCGTCTGAAGACCTCTGAGATTTCTGATCTTTACACAGATCTCTGGAAAGTATTTTTTGAGACGATCGGTGTAGAAGCCAGAAAAAATCCCCGCTGTCAGAAAACCATGATGCCGCTCTGGTACCGCAAACACATGACAGAATTCCTTTAATCTATTTTATCTCTTGACTCTCACGCAGCGTGATAGGCTATTCTGTACTTACCAGGAGGAGGAGACCAAGATGAAAACAGTAAGAGAAGTAAGCAGATTAACCGGTATCAGTGTGCGCACTCTCCACTATTATGACGAGATCGGACTTTTATGTCCCGACCGTGTCACGGAGGCTGGCTACCGGCTGTACGGCACCAAAGCTTTGGAACGCCTTCAACATATTTTACTGTTCCGGGAACTTGAATTCTCATTAAAGGACATCAGAGAGATCCTGGATCGTCCGGATTTTGACCGCCAAAAAGCATTAGATCAGCAGATACAGCTTTTGAGGCTTAAAAAGGACCGGCTGGAACATCTGATCGACTTCGCTCTTGGAATTCAAAAGTTAGGAGTGGAATCATTGAATTATCAGACATTGAACAAAGAAACGCTGGAAAGCTATAAATCCGAGGCCAGAAAAAGCTGGGGCGGTACCGATGCTTTCCGTGAATATGAGCAGAAAGCAAAAACTTATACAGAGGAGGACTGGAAGGTCATGAATACCAAGTTTATGGCAAACTTTGCGGAATTTGGCCGTCTCATAAACGAAGACCCGGCCTCCGAACCGGTGATGCACCAGGTTGAGCTCCTCAAACAGTCTATTACGGATCAATATTATACCTGTACAGACGATATTCTGGCCTCTCTGGGCGAAATGTACGTCTGTGATGACAGGATGAAAGAGTCTATAGACCGTGCCGGCGGAGAGGGAACCGCCCGTTTCGTCTCAAAGGCCATTCATATTTACTGCCAGACCCTATAATACAGAAGGAGAGAAACCAGCTTGATTTCTCTCCTTCTTATATCTTCTAATGATGGAATAAACGGATTCCCGTAAAACACATCACCATGTTATATTTATTGCATGTGGCAATGACATGGTCATCTCTGATGGAGCCTCCCGGCTCAGCCACATAAGAAACGCCGCTTTTGTGTGCCCTTTCGATATTATCGCCAAACGGGAAAAACGCATCTGATCCCAATGCCACACCCGTCATCTGATCCAGCCATTCACGCTTTTCTTCTCTCGTAAACACTTCCGGTTTTACTTTAAAGATATTTTCCCAAGCCCCGTCGGCTAAAACATCCATATAGTCGTCTCCGATATACAAGTCAATGGCATTGTCACGGTCCGCACGTCGGATACCGTCCACGAACTCAAGTCCCATGACTTTCGGAGCCTGGCGCAGATACCAGTTGTCCGCTTTCTGTCCTGCCAGACGGGTACAGTGGATTCTGGACTGCTGTCCCGCACCGATGCCGATGGCCTGTCCGCCCTTTGCGTAGCATACGGAATTAGACTGGGTATACTTTAATGTGATCATTGCAATCGCCAAGTCAATTTTAGCAAAGTCAGGCAGTTCTTTATTCTCTGTCACGATATCGTTAAAGAAATCCTTGTCAATGTTCAGTTCATTTCTGCCCTGCTCAAAAGTAACACCGAACACTTCCTTGCGCTCCACCGGAGCCGGCACATAATCCGGATCAATCTCGATCACGTTATAGTTTCCTTTTTTCTTTTCTTTTAAAATTTCAAGAGCGTCTGCGTCATATCCCGGTGCGATAACCCCGTCAGACACCTCTCTTTTTATAATTTTGGCTGTTGCCGCATCACACACATCGGAAAGTGAAATGAAATCTCCGAAGGAAGACATACGGTCAGCCCCCCTCGCCCTGGCATATGCATTGGCAAGAGGAGTAAATTCCATATCCATGTCATCTACCCAGTAAATCTTCTTTTCCACATCAGTCATCGGAAGCCCTACCGCAGCGCCTGCAGGAGAGACGTGCTTAAAGGAAGCTGCCGCCGGAAGCCCGGTCGCTTTTTTTAGTTCCTTCACCAGCTGCCATCCGTTTAATGCATCGAGAAAATTAATATATCCCGGTTTGCCGCTTAACACTTTGATCGGCAGTTCACCGTCTTCCATGTAAATTCTTGACGGCTTCTGATTCGGATTGCATCCGTATTTTAATTCTAATTCCTTCATGGTCTCCTCCTATCGATTCTTGTTCACGATCCTTGTTTCATATTCTCCTGTTTTGATATCAATGTAGCGCACAAACAGAGATACTTTGTTGTCTTCATTCAGGCTTTCCCACACACGGCTTGTAAACGCATTAATATCATCGTCTAAACCGATTAATTTAGGCTCTCCCTCAAAACTCGGAAGCGGATCTCCGTCCTGCATATAGGTATGAATGAAATGTCCCTCCCCGCTTACCGGATTCTCATAGGCAAATGTATACCGGTTACATGCATCCGGATTACCGTTATTGCTCTTTAAAATAGACATTGCATAGTTGTAGGTTCCGTTTTCCACATGCATAATGCCTGAAATACGCGGAGTATAATTCGGTGCATCCGGCTCAAACTCTCTCGTCCTCAATGCCTGTTCAAATGTCTGCTGTTTATCCATGAGCTCGTAGATCGTATCCGTCTGGTCTCCGTTGGTCACGATTGTTTTATTTCCTAATACCTTGACCGGAGCATAGATGATAAGGCTCGGATCACTCAGCTTTGACGGATCAAAAGCCTGTGTCCGGATACCTTTTCCGTCCTCAATAAACACACGGTTTCTGCTGTTTTCGCTTCTTCCCATGATAAAATATGCAGTCACTGCATAGGCCCCGTTTGGTGACTTCCCGATCACAATTCCTCTTCCAGGGTATGAATTCCCTTTTAACTCGTTTTCTAATGACAACATCTTCATTGTCCTGTATCCTCCTTTTGTATCTGTGTGCAGCTTCGCAGAGAGATTTTCATTCCATACGAAAGGTTCGCAGACCTTTTTTATGTAAAAATAAGCCGCCTGGGCACACTAAATAAAAGTTGCCCAGGCGGCCGGCATTTCTGCTGCCGTGCTCCCCGTGGTTTCTCCACTATCCGCCAGTCGCACAGCTTTCAAAATAAATATACACTATGATCTGTCATTTTTCAAGTCAAAATACTCAGTCCTGACAGTTTAAAACATTTGAATCATCAGTTCTGCCGCCGCAGTGTTGGTGACTGCCGGTACCTTGTGCACATCACAGACACGAAGCAGTGCAGACACGTCCGGCTCATGGGGCTGTGCAGTCAGTGGGTCCCGGAAAAAAACAACCAGTCCGATCTTTCCCTCTGCAATTCTGCCTCCCAGCTGCTGGTCTCCTCCATACGGTCCTGACAAATATTTCTTCACCGGAAGTCCTGTGGCTTCCTCTACCCGTTTTCCGGTTGTACCGGTTGCGACCAAGTCATATTTTGCTAATGTTTCTTTATGCTTCTTTGCAAATTCCACCATCTCGTCTTTTTTCTTGTCATGTGCGATCAATGCAATAATCATATCTTTATCCTCCTGATGTTTAATGACTGTAAGGCTAATCTACACTAAAGAAGCCACTTTTACAAGAGGAATATCTTTAGATCACCGCTTAAGAGATTTTACTTTAGAAAATTTACTGTAAATTTTCTTTTTCTTTACAGTCTGATACGATCTGACTTTAAAATAGTACCTTTTTTTCTTTTTTAACTTGCCTTTTGTGTAAGATGCTTTTTTTGCAGATACAGTTGCTATCCTTTTAAAACCGGAAGACTTTTTCCTGGACATGTAAATCTGATATTTAGACACGCCGGAAATTTTTGACCAGCTTATTTTAATCCCCTTTGATCCGCTCTTCTTCAGCTTCTTTATTTTATTCGTCTTTGGGATCACCGTAATTTTGCAGGAAGCCTTTTTTCCATTTCCTGTTCTTCCGGTGATAACCGCTGTCCCTACCTTTTTCGCCGTTACTTTGCCTGACGAACTGACCGATGCCACAGACGAACTGGAGCTGGACCACTTAACTGAAGGATAGGAGTTCTTAGGTTCTATGTAACTTTTCAGTGTATAGTAGGAACCTTTCTTCAGCGACAGGGACTTTTTATTCAGTTTGATATTTTTTGCAGGAATGCTGCTGATCAGGAAGTTTATATCCACATTTCCTCTGATGCCATTGACCGTTCCTTTGTTAGTACACTGCCACATAACATAGTTTCCGGAATAAGTACACAGATTGCTATATTGTGCAACCCATTTTGGATATTTTTGAAATGTCTTATTCGTCAGTTTCTTCTCAAACCAATTTTTATTTGCATATATTCCTACTTTGCTATAACCGTTTGCCTTTAATCTTCCGGCAAATGCCTCTGTAATCTGTGCCAATTTGGAATTTGAAAGCTTTAATAAAGAATCATCTTCCAAGTCGTAATAAACAGGATATGATAATTTTTTATCCTTAATCAGACGAATAACATGATCTGCCTCACTTTTCGCCTTCTCTACTGTGTCTGCATAGGAATAAAGGTAAACTCCATAGGGAATGCCCAGACGCTCACATTCTGATACATTCCGCAGCCATTGATCATCGTCTTGGTCTGTTTGATCCATTCCATACCCACACCGGATAACAGCAAAATCAATCCCTGATATTTTCACCATCTCCCAGTCAATCTTTCCCTGATGCTGACTGACATCTATCCCCTTTTTCACTGCTCCCGGAATCGGATTCCCCAGATCATTGACAAACATGCCGTTGACTTTATTCCAGGCATTTGAATATGGTTTTGAAGCTCTGCTGAAAGACTGTCCGGGATAGATCGGTGTACCGTTTTTGTAACGCCAGCTGTTCTCTGCTCCCTGTCCTTCCTTCTGTTTAGGTTCTGATTGGTTACCGTTTACGAGTACCGGCAGTGCAGCCGACATCAAACTGACAGTCAAAAGTACCGCGAAAACTTTCTTTGCCGCTCTTAAAAAACTTTTCTTCATCCCTGTCCCCTTTCGATAATCCTACATTTGTAGGACTATTATATCACAAGTTGTCCGCCTGTGGGTATAAATTTTCATTCTCCTGTGATATAATTAAAAAAAACAAACGACAAAGGATGGGGTTTATATGAATCGTTTAAGAGGGAACAAAAAAAGGATTTACTTTAGTTGAATTAATCGTCGTGCTGGTTATTCTGGCGATCCTGATCGCTTTGCTGGTGCCGACTCTGACCGGGTACATAGACAGAGCCAACAAACGCTCGGCCCATGCGGATTTAAAGCTGATCGCAAACGCTGCTACTTCTGCCTATGCGGAGGTTTATGCTGACAACAACAGTAAAAATGGTGAAGTAATCTATTCTTCGGGAGCCGACTGGAGCCATGAGCAGGGTACCACCATAGATACCGATTTTAAGGATTCCTTCATGCATTATTTGGGAAGTGACATTGACTTTAGTAAAGTCCAGTATTTATACATCAGCCCGGACCGCCTGACGATTATCTACAAATATAAATCTAAAAACTATACTTATCAGAGATACGATAACACCGTCACCATTAAATAAATCATTCTTTAGTTTCGATATTCAAAAGCAATAAAAAAGATCCTTTTCAGGATCTTTTTTATTGCTTTTTATTCCTATCTTTTTATTGATTTGATTGGACTGTAGCTGCTGTAATACTTGGTTTTTCCAACTGTTTTATAAGAACGTATTTTAAAATAGTAACGTTTGCCTCTCTTCAGTCCTTTTTTGGTAAAACTGAATGTTTTAGCTGATGCAGTTTTTACCCTTTTATATCCGGAAGATTTCTTTTTTGACATATAAATCTGATATTTTGTAGTACCGCTAACTTTTGACCAGGTAACCTTAATGCTTTTCCTTCCCGATTTTTTAAGCTTTTTAATTTTGTTCGTCCTGGGCCGTACCGTAACCTTGCAGACTGCCTTTTTCCCGTTGGATGTCTTCGCTGTGATCGTTGCTTTCCCCACGCCCTTTGCAGTGATCTTTCCCCCGGAAGAAACAGCTGCCACTTTTTTATTGGAACTGGTCCATGTCACCGTTTTGTTGGAAGCATTGGATGGCGCGATTGATTTTTTCAATGTATAGGAAGAACCGTTCTTAAGCTTCAGGCTTGTCTTATTCCGCTTCATTGACGAAACAGCTGTCGTCTGCAGTGCATTGACGTTCCATGAGCCTATTTTAAAATTCAGATCTACATTTGTACCGATTCCACTGACCTTTCCTGAATCTGTACTCTGCCACATATGATAAGTTCCGTCATAATCACAGCGGTAATTATACTGTGCAACCCATCTTGGATATTTATCAAATACACTGCTTGTCAGCCGTGAAGTAAACCAGTATTTATTTGCATAAACACCGACATTCTTATAACCTGCGCTGTCCAGTGTCTTTATAAAAGTATCGGCAATTTCTCCTAGTTTCTTATTTGACAATCCTCCCTGAAATTTCTCATCTTCCATATCATAATAAATCGGATAGGAAAGCTTCTTACCCTTGACCAGGCGTATCACGTGTTCTGCTTCGCTTTTTGCTTTCGTCGTATTAGTTGCATACGAATATATGTATACGCCATAAGGCATCCCGATTCTCTCACATTCGGATGAATTGTATGCCCATGTTGGATCATCCTGGCTTTTAAGATTTTCTCCGTATCCCACCCTTAGAATGGCATAATCAACTCCGTCTGCTTTGACTTTATTCCAGTCAATTTTACCGTCCCATTTGCTCACATCGATTCCCTTTGCAGTGGCATTTGGAATTGGATTCCCCAGGGAATTCAAAAATACACCGTTTACATTTTTCCAAGCATTTGAAACTGCCCTGCCTCCTCTGGCTGATATGGATGGACCTATCGGCTCCTGCTGTTTTACCGGTTTTCCATCTTTAAACCGCCAACTGTTGGCCGGATCATGTTCTTCCGCACTTTTTTCTTCCGCAAAAACAGAAGCATGGCTGACGTAAGAAATTCCAGCCGCCAATACGATTGCTGAAACAAATACTGCAAGTTTATTCTTTACCCCTTTTACTCTCACTTGTCTCCTCCTTTTTCTATGTCAGTAGTATAACATCTTTCCGCTCATTTTCAAAACCCAATCACACAGAAAATTTTTCCATGAGTCTTCATGTAAAACAAAGTTTTCCTTACGCATCTGTGGACAGCCCTCGGAGATTTTGTATTTCATAGAGAAGGTCGTAGAACTTTTCTATGAAATGAAAAAGCCGCATCAGGACTTCTCCCATGCGGCATTCTCTTTTTCACTGATCAGACACACCCCATCCGGGACATCTCTCTCTTTAATCTTTTAATAATCTTCTTTTCCAATCTGGATATGTACGACTGGGAGATTCCCATTAAATCGGCAACCTCTTTCTGTGTTTTCTCCTCCCCATCCTTCTGGTTGATGCCGAATCTCAGCTCAATGATCTTTCTCTCCCGGTCAGAGAGGATCTTCATGGCATTCAGCAAAAGCTTCCTGTCCACCTCATGCTCCAGGTCCCTGTAAATAATGTCTTCGTCTGTTCCGAGTATATCCGAGAGCAGAAGTTCATTTCCGTCCCAATCCACATTCAGCGGTTCATCGATGGACACTTCCATCTTCGTCTTGTTATTTCTTCTCAAATACATCAGAATTTCATTCTCAATGCATCTGGAAGCGTAGGTAGCAAGTTTGATCTTTTTGGCCGGATTAAATGTATTGATGGCTTTGATCAGTCCGATCGTCCCAATGGATATTAAATCTTCAACACCGATCCCTGTATTGTCAAATTTCTTTGCTATGTAGACTACAAGCCGCAGATTCCGCTCAATTAATTTTGCCCTGGCTTCCGGCTCCTCCGCTGTCCCGAGCTTATGTATCATCTTCTCCTCTTCCTTTGCTTCCAGAGGAGCCGGCAGAATTTCTGCACCCCCTATGTAGTGGATTTCTTTTCCTTTCGCTAAAAAAGTCCTCTTTTGGCATGTCACATTAAGTTTCAGCACTGTACAACCTCCCATTACTTTATCTGACCAGATCCGGATGGAGCAGTAACTGATAGTGGCCGTCCCGGGAAAGCGGGTGCTCTGACAGTCCTATCAATCCTCTTTCTGCCATCCATGTCTGGCTGCTATTCTTGATTCTGATATTAGCTACAAGAATCCCCATCATCAGGCCGTTTTCCCTGCCAACCGTCCTGTATGGAATCATTCTTATATCTTTTAGCTTATGTTTTTCTATTAAAATGGTTAATGATTCATCTAAATATGGATTCAGTGCCTGTTCCTCCATGACGGAAACCGGGATCTTTTCTATAGGTTCGTATAAAAAATTCCCCGTATCCAAATAGGCAGTGACTCTGACCGTCCTGCCAAGGAGTTCAAATGATACCTGGTATAAGGAATCTTTCTGGCTCCTGATATTTTCCCAGACTGCACAATACAAAAAAGCCAAGAGGAGAAACGCCGCAAAACAGCCGAAAATCCAGATATGGATAGATAAACGGTATTTCACGAAGCTCCACAGTCCGCCCAGCAAGGCTGAGAGTGCAAATAAATATCCGGAACATATCAGACTTTTTCTCAGAGAGAGCGGAAATGCAAGCCAGGAGGTCGCTCCGATGCTTGCCGCGAGAAATCCAAGCTGGACTGCCTGATTTCCTTCCGCCGCCCATGCCGTCAGACACCCGAGTCCGCTTCCGGCCGCTGATGCCAGCAGGATACGCCAGACAGAACTCTGTGATTTCAGCGAACTTCTTAAAATAAGCAGCAGCCCCAGGAGGACCAGCCACTGTTCCAAAAACATCATCAAAAAAAACATAAGCTTATTATAAAAAAAGAGGTGCACGTACTTTGTCAAAAAAGAGAAGTGGCAGATACGTTAATTCTACAAAAAAACCCGTATCCTGCCTTACGGCAAGATACGGGCTTGTCCCACGTTTATTTTATTTTCTTCTGCTCTTTAATAAAAACTCCGGAATCACGATCTTTGAATCATGATCCTCTACACTGGCAGTCTCCTGTTCTTTGCTCCCATATGTAGATTCTGCTGTTTCAGCAGGCTCACTTTTCGGCTGACTGCTGTAGATAGGCTGTCCGGAAAAAACGGGAGGAGGAGTAATGCTTTTCTTCTTAAATCCTGCTCCTCTGGCTCCTGCCTCAGACTGGATCCCCGTGGCAACGATAGTTGCGCTGATCTGGTCACCCATATCAGAGTTGACAGTGCCGAAGATAACGTTGACTTCTTGTCCAGCCGTATCCTTCAAGTACTCTACTGCCTGCTGTGCCTCCAGCATACCCACATCACCTGAGAAATTGACGATGATATCGGTCGCTCCGGAAACTGTAGTTTCCAGAAGCGGGCTTTCCATGGCTGCCTTGATTGCTTCCAATTCCTCATCCGCAACACCCATACCGATGTGTGCAATACCCTTATCGCGCATAACCGTCTGGATGTCTGCAAAGTCAACATTGATAAGACCAGGATTGTAGATCATATCGGTAATTCCCTGAACACCCTGCTGAAGCACTTCATCAGCTTTTTTGAGTGCGTCCGGAATGGTTGTTTTCTTCTCGCAGATCTGAAGCAGCTTGTCATTCGGAATCACGATCATCGTGTCCACCTGATCCTGAAGACGCGCCACTCCCGCGACAGCATTATTCATTCTTGGCTTTCCTTCAAAAGTAAAAGGCTTTGTGACAACACCGACGGTCAAAATACCAAGAGACTTTGAAATCTCGGCAATCACCGGTGCTGCTCCGGTACCTGTTCCGCCTCCCATACCGCAGGTGACAAAGACCATATCGGCACCCTGTACCAGCTGTGTGATCTCATCCCGGTTTTCTTCCACCGCTGCCTCTCCGATCTCAGGTTTCGCACCGGCACCGAGACCTTTGGTCAGCTTTTCTCCTATCTGGATCTTCGTAGAGCACTTGCATAAAGACAGGGCCTGCCTGTCCGTGTTAATTCCTACAAGTTCCACTCCCTGTATATTTTCGTCAACCATGCGGTTCACTGCATTGTTGCCGGCTCCCCCGACTCCAATGACTAAAATTCTGGCTTGTGTGCTTTCTACATTCGGCATAATCTCGACCACGATGCTCCTCCTTCAATCTCTATCTCAAATTTTCTTATACTCATCCACATTATCATTTCATGTTATCTTCTTACATGATACAGTTTTTCAGTTAAACTTTCAACTACTTTTTCTTCTTGAAAATCGCTACCGGATTGTCCTTTGTAAAATATTTCATCGAGATGGTACCCTTCTTGCCTTTCATCTTAGGAAGGATACCTGTAAGCTCTGTAAGCTTCAAGTCCAGCTCCCGGCTGTTCCACAGATTAATCGTTAAATCTCCGCTGATCAGAAGGGCTTTCCCTTCTGCATTAAAATGGATCTGGCTTACCGGAAGATCATACTTGTCGATGGCCATGGTAATTTTTAGTATCTGCTCAAATACGGCAGTCTTCTTCTCCGGTATTTTTTCACCGAGAGCAATTTTTTTATAATTCAGCCCTGTGACCAGCGGCACATCATCATAGTGTTTCTCATAAATTTCCAGCGCATAGCCTTCCTTATCGAAATAAACATATTTCCCGTTATAATTCAGACACCCTGCCCGTTTTTTCTCATTGACCTGCACCGTCACCTGATTCGTCCCCTTAAGAGTTATCGTTACAGAATCTACGAACGGAAGCGTCTTTACAGGCGCAATCTTATTTCTCAGAAACAGGATCAGCCCGTTGCCCGTGTATGTATTGTCCTTCAGTGCGGCCGCTATCTCACCCTCTGTGTAATGGCTGTTCCCTTTTATGACAATCTTTTTCGTCTGGAATACTGCAAATAAAATAATACAGAGAAGAAACAGCAGGCCGGCAATGCAGCCGATAATTTTTTTCTTATTCCCAAGGCCCTTCTGCTGTTTTTTTGCCTGACTGATTGTAATTATTTTTTCATTTTTATCCATAATCAGTTCCTCTACATACGTATCTTCCTGGATACCGATAAAACCAGCCCCATCTCCGCCATAACGACCAGGATTGAAGTTCCGCCGTAACTTATAAACGGCAGAGGGATACCGGTCGGAGGGATCGTATTTGTTACAACCGCTATGTTAATAAATACCTGCACTCCGATATGAATCATAAATCCGATCACGATCAGGGACCCGAACAGATCATCCGAATTCATAGCGATCAAAAGCATTCTCCATATTAAAAGCATAAACAGAAGGATCAGACAGACAGCGCCGAATAAGCCCAGCTCCTCACAAATGATCGAGAAGATCATATCATTGTGGGATTCCGGTATGAACCCCATCTTCTGCATGCTCTGGCCAAGGCCCTTCCCAAACAGGCCTCCGGAACCGATAGCATACAGTGCCTGCATCGTCTGAAGTCCTTTCGGGTGAGTCTCCGGATTTTTCCATATCGCCACACGTTCGTTCCGGTAACTGTTGGAAAACGTCAGATAAAGCACTAATCCTGCGACACCTGAAAGGGCAATTCCCAGAAGCTCTTTGGTTTTCGGACTTACCACAAAAATCATGACCCCGACCATTGCTGTCAAAACGATCGCCGTACTTAAGTTCTGATAGGCAACCAGTCCGATGATCGGCAGACATCGGATGATAACTTTTACAGCAGCAGCCATCGTACGCATCCGATGGGCATTCTGTGATAATATGTATGCCAGATAGATCACAAGGAAAATTTTTGCGACTTCGGAAGGCTGGAACTGGAATCCTCCGATAGAGATCCAGCGCACAGCTCCTTTTTTAGCGGCACCGATAAATAATACGATGATCAGCAGTGCTACACTGAGTCCGTAGCAGCCATAGGCAATGATCTTTGCGTTGAGAATCCTGTAATCAAACCATGTGAGTGCTGCCATAAAGACCGCTCCCACTCCAACTGCAAAACACTGCCTGATGAGCCAGTGATACGGATTCCCAAAGTTCAGTGTACTCTTATATGAACTTGTACTAAAGATCATAACCAGGCCGAATCCCACGAGAAACATCACGATAAAAAGCATCGGATAATCGAGATAACGCCGCTTTGGCATGTATTTTTCACTGACTCTGCTTTTTTTCAAATCTTAGCGCTCCTTTAATTTGTTTACATACTCCTTGAAGCGGTCGCCCCGTACCTCATAGTTCGGGAACATCCCCCAGCTTGCGCAGGCCGGAGATAAAAGAACTGCATCGCCGGAAACTGCATGCTTTGATGCATACTCCACTGCTTCTTCCAGAGTATCTACATATACAATTCGGGAAAAACCATGGGCCTCGGCTGTTTTACCGATCTTCTCCGCCGTCGCGCCCAAAAGGATCAGTTCCTTCACTTTGCCGTCAAAGGCCTCGATCCAGTCATCATATTCTGCCTTCTTATCGTACCCTCCCCCGATCAGGAACGTGGGACGGTTCATGGCCTTGATCCCTTTGATGGCTGCATCGGTGTTGGTTCCCTTAGAATCATTGTAGTATGCAACATCTTTAATGGTATCTACATATTCTATGCGGTGTTCCACTCCTTTAAAACCAGAAACTCCCTTTCTGATCTGCTCTGCCGGAACCCCCATATAGTGGGATACCGCGATCGCCGCCAAAATATTTTCATAATTATGCCCGCCCAGAAGGTTGATATCGGCTTCTGTACATATGGTCTGTACTGTTTTGTTTTCTGCAAGCATGAAAGATCCGTCTTTAAAATAGACTCCTTCTTCCAGTTCATGATCCAGGCTGAAAAATACGACCCTGGCGTTTGCCCTCTCAGCCATATTTCTGGTCACTGGGTCTTCATAGTTCAGAACCATAACCTGATCTCCGGTCTGGTTCTTTCCGATGGATTCCTTTGTCTTTGCATAGACTTCCACTGTCCCATGCCGGTCCAGATGGTCCGGTGTAATGTTTAAAACGGCTGAAACCTTAGGGCAGAAGTCCTGTATCGTTTCCAGCTGAAAACTGCTGATCTCGGCCACAATAATGCTCTCGTCTTTTGTATCCAAAGCAACGCTCGTATACGGCGTTCCGATATTTCCAACCACATACACGTCACTGTAAAAACACTTCATGATCTCTCCCACCAGCGCTGTGGTCGTTGTCTTTCCATTCGTGCCTGTGATAGCCGCAATCTGTCCCCTGGAAACCTGATATGCGAGTTCAATCTCACTCCAGACAGGCCTGCCGGAATCCATAAACTGCTTTGATACCGGAGCATTGACAGAAATTCCTGGGCTAAGTACTAAGAGATCAAACTCCTCCTCTGCTCCCGGTGTGAGTTCTCCAAGAATCAGCGGAATCTCTTTTTTTCCCTCCAGTTTGTCATAAATATCCCGTGCCTTCAAGTGTTCATTTCCGTCATACAGACTGACAGATGCCCCGGAACGGATCAGGAGACTGGCAGATCCTATTCCGCTCTTCCCCGCTCCCGCAACTAAAACCTTCTTATCTTTTAATGTCATTTCCTGCTCCTTATCTAAATGGCGATCAGGCCGATCAGGCATAAGATTGCTGTGACGATGGCAAATATGGCAACAACTTTTGTCTCCGGCCAGCCGGACAGCTCAAAATGATGATGGATCGGCGCCATCTTAAAAACTCTTTTCCCTGTTTTCTTAAAATAAACGACCTGTATCATAACCGACAATACCTCGATCATGTAGATAAAAGCCACAAGCGGTACGAACAGAGGGAGCCTCAGCATAACCGCTGTGGCAGCCACGAACCCGCCCAGTGCAAGGGACCCTGTGTCTCCCATGAATACTCTCGCAGGGTAAACATTAAACACGAGAAATCCGAGCAAAGCCCCCACCGTGGCACAAGTGATGGGCCATAATCCCGGATCATTTCCGGAGATACCCGCTCCGATGGCTACAACCGTAAAAAAGGTAGCGATCAAAACAGTGACACTGGATGCAAGACCGTCGAGTCCGTCCGTAAAGTTGGCCCCATTGACAGTTCCCAGCAGGATAATAAAGATAGCGGGAACAAACAGTGCTCCCAGCTCCAGATATTTTCCGTGTGAAAAAGGGATCAGCATGGAGGTTCCAATATCCGTATGATTGATCAGATAGTATGCAAACACTCCGGTCACAATGATCTGTCCAAGCATCTTCTGCCAGGCCCTGAGTCCAAGATTTCTCTTCATCACGACTTTGATATAATCATCGATAAAACCGATGAAGCCGAATCCGAGGGTAACAAAGAGAACCGGTATAATGTTCGGATAATCTTTCACATAAAACAGAGAAGCCACAATGATGCCAAGCAGGATGATCAGTCCTCCCATCGTCGGGGTCCCTGACTTCTTCAGGTGGGACTCGGGTCCCTCGCCCCGGATGAACTGGCCGAATTTCAGCTTCTGTAAATATTTAATCATCATCGGGCTCAGCACCACGCTGACGAAAAATGCAATTAAAATAGGTTTTACGATACTATAATTCATGTTTTCACCTCATTTGTTTTTCTTATCTTTCCAGTATATCTTTATTTCTTTGTTTTATCAACCGTATAATCCTTGGAAATTCCAAGATAAGGAAGTGCAACTTTAAATACCTCCCGTACCACCGGCGCTGCGATGGTTCCTCCATAATAAGTGCCCTTCGGCTCGTCGATCATGACCAAAGCCATCACGGTTGGATGTTCTGCCTTTGAAAAACCTAAAAATGAGGAAATATATTTCCCTGTTCCGCGGGGCAGTTTTTCACTGGTCGCAGTCTTCCCTCCAATGGAATATCCTTCAATCTTACAGTTCCTTCCGGAACCTTCTGACACCACTGCCTCCAAAAGCTCCCTCATTGTCTCAGATGTTTCTTTTTTAATCACGTTTTTCTTTTTCGCAAATTCAAAAGTCTTCACTGTCTTTCCCGATGAATCCACTGCCTTCATGCCAAAATGAGGTGTCACCAGAGTTCCTCCGTTAACTGCGGCACTGGCAGCTCTCATCAGCTGCAGAGGAGTAATCTGGAAGGACTGCCCGAAAGACATCGTGGCAAGCTCCACCGCTCCCACATTCTTTTTGTTATGCATAATGGAATTTGCCTCACCCGGAATATCGATGCCGGTCTTTTCAAACAGGCCCATCTGGCGGAATATCGTATACATCCCGTCTACTCCTACCCTGGCTCCAACTTCCATAAAAACCGGGTTGCACGAATTCATAACACCCTCCTTAAAGGTCTCGGCGCCGTGCCCCGTGGTTTTATGGCAGCGGATCTTCCGGTCTTCCACGATCCGGAATCCCGGACAGCTGAAGTGATCCGTCACTTTCACTTTGCCAAGTTCCAGACCGGCGGTTGCAGTCACAA
Organism: Anaerostipes sp. CAG:276; assembly: GCF_000432215.1. Lineage (NCBI taxonomy): Bacteria > Bacillati > Bacillota > Clostridia > Lachnospirales > Lachnospiraceae > Anaerostipes > Anaerostipes sp. CAG:276. Next base: position 100,080 of record NZ_FR889205.1, read on the forward strand.
TCTTAAAGACAGATCCCGGCTCATATGTATCATTGATACATGTGTTTCTCCACATTTGGTTCAGCAGTTCCTGTCTTTTCTTTCCTGTGGTGTTCTCTTTTTTCCCTTTCAGTTTAAACGGTTCATTTAAATTGTATTCAGGAGTGTTGACCATGGCATAAATCTCTCCGTTTTGAGGATTCATGATAATCATGGAAACCCGTTTTGCTCCCTTTTCTTTTCTTACCTTTTCACATGCCTGCCACACATAGTTCTGCAGGTTCACATCCAGTGTAGTATACAGGTCATTGCCGGCTACCGGTTCATCTCTCTCCTCGTAGGCACCGTCAATTTCTCTTCCGCCGCCGTCCGTCAGTGTCAGGATTCTTCCGGGTTTGCCCTGCAGATAAGAGTCATATGTCACCTCAAGCCCAACGATCCCCTGATTGTCTCCTCCTGTAAATCCCAGGACTTTTGAAGCCAGATCATTATAAGGATAAGTCCGTTTATAATCCTCATCCACTTTAACGCCGGCAAGTTCATATTTTCTGATACGGTCTGCTGCGTCTTTATCTACATTACTCTTAATCTTTTCCCTAACTGAATTTTTATAAACCTTTTTTTTGATTTCTGACTCATCTATCTGAAGTTCCTTTGAAAGGACCGATACGACTTTCTCTTTCTGCTTTGTCTGGGAATGAATCACAGAGATAGAGTAAACCGCTTTGTTGGATGCGATCTTCACCCCGTTTCTGTCATAAATATTTCCCCTGGGAGCCTTGATTTCCCGCTCTCTCTGGTGCAGGTCTTTGGCCAGCGCCAGATACTTATCTGCCTGCCCGATCATCAGATAGCCAAGCCTTCCCGCCATAAAGATCAGACAGAATGCAAAGATGCCGCCCATGAGAAGCATCCTTCGTTTATAACTTGTTTTCATAAAAAACTCCGGAATCCATACTGATAAAAATATATGAATCCAAGGAAACAAGTATGACATGTTTTACTTTTTCGTTTTCTGCACATTCATGTCCTTCAGTGATTCTTTTAATACATCTCTCGCCATTTCAACAGCCAGTCCGGTGTTGAGCTGTGAGTCTTTCTGGATTTCATCTATGACCACATATACAACAACTTTAGGATTTTCTACGGGAGCAAATCCGCAGAAGGAGACGATGTAAGTCCCTGCACTTCTCGGAATTTTCTGTGCGGTCCCTGTCTTTCCTCCGACGCTGTAGCCTTTGATCTGTGCTTTTTTCCCGGTTCCTTTTTCGACTGTCTCTTCCATATAAGTGCGCAGCTTCTTGGATGTATCAGCCGAGATCGTCTGTTTGACCAGTTCGGATTCCTTGTTGCTCACTACATTTCCTTTGTCATCCCTGGTCTGCTTCACCACATGAGGCTTATAGTAGCTGCCTCCGTTGACCAATGAACTGAAAGAAGATGCCATTTGTATCATAGAACAGTTAAAGGACTGTCCGAAGGAACTGGTAGCCAGATCAACATTCGTCATCTGGTCTGCGCCGTGCAGAAGGCCTGCGGTTTCCGCTTCGCCCGGAAGATCGATCCCCGTCTTTACTCCAAAGTTAAAATCTTTTTGATATTTTGCAAATACATCCTTACCTTCTTTAAAGGCAATATCCATCAGCGCCACATTGCATGAATATGCGATGCTGTCAGACAGACTCAGATTTCCATGTCCTTCTCTGTGAGAACAGTGAATCTTGTATTTCCCCACCTGTTTGTAACCGCTGCAGTAATAATGTTCATTTCCCTTGAGAATCCCGTCCTCCAGTCCTCCTGCCACCGTAAACGGTTTATAGGTAGATCCCGGCTCGAAACTGTTTGATACGATCGGATTCTTCCACAGTTCATTAAAGGCTTTTACCTTCTGTTTTTCTGACATGGAATTAATCTGGCTCTGAGAATATTTCGAGAGCAGACCTTTTTCATCTCTGGGGTGTTCCAGGTCATATTTGTTGGAGTTGGCCATTCCCAGGACTTCCCCATTGTTCGGGTCCATGACCAGAATAGAGCTTCCCTTACTGCCGTATTTTTTTTCAAACTTTTCCAGGCGGTCTTCGGCTATTTTCTGGATATTGATGTCGATCGTAGACACAAGTGTTTTGCCGTTTTCCGGATCTACTATAGAGTCATCCTGTTCCAGTTCCTCATTCAGATACGTGTATTTTCTTCCGTCCACACCGGACAGTGTACTGTTATAATACTGCTCTATCCCCGTTGTTCCAATGCTTCCGTCAGATACGAACCCGAGAAGGTGGCTTGCCAGACTCTTATTGGGATATCTTCTCACATACTTTTCAGAAAAAGTAATCCCCACAACCTTTTTTCCGTTTTTCGATTTCAGAAAATCTTTCAGATCTGCCACTTCACTGTACTTCATGTCTTTGTTGTACACTGAGTAATAAGAGTCTTTGTTGTCTTTTATATAGGACAGCAGATCATCCCGGTCAAGGTCCATATATTTGGTCAGTGCATTCAAAGCATTTTTCTGAGTCTGCTCTGTACGCAGGATATTTTTCGGTTCCAGGACCAGACTGTATAACTTCTGGCTGGTAGCCAGCGTGTTTCCGTTTCTGTCGAGGATATCTCCCCTTTTGTACGGAAGGGTCTGGCTCTGATAATTCTGCTGGGCCAGAACTTTTTTTTCATATGTCTTATTTTTTGCCACACTGAAATAAACCAGCCGGCCCATAAGGCAAATAAAAAGAATTGCTATGAGAGCCGATACAGACAGAGTCCTGACTCTCATAGCATTGTTTATTCTTTTGATCTTCTTATATTTCTTTTTTTTCAATAAAACCGCTCCTTACTTTGAATCGGGTATTTTATTGTACTGTCTCACATAGTCAACATTCTTACTGTCATATGCAATTACCTTACTCTGCGCAGGTTTCTTCATTCCGTATTTCTTCATGGCCGTTTCCTGGATCGCAGGAAGATTAATGCTCTGTTCGATCTCCAGATTCAGATCCTCATTTTCGACCAGCAGTGTGCTGAGCTCCGATTTCTTGGCAGAGACTGCGGACCGCTGCTGCTCCAGTTTTGACTGCTCCGACAAATAGAAGAAGCTTACCAGTGCGATCACAGCCATACCTGCTGCCAGCGCTTTGATAAACGCAAAATCAAATTCCAGAGCTTTTGTTTGGTTTGCTTTTGTCTGAGGTGTTGTCTTTCTTTTGGTGCGTACTGCCGGTTTCCTTTTCGGCTGCCTGGATGGTTCATACTCGGGTTTTGCCGGTGCCGCTTCCATTTTCCGCGCAGTATTTCCGTAAATAAATTCATATCGCTCTTGTCTCGTCTTATTCACTTCGCTGTTCTCCCCCTCACTATTTTCTCTCAAACACTCTTAATTTTGAACTTTTTGCTCTTTTGTTCCTCATAAGTTCTTCTTCGGTCGGTATAATCGGCTTTCTTGTGATAACCTTACCCTTCGATTCATTTCCGCAGGTACAGATCGGGAAATTCGGCGGACAGGTACACGGATTTTCATTTTTTCTGAACGCCCGTTTCACAATTCTGTCTTCCAGAGAATGAAAGGTAATGATGCACAGTCTTCCTTCGGGGTTTAACAGCTCGATCATCTGGTCAAGACTTGTCTTTAACACTTCCAGCTCCCGGTTGCATTCAATCCGGATGGCCTGAAATGTCCTTTTTGCAGGATGTCCTCCCACAGCCCTCACCTTCATCGGTATTGCATGTTTGATCACCTCAATAAGCTGTCCTGTTGTCTCAATCGGTACTTTCTCTCTCTCTGCTGCAATATGTTTGGCAATATTTTTAGCAAACTTGTCCTCTCCATAATCGCGGATAATATGAAACAACTCCTGTTCACTGTATCCATTGACTATGTCTCTTGCAGAAAAAGTCTGCCTTTGATCCATCCTCATATCCAGCGGTACGTCTTCGCGGTATGTGAATCCCCTGTCCTTCTCATCCAGCTGAAAAGAGGAAACGCCAAGATCCAGAAGAATTCCGTCCACACGGGATATCCCCAGATCCTTCAGCACTTTCGGCATATTCACATAGTTATCTCTTACAATCGTAACTTTATCCTGAAACGGAGCAAGCCGTTTTGTGCTTGCCCTGATCGCATCCTCGTCCTGGTCAATGCCAATATATCGTCCCTTTTCAGAGAGTCTGTTCAGGACATGAAAGGCATGTCCGCCTCCTCCAAGAGTCCCATCCACGTAGATACCGTCCGGTTTTATCTTTAGTTCCCTTATTGTTTCATCCAACAACACAGATGCATGTTCAAAATCCATTTGTCTTTCCTTCCATTCAGATATTCAAACCTAGTTCCTGCATACTCTGGGCAATATCGTCCATATCGTCATAAGCATTATTTTCAAGCCATTGTTCTTTGCTCCATACCTCAATACGGTCCAGCATGCCCGTAAGAACTACTTCTTTATCCATCTGTGCAAATTCACGCAGTGTGCCCGGCACCAGGATTCTGCCCTGCTTGTCCAATTCACAAGTGGATGCTCCGGCCAAAAAGAATCTGGAAAACTTCCGTGCATTCTTATCGATCAGCGGCAGGCTTCTTAATTTTTCTTCAAAAGCCTCCCATTCTTTCATAGGAAACACGAATAGGCATCCATCCAATCCCTTTGTAAGAACGAACTCACTGCCCAGTGCTTCTCTGAACTTTGAGGGGATTATCAGTCTGCCTTTCGCATCGATTGTGTGATTGTATTCGCCCATGAACATGGTAATCACCTGCCGTTTCCCAAATCGGGTGCGCTCCACCTGATGATCAGTTGTGACACTTTGTGGTCTTTTTTACCCACTATCCACCACTTCTCACCACTACTGTCTCCATTCTAATGGATTGTCCACAAAAAATCAAGAAATAAAAAAACTGTCCACAGAATTTTTTCTGTGAACAGTTTTTTCTACACTTTTAATGTTTCCGTTTTTTCCACTGATAGAGAAGGACAAGCAGTGCCCCGGCAGCAAAAAGTGCCGCAACTACCTGAGATACGGCGATTTGTGTTCCCGGGATCAGCAGCTGGTCTGTCCGAAGGCCCTCGATCCAGAATCGTCCGACTCCATATCCGATGGCATAAATTGCCAGCATCTGGCCGTCAAATTTTTTGTGTCTGAACATGATAACAATGAGAATCAGCAGTGCAAGGTTCCACAGCCCTTCATATAAAAACGTAGGGTGTACCTGAATATAAGTATTCATATGGCTTCCGCTTCCCACAAACACAGCCTGGTCATACAGCCCGGCATCCACAATCTCTGAAAGTCTTCCGTGCTTTACGAAATAGTCTGTGGGGATCTGCATAGCCAAAGGCCCGTTGGTAAAGCCTCCGAATGCTTCCCTGTTGAAAAAGTTCCCCCATCGGCCCAGGATCTGGCCGATCAGCAGCCCCGGCACCGCAATATCCGCCAGTTTGAAAAATTCTATTTTCTTCACTCTGCAGAAGATGACCATCACAATGACCGAAGCAATAATCCCTCCATAAATGGCAAGGCCTCCGCTCCTGGTATTCAGTATCTCCGTCAGATGATCTTTGTAGTAATCCCAGGAAAAAATAACATAGTAAAGTCTCGCCCCAATGATAGCAGGAATCATCACCGCGATGATGAAATCAAAGACCAGATCCGGATTGACTCCGTTTTTCTTAGCCATTCTGGCCGCCGCAAGCATCCCCAGAAGAAATCCCAGTGCAATGACTATACCGTAATATTTGATCTCAAATCCTCCGATGCTGATGCCCTCTCCCACATGTTTGAACACAATGCCCAAAAATGGAAACCGGATTTCATTTTCCATAATCGCATTACTCCTTTCCGTCGTTTCATCTTATCCCATTTTTCTTTTCTTTTCAAGGTTCTTATGGTAGACTTGTTGTATCAATGTCCTTGGATCACAGGACTATATTTATGCAAAGACATGAAGAAAGGAATCAATACACAATGAAATTAGGAATCGTAGGACTGCCAAATGTAGGTAAGAGTACTTTGTTTAATTCTCTCACAAAAGCGGGTGCCGAGTCTGCCAACTATCCGTTCTGCACCATCGATCCGAACGTAGGGATCGTTACCGTGCCGGATAAAAGGCTGGACGTGCTGTCTGAGATGTATCACTCAAAAAAAGTCATTCCCGCAGTCATCGAGTTTGTAGACATCGCAGGTCTCGTCAAGGGAGCATCCAAAGGGGAGGGGCTTGGCAACCAGTTTCTGGCCAATATCCGTGAGGTCGATGCCATTGTCCATGTAGTCCGCTGCTTTGAAGATGAAAATATCGTCCATGTAGACGGTTCAGTCAGCCCGCTTCGCGATATCGAAACCATCAATTTTGAGCTGATTTTTTCTGACATCGAAGTTCTTGACAGAAGGATCGCCAAGTCAAAAAAAGGTTCACGAAATGACAAGTCCCTCGCCCGGGAGGTAGAACTTCTGGAACGGGTAAAAGCTCATCTTGAGGACGGGAAGCTGGCCAAGACATTCGTGACCGATGACGAAGAAGAACAGGAAATCCTGGATTCCTGCAATCTCTTAACGATCAAGCCTGTGATTTTTGCCGCCAATGTCTGTGAGGATGATCTCATGGATGATGCCGCATCCAACGAGTTTGTAAATGAAGTGAGAACTTATGCAAAAGATGTAGACGCCGGTGTTTTCGTGATCTGTGCCCAGATTGAACAGGAAATCGCAGAACTGGATGATGAAGAGCGAAAAGAATTTTTAGAGGATCTGGGTCTTAGTGAGTCAGGCCTTGATAAACTGATCTCTGCCAGCTATTCACTGCTTGGCCTGATCAGTTATCTGACATCAGGGGAAGACGAGACGAGGGCATGGACGATCACAGAAGGAACGAAGGCGCCTCAGGCAGCCGGAAAGATCCATACGGATTTCGAGCGGGGCTTCATCCGTGCCGAAGTAGTTTCCTATGATGACCTTGTTGAAAATGGAAGCATCGCAGCAGCCAGAGAAAAAGGGCTGGTGAGACAGGAAGGAAAAGAATACGTCGTACAGGACGGTGACGTGATCGTGTTTAAGTTTAATGTGTAAAATTTTCTGTATGATTTCCGTTCGGCTCTTAGAATGCCTCACTCCAATCATGCAGAAAATAGATATCATATCTGCTGGAGAAGACATCCTGCCGGATAGAAAGTGCTGTCTTGCAGCAGCTTCTTCTTGCAGAGAGAAACCGCCGTGGTTCACAAATGTGAACCGCGGCGGTTTCTTGGTATATGTAAATAATCTTCTCTCACTTAGTTGATGATGCGCACTGCTTTGCACGGTGTCCGGTATCCCATACTGGATACTTTGATGCCTCCCCTTGGATATGGGGCGGAATTGCTCGCGTGGACGACCTGACCGTTTCCGATGTACATGGTCACATGGTTGATCCGGCCTCCCCGTTTATAGAACAGCAGATCCCCCGGTCTGACGCTGCTGATGGAGATGGTGCGTCCATCGTTTGCCTGGGAATAGGATGTTCTGCTGATGTTGTAGCCAAAATGTCCAAGCACCTGCTGAGTAAATCCGGAACAGTCCGTACCGTTTGTCAGGCTGTTTCCGCCGTAGCGGTACTTATTCCCCACAAACTTCAGGGCATAGTTCACGACCTGCTGACGGGTAGTTCCTGAGGAACTGTCTCCGCTCTCCTGAGAAGAGGAATTCTGACTTTCGCTCTCGGTTGTTCGTTCTGTACTCGTGGTACTCTTTGCCGGCTTTTGTTTTTTCACCGTTGACTTTGCACTGGTATAGTAATACCCAAGACTGACGTAATCTTTTGCCAGATAGCCTTTGTCTCCGTCTGCCTTCACATTGACCCACTCTGCGGATTCTCCGAGAACTTTGTAGCTGTCATCTCTGGAGACCAGGGTCAAAACTTTTGCTTTGGTGGACTGTTTCTGTCTGACTTTCAGTGTGTCCACTTTCACGACGGCTTGTTTCGGAAAATTATGTTTCTTAGCGTAACTGTGGATATCACTTCCCCAGATCAGATACTCGTTCTTCACATAACCGGTCACTTTTCCGGAACGGATCCTGCTCCATTCTTTTCCCTTTTTCAATACAGTGCCGATGTTTCCTTTTTTGAACTTTCCCACCACAGGGCTGGAAATGCTCTTTTTCTTTCTGATGTTCAGTACGGAGCGCACGTCGGGTGCTGCTTTTCCTTTGTAAAAAGAAGCGGAAAACTCAGGCTCTTTTGTCTGTTTCTGCACCGCGGCCGCTGCCGCCTGTTTTGCTGTCACTTTTGGTTTTGCGGAAGTCGCTGCCGCCTGCTTTTTAACTTCTGTAATATGCTGCGTCTTTGTCGTCTTCTTCACTGCTGCTGCAGCCGAAGGTGTTTTTACTTTCTTCTTTGGTGCTGAACTGTCTGACTCTGTGTACTGTTCCATAGCTGCCGCAGATCCCGCAAGACCGGTCTGGTACTGATCGCCTTTGGCGTCTGCGAATGTGGAAACTCCGAGAATGAATGCCAGTGACAGTCCGGCTGCCATCGTTCCCTTTGCTATCTTATGCTTCATATCCCTCTGTGTCTCCCTCTCCTTCCTGCGTATTGTGAACTTATTACAACATTATTAAAATTAACTTAACACATTCTGTGTAAAATGTCAACGAATCGTCATATTTTGACAAAACTCTATGTCAGGAACATTAAAAGGACCATGCCGGCAAAGGCATGGTCCTGCAAAATACAGTTATATATTTTTAATCCGTTCAATGGCTTTCACCGTATTCTCATAATTTCCGAAAGCCGTGAGCCGGAAATAGCCTTCCCCGCTCGGTCCGAAACCTGATCCCGGTGTTCCCACAACATTTGCGTGTTCCAGCAGATGATCAAAGAAATCCCAGGAGGACATTCCATCCGGAGTCTTCAGCCAGATATAAGGAGCGTTGACTCCTCCTGACACAGTATATCCCGCATCTTTCAGACCCTCATAGATCACCCTGGCATTGTTCATGTAGTAGCCCACCTGCTCTTTAAGCTGTGCTTTCCCGGCTTCAGAATAGACAGCCGCTCCCGCTTTCTGCACAATATACGGTGCGCCGTTATACTTTGTACCGTGGCGCCTTGCCCATAAGTCGTGAAGTTTTACATCACCGCATGTAAGATCTTTCGGCACTACAGCATATCCCAATCGTACTCCGGTAAATCCTGCATTTTTAGAAAAACTCTTTAACTCAATGGCACAGGTTCTTGCGCCTTCACATTCGTAGATGGTATGTGCCACATCATCCTCTGAGATATATGCCTCATATGCAGCATCATAAATAATGACTGCCCCATTTTTATTTGCATAGTCTACCCATCCCTGAAGCTGATCCTTTGTAATCGTAGATCCCGTCGGATTGTTCGGGAAACAGAGATAAATGATGTCCGGAACCTCTTTCGGAAATTCCGGTGCAAAATTATTCTCCGCCGTACACGGCATATAGATTACATCGCTCCATGTCTCGGATTTCGGATCATAGGTTCCTGTCCGTCCGGCCATGACGTTGGTGTCCACATAAACCGGATACACCGGATCACAGACCGCAATCTTATTATCCTGTGCAAAGATCTCCTGGATATTTCCCGAATCACACTTTGCTCCGTCACTGACAAAGATCTCATCCGCCTCAATCTGCGCACCCCGTGATCTGTAATCACCGTCCACAATAGCGTTTCTTAAAAATTCATATCCGAGGTCCGGTGCATAACCGTGAAAGGTCTCCGCTGCGGCCATCTCATCCACAGCGCCGTGAAGCGCCTCGATGATTGATGGAGCCAGCGGCTGTGTCACATCCCCAATTCCCAGACGGATCAGATCTTTTTCCGGATTGGCTTCCTGATATGCATTGACCTTTTTGGCAATGGTTGAAAATAAATAACTTCCTGGTAATTTCAAATAATTTTCGTTGATCTTAAACATGATGTCCTCCTAATAATTTACTGTGAAAGTCCGTTTAGTATCTATATGAATCCCGGATCATCTTTGCCATTTCAATCAGTCCCACACCGCTGTTCATACTGCGGCGCTGAATATACTCGTGGGCTTCCTGTTCTGAGATCCGGTTGTTTTTCATCAGCAGTTTCTTCGTTTCTTCGATTATTTCCAGCTCTTCTCTCGTGCGCTGTCTCGGCCTTTGCTGTTTTTTCTTCTGGGCATTGCTCAGAGCGTCCGACATTTTCCGTACTTTTTTCATCAGAAGCGGAGGCTTTAAAGGCATCGGCAGATACTCCATCCCCCGGATATCCAAAAATTCCAGACTCGCCTGTGGAGCTAAAACAATCATCCTGAATCCGTCAGGGAGATATTCTCTCAGTTCACTGCAGACCATGTCCGCAAACTTGTATCCGCAGACGATCAGCCCGTCTTCCAGGCTTTCCGCCCGCTGCATGATCTGGGAGCCTGTGACACAGGCAGCCGTCACTTCAAATCCGTTTCTCACAAGCAGATTTCGGATACTCCTTGTCTGCTCCTGTTTCGGGAAAAGAACAAAAATATGAACCAAGCTTCCCACCTCCCCGTATGAATGACGCCTGCCTTCTGCCGGTTAAATCTTGTACAAATATTCATCTATTTCCCACTGAGAGACAGTTTTCTGATAGGATTCCCATTCTCCCTGTTTTGCATCCAGATACCGGTCAAAAATATGATCTCCGAGAACCTCTTTCATGAATTCACTGTCCTTGAACAAATCCATCGCTTCCTTCATATCCCTTGGAAGAGCCCCGATGCCGGCCTTTAATTTCGCCTTCTCTGTAACTTCGTACTGGTTCTTTGTAGATGCCTTTCCAGGCTGCAGTTTATTTTCAAGACCGTCAATTCCTGCCGCCAGACTCACTGCAAGCGCAAGGTAAGGATTGGCCGCGGAATCCGGGCTTCTGAATTCCAGGCGTGTTCCGCTTCCTCTGGCCGTCGGCACACGGATCAGCGGACTCCTGTTTGCAGGAGACCATGAAATATCCACCGGAGCCTCATAGCCCGGCACGATCCGCTTGTAGGAATTCACCAATGGGTTTGTGATCAGCGACATCTCCGGCGCATGCTTCATAAGACCCGCCATAAAGTGGTACGCCTCGTCGCTGAGTCCCAGTTCGCCTCTGGAATCCGCAAATATATTCTGCCCTTCACTCCAGAGCGACATATTCAGATGCATTCCGGAACCGTCCACACCGGAGATCGGTTTTGGCATAAAGCTCGCATACAGCCCATGCCGCTTTGCAATATACTTCACGACAAACTTAAATGTAAGAATATTATCTGCAGTGCGCAGTGCATTGTCGTATTTAAAATCTATCTCATGCTGAGCCGGTGCCACCTCGTGGTGGGAGGCTTCGATCTCAAATCCCATATTTTCCAGATTCAGGATCATATCTCTTCTGGCCGCTTCTCCAAGATCCAGAGGCGCCACATCAAAATAGCCGGCTTTCTCGTGTGTCAGCGTCGTAGGACATCCTTCCTCGTCCGTGTGGAATAAAAAGAATTCACACTCAGGCCCTACGTTAAAATTATATCCGAGTTTCTTGCTCTTCCTGAGCACTTTCTTCAGGATATAGCGGGAATCCCCGATGAATGGAAGCCCGTCCTGTCCGTACACGTCACAGACCAGCCTCGCGACTTTTCCGCTCTGGGAATGCCATGGAAATATGAGAAAACTGTCCAGATCAGGGTACAGATACATGTCGGATTCTTCTATCCGCACAAAACCGTCCACGGAAGATCCGTCAAACATACACTTATTATCCAATGCTTTTTCCAGCTGTCTTGCGGTGATCGCCACATTTTTCAGCGTCCCGAACACATCGGAAAACTGCAGCCGGATAAACTGTACGTCATTTTCCCTGACCAGATCTATGACGTCCTGCTTAGTATATCGGTCCATATCATCACTCCTCTTTTCTTTTTTATTCGGCTTTAAAATACAGCCGGCAGTTAACATAATTTTATCAAGTTACATTTTTATTGTCAATCAGAGCAGAGGGAACACCGCCCTCCTGAAATAGAACTTTCCGATGAAAGAAAAAAGGGGCACCTTTAATAGACTTAAAGGTACCCCGTTGTACGTTTAAATTTGTGCAATGTCCACAACTGATAAATTGTCTCTGCTTCCTGATTCCAGGCTGGTGAGCAGTGCGTCTGCCGTATCCAGGCTGGTCAGACAAGTCACACCGGTTTCAATCGCATACCTGCGGATCAGGAATCCGTCCCTGCTGCGCCCTACTCCCTGAGAAGGTGTGTCAATGATCAAATCTATTTTATCATCTAAAATCAAATCAAGCAAGTTCGGAGATTCTTCTTCCAGCTTGTTGATCGAATGGGCAGGCACGCCGTTTTCATTCAGCACTCTGCACGTGCTCCTCGTGGAGAAAATTTCATATCCGAGATCCACGAATCTTCTTCCGATATCCACCGCATCGATTTTATCTGAATCCTTCACCGTGAGAATCATCTTCTTGTACTTCGGAAGGTTAATGCCCGCTCCGAGAAATGCCTTGTACAATGCCTCATTGTAGTTTTTGGAAACTCCCAGACACTCTCCGGTGGATTTCATTTCCGGCCCTAAGCTGACTTCTGCGCCCCTCAGTTTTTCAAAAGAGAACACCGGTTTCTTGATTGCATAATATTCAGACTCTTCCTGGAGTCCCGGCTTATATTCCAGATTCCTGATCTTGGCTCCGGCGATCACTTTGGCCGCCAGATCTACGATCGGAATTCCGGTTACCTTGCTGATATAAGGAACGGTACGGCTGGAACGAGGATTTACCTCGATGACATAAACCTCCTCGTCACAGACAATAAACTGGATATTGATGAGTCCAATAACGTTCAGTGATTTTGCCAGTTTCCTTGTATACTCTGCGATTACCCTTTTCACCTTTTCGCTCAGGTTAATGGACGGGTAAACAGAAATACTGTCACCGGAGTGGATTCCGGCGCGCTCGATGTGCTCCATGATACCAGGGATAATAATTTCTTCCCCGTCACATACGGCATCCACTTCCACTTCTCTTCCGACCAGATATTTGTCGATCAGGATCGGATGCTCCTGGGTCTGGCGGTTAATGATCTCAATAAAGGATACAATATCTTCATCGGAAACAGCAATCTGCATTCCCTGTCCGCCGAGAACATAAGACGGCCTTACCAGAACCGGATACCCCAGTTCATGTGCTGCGGAAAGCGCCTCCTCACATGTAAATACGGTCGTTCCTTTCGGTCTTGGAATACAGCACTCTTCCAGAATCTCATCGAACAGTTCTCTGTCTTCCGCCGCGTCTACATTTTCTGCGCTTGTTCCGAGGATCGGAACTCCCATCTCCATCAGAGCCTGCGTCAGTTTAATCGCAGTCTGTCCTCCGAACTGTACCACGGCTCCGTCCGGTTTTTCCAGATCCACGATGCTCTCCACATCCTCAGCAGTCAAAGGTTCAAAATAGAGCTTATCCGCCACGTCAAAGTCTGTGGAAACCGTCTCCGGGTTGTTATTGACGATGATGGTCTCATACCCTGCGTCTCTTAATGCCCATACGCTGTGCACAGAGCAGTAATCAAACTCGATTCCCTGTCCGATCCGGATCGGTCCGGAGCCCAGTACCATGACCTTTTTCTTCTTACTCAGTTCTTCTACTTCATTTTCACTTCCGAAGACGGAGTAATAGTAAGGAGTACTCGCCTCAAATTCTGCTGCACATGTATCGACCATCTTATAAGCCGCATGAATACCGAATTGGTTTCTCAGTTCCTTGATCTCTTTTGCAGTTTTTCCTGTCAGCTTTCCGATCACAGAATCAGGGAATTCTAAGCGCTTAGCCTCTGCCAGCAGTTCTTTCTCCAATTCTCCTGCTTCTTTCAGTTTCTTTTCCATCTCTACCAAAACAGCAATCTTGTCCAAGAACCAGCGGTCGATCTTCGTGATGTTGAAAATCGTGTCGTAGTCAAATCCTCTGCGGATCGCCTCTGCGATCACATAGATTCTCAAGTCGTCGATCTTCTCTAATTCCTTTGTCAGTTCTTCGTCTGGCATTTCCCCATAATTACCGAAGATCAGGCTGTCCACGTTCTGTTCCAGGGAACGGATGGCCTTCATCAGTGCACCTTCAAAATTATTGCAGATGCTCATGACTTCCCCGGTTGCTTTCATCTGAGTGGTCAGTGTCCTCTTTGCATGAATAAACTTGTCAAACGGAAGACGCGGCATTTTTACCACACAGTAATCCAGCATCGGCTCAAAACTTGCATAAGTCTTTCCTGTGATGGCATTTGGAATCTCATCCAGATTATATCCGATGGCGATCTTTGCCGTCACCTTTGCGATCGGATATCCTGTAGCCTTGGATGCCAGTGCAGAAGAACGGCTGACACGAGGGTTTACCTCGATGACACAATATTCAAAACTGTCCGGATTCAGAGCAAACTGTACGTTGCATCCGCCGTTTACTTTCAGTTCTGTGATAATGTTTAATGCAGAAGTACGAAGCATCTGGTATTCTTTGTCCCCTAATGTCTGGGAAGGAGCTACTACGATGCTGTCTCCGGTATGAACGCCGACCGGGTCAATGTTTTCCATATTACATACGGTGATGCAGGTTCCGTTGGCATCGCGCATCACTTCATATTCGACTTCTTTCCATCCGCCGATGTAACGCTCTACCAGAACTTCTCCGACACGGCTCAGCCTGAGACCATTTTCCAGGATCACTTCTAATTCTTCTCTGTCATGGGCGATTCCTCCGCCGCTTCCCCCTAACGTATAGGCCGGACGGCAGACGACCGGATACCCAATCTCCTCGGCAAACTCAGCACCCGCAGGAATGTCTGTGACAACTTTTCCTGCCGCGATAGGCTCACCGATCTTTTCCATCGTATCTTTAAATTCCTGGCGGTCCTCAGCCTTTCTGATCGTAGTGGAGGAGGTACCGATCAGGCGCACTCCGCTTTTTTCAAGGAAGCCGTTTTCCTCCAGCTCCATCGCCAGATTCAGTGCAGCCTGTCCTCCCAATGTCGGGAGAATACTGTCCGGTTTTTCCTTTTCTACGATTTTTTCTACAACTTCCGCAGTCAGCGGTTCAATGTAAACTTTATCTGCGATATCCTTATCGGTCATGATGGTAGCCGGATTAGAGTTCACCAAGACAACTTCGATTCCCTCTTCCTGAAGGGCGCGGCAGGCCTGGGTTCCTGCATAGTCAAACTCTGCTGCCTGTCCGATGACGATCGGTCCGGACCCGATGACTAATACTTTCTTAATACTTTCAATCCTAGGCATTTTTTGCTCCTTTCATCATTTCAATAAATTCATCAAACAAGTAAGCGGTATCTACCGGTC
This sequence comes from Anaerostipes sp. CAG:276, assembly GCF_000432215.1. Taxonomy (NCBI): domain Bacteria; kingdom Bacillati; phylum Bacillota; class Clostridia; order Lachnospirales; family Lachnospiraceae; genus Anaerostipes; species Anaerostipes sp. CAG:276. Next base: position 115,365 of record NZ_FR889205.1, read on the forward strand.
CCGGACTGGCCTCCGGATGGAACTGCACGGTACGGACATTTTTCCCCTTATACCGCAGTCCTTCAATACTCTTGTCATTGACATTGATAAATGAGATTTCTGCCAGATTCTTTGGTACGCTCTCTTTTTTGATCACATATCCATGGTTCTGAGAAGAAATGTAGACACGGCCGGTAGCCAGATCTTTTACCGGATGATTTCCGCCCCGGTGCCCGAAGCGCATCTTCCTCGTATCCGCTCCGTTTGCCAGCGCCATCAGCTGATGCCCCAAACAGATTGCGAAGATCGGCACATCACTGTCATATAATTTTTTTATTTCTTTTATAATGGACACACATTCTTTCGGATCTCCAGGCCCGTTGGATAACATGATCCCGTCCGGCTGATCCCCAAGGATTTCCTCTGCCGTTGTAAACGCCGGATAAACGGTCACATCACAGCCTCTTTTGTTGAGAGAATTTGCAATGTTGCTCTTTGTGCCCAGATCTAACAGGGCAACTTTCAGTCCGTCTCCCGGAAAATGTTCTTTTTCTGTTCTTGATACGGTCTTGACTGCATCTTTTACCTGATACCCTTTTAATTTTGGAAGGATCTCATCCAGATCATAGTCCGGATTAGTTGTGATCATGCCTCCCATACAGCCTTCTTCTCTCAATATCTTCGTGATCGCTCTCGTATCCACTCCCTGGATTCCTGGAATATCGTTGGCGATCAGATAACTTTCCAAATCCTGCTCACTTCTGAAATTACTTGCGGTTCTTGATAACTCTCTTACAATAAAAGCTGAATGCCATGGCTTTACGGATTCTGCATCCTCAAGACATACGCCGTAGTTCCCAATCAGCGGATATGTCATGACGACACCCTGTCCCTGATAGGACGGGTCCGTAAGCACCTCCAGGTAGCCTGTCATCGATGTATTGAATACAACTTCGCAGATAACTTCTTTCCTGGCGCCGAAACTTTTTCCTTTAAACACTTGCCCATCTTCCAAAATCAAAAATGCGTCCATGAATCTGTTTCCTCCTTAAAAATGTGCATAAAAAAAATATATCCAAAAATAAAAATCACGAATCCAAGCATTGATGCGCAGACGCAGTTCAATGCAATATGTGGTATTATTTTAGATATATCTCTCTACAAATTGTAAAAATTCTATCACAAATAAAAACCTTTTGCAAGGGTTTTTGACAATTATTTTTCGTTTTTCGAAAAAACACATCCGCAAAAACTTTGCCTATACAAATCAAACTTTTGTGATAATTCCACAGAGCGTTTATAACCGTTTTTCTTTTTAAAATCGGACGGCAGAAACTTTACCTGATACTCTTTTTCTAATTCCTGTCCAATTTCATTGAGCCATTGGGCATTTTTCAGCGGACTGATGGTAAGTGTCGTGGTAAAATAGTCACTCCCCAATTCGCCTGCCTTTTTCGCCGCCTCAGTCAGTCTCAGCCGATAGCACCGAAGACATCTGTTCCCGCCCTCCGGCTCTTGTTCATATCCTCTGACTGCCTGATAGAACTCTTCCGGCCGAAACTCTTCCTTTATAAAAGATACCTTTTCCGGAAATTCCATCTCTGAGATCAGGCGCTTCTGCTCCTCAGCTCTTTTTTCGTATTCTTCTTTGGAGTCGATGTTAGGGTTATAATAATACACTGTGATTTGAAAATACTTTGAGAGATATTCCAAAACATAACTGCTGCAGGGGGCACAGCAGCTGTGCAGCAAAAGAGAAGGCCTCCCGCCCTCAAGCCCTTCTATAATATTGTCTAACTTTTTTTGATAATTTTCCTTCATCATTTTCACTCCTGTGTATTATTATACACGAAAACAGCAGGAATTCAATTTATCAAAGTTGGAAATTGGACAAAGAGGGAAAGATTCATATTTTCCTTACGCATCTGTGCACAACCAGCGGAGCGTTTTTATTTCATAGGGAAGGTCGTAGAACTTTCCTATGAAATAAAAATAGCATTGCCTTCTGGAATAACTCCAGAGCCGGCAATGCCATTTTTTATTTAAATTTAACTGCTGTGCCGTAGGCCATGATCTCGGCAGCACCAGACATGACTTCTGCTGATGCATAGCGGACACATACAACTGCATCTGCTCCTAACGCTTCAGCCTCTTCTACCATACGTTTTGTGGCGAGAGCACGAGCCTCATTCATCATCTCCGTGTAGGCTTTCAGTTCGCCGCCAACCAGATGCTTAAATCCCTGAGTAATGTCTCTCCCTACATTTTTGGTCTGGATGGTATTGCCTTTGACCATTCCTAAGGCTTCAAATTCTTTTCCCGGTATTGTTTCAGTAGTTACTAAGATCATCTTCCTCACCACTCCTTACTTCCTTAATGCGTTCAACGAGTACATAGACGGAGACACCTGCCAGGCAAAGCGGGATCAGACCGATCAGCAGACGGAGACCGACAGATAATGGAATGAGAACAAAAATCATTCCGAAGTATCCTAATAGAAATGCGATTGTGAAAACCGTCACGATGATTGGGGCAATCAGCTTCTTTTGCATATATGATGCGCCTCCTTTTTGTATTAATGATATAATACAATAATATAATAAAGTTTGTGAAAAGTCAATTAGAAATTTCCATTTCAGCATGTCTCTTTAACCAAACAAAATATTTAATTATCTCCCTGGTTATCATCATATATTCTTTTTGACTAGCTTCATTGATTATGTAGGTAAATGCATTGTCCGCCTCTTTTGGAATTGAAAAGACAAATGAAATCCATTTCATTGATTGCTCAAATATTTTCTGTTCTATTGAAGACGTCCCTTTTCCTTTAAAAAAAGCAAAAGTATTGATAAATCCATTATCCCTCATAAGAACTGGAAGTTTTCTGCAGATGGTTCTTAACTGCTCTCTTTTGCTTTTTATACTTTCCTGTACTTTTGGATCTCCAAGATCTTTTGATTCTTCAATATATTCTATGAGGTCGTTAATTGCATGATAGGAAGCCAATGCCCTACGACGATTTAAATCTACAAAGTGATTTTCCATTCTTTACTTCCTCCCTTTTCATTTCACTGATTGTCACACTTCCTTTTCCAGTATTAAGATTTCTTCCAATCTGATATTCTTTACCTTCTTTTTCATTCGTTTCAATCCATCTAGAAATTTGAGGAAGCACAGGTGCTTTTACTGGTCTGACAAGATCCTTGAATTCACAAATAAATCCATACAAAATACTTCCTTCCGGCAAATATTCTTCTGTAAACAGTGCCTGGTTTTCGAGTCTGTTGCGAGTAATAATCTCTGTATGATATCTAGTAAAATATCTAAAATCTTTATCAGATACGATTCCAATATGTTTAATCACTGTTTGGGAAAGTCCAAGCTTTCTTAAAAGATCCTTTATCACATTATCTTTATAGTTAACTGCCTGTAATTTATATCCTCCAATCCATTCTGTATCATCGTGATGAGACCACTGACATATCACACCATCTACAACCCGCCTTTTCAGTCCCTTCAATTCTTGGTAAACATTATCACATTCATATTCGTTCCATGAAATTTCTAAAAAGAATTGTTCTAAACAGTTTACACTTGTTAAAAGCCTGTAAATCCCATGTGACGATTGAACGGAAAAAAACAGCAGCCTTAAATCTGAAAAGGAAAGTTTTGCCTGATCCGGTGATTGATTTTGAATTATTTTTTTTAGCTTACCGTCCATTTTATAGAGCAGACTTCCTTTGAACGTCCCTGCATCTATTTTAGGGAAATCATCACTTCTTTGGATATTGCAGTCCGCTCTAAAATCTCCTTCGCCTGACCCTGCACAAACTGGCGTATTTGCTATACACCAAACTGCATTTGCTCTGTTTTTCATGCTCATAATATTCGCCCCCTTTTTCTCACAGTGCATCTTTGAACAAATCCTTTAAATCCTCTTTAAGAGTATCCAAATGAAAAACTTCCAATCCGGCACGGCGTGCAGATGAATATGCCTTTGTTATATTTTCATATCCATCAGACTTTACACCTTCTACTGCTTCACGTTTGCTCAGTGGTGTTATCAATATAGGTTTTCCATATACACCGCCTAACGCATAAGCTGTATACTCCCGTGACTTTGCGTTTTCTGCTGACATAAACCCAGATTTACATTCAAAGACAACTGTTTGTCCCGATCTCAGCAATAAAACAAGATCCAATTCACAAAATTTTTCTTCCTCCCTCCAATCATGTTTGCGTACTTTTACACTATGAGATAAACTCTGAAAAAAATCTGCATCTTGCTTTGACATTTCTTTTACTGCATTCCAAATCACTGCTGCCGCCATATATTCCAGAAAATATCCAAAAAGATAATTTGTTCTATTCTTTAACGACTTTTTTATTATCTTAAAATCATCATCAGTTACTTCTCCCTTATGTTTTATACCGTCAAGCAATTTAAAAAACTCATTTGCATTATTTTCTTTCTTATTCCACTTATTTGACTCGATTAACTTTTTCCGTACTTCTTCATTTACTTGATATAGTTTGGAATAAAAATTAGAATAAGCCTTCAGCAGATCTAAAAAATCTTCTTCATTTTTGTCTTTATTAATAGATACAGCATTACTGATCTTCGATTCGTATCCTGCCAGACGAAACAGGTTGTGTAAATCTATCGTATCGCTTCTATAACTATTGTTTACAGCTCCAAATTTCCACTCATTTCTATCATAATAGCCAACAGTAATCTTTTGTGTATTGCCCTCCAAGTACATGACTGTATGGTTTGAACTTGTATCGGCATTATCCTCTATATATTTCATTGTGGTAAATAATATATTTCTCTGTCCTCCCGTGACATTCCAAATAAAGTTTTTATTTTTTCTGTCATCAATACACTTGTCAATTTCTCTAATATAATTTTCACACTTAAATCTTCTAGGTAATTTTATATCATCAGAGTCAATCCATGGCATTCCCTCATATCTGTCGTTATAAACTGTAGAAAAATTTTCGTCCCACATCTTATTTAAAAATCGTTTATTTTCCCCGTCTTCATAAGTCAAATTTATAATTTCTAAAGATTTATTTTCCCGATTTTTTAAATTTTCTAACGGCAGATAATTTACAATTTGATTTAGTGTAGAACACATGACATATACATCGCATTTTTCCTGAGCTTGTCTCCATCTATTTTCTAAATCAGTCATAGACAGCCTCCTCATTTCCCAGTATAAAACTGCCAAATCCTCGATGCTTTTGAACAATTACATCCGACAGTATCTCCGATAATAAATTTTTATTTTGTTCATTCGTGTTAGATTTAAAATAACTGCTTTTTAACAGATATAAACTTCCTTCTGGGATGACTTTTTTCAATTCTTTGGGCTTATTCTTTGCCATATCCCATCCTCCGGCTGTCTCTGGTTTTCCTATAATCTTTGACAAGACCGAAATTCCTTTTTCTTTTAATACACTCTCCAGACTTTTTTCATTCTTCATAATAAACGGTGTGGTAAAGATCAATTTTAGGTTTTCACTGCTGCTTTTCTTTTTGTTATATTCTCTAACATCTTTATGATACTCGTCCAATGACCCCAAAAATAGTTCCAGCCTGGCCATCCTGGCCTCTCCCCCTAATAAAATATTCGCTCTAAATCCCTTTGATATTTCATCATGTATCTCTGCCTCGATAAGAAAGCAAGTATTCTTATATGTATAATCTCTCATTGTTGTAAAATATAGATGTTCTTTTTTTGCTATCTTCTTATTATGTTCCAATTCTATTCCTGTCTTTTGATATTCACCTGCAAACTCTTGTTGATTCTTTAAATAAATTTCTTCTTTTTCAGATATATCATAGCAAGTCATAAATTCATATAAACTGATATATTTTCCCGAAGCTGGTTTAACTTTTTCTTGAAGCTGTGGATTCGTATAAAGCAATCCCTTTTGAAAATCACTATCCCGAATGTCACCCTCCTCATTTACCATAAGATCTCTCGGAGCAGGAAGATAAATTTCATTCTCCATCTCTAAATATATCTGTCTGATTTTTAAATTCTCTTTTAAAACATCTTCCAGTATTGTCGTATTTCTTTCTATAAGAGTTTTATGTACCTCATTCAAATACCCATTTTCCATCAAACTCGTACATATTGCACCATAAAAAACAGAGGGATATGGAAAAAATCTGCTTTCCACATAATTAGAAGTTTTTTTATCCAATAAAGTCCCATCCCGAAACATAACTGTATCCCACGGTTCTATTTTTAATGTAATAATCCCCATCCCATTCCTCCTATTTTTCACTGAAAGATGCTAATTTCTCTGCTATATGCATCAGATCAAAATAAGCATTAAAGTCTATGTAAAATCCATCTTTGGCTTCTTTTGTAACATCATTTCTTAAATCAATTAACAAATCAGTTAATTCTTGTTTTTCCTCAGAACTCCTTCCCTCGCTCTTCCTTCCCACAATCCTTTTTGTCTCATTATTCATAATCAATCTTAAATCTGTATATTCATCCACACCAAAGTTTTCTCCCCAGCCCGTGAATTCCTCTTCCATTTGAAAAATAACACTTCTTGAAAACTGATGCCTGCATAACGCGGAAATCAGGCTGTAAAAATGATCCTGCATTCTATCCCCTTTTACAAAAATCATTCTTGAACCACTGCCTCTATATAAAACAGAGAAACAGCATCCCCCTTTTCCGTCTTTTCTATAATGTTGTTTTACTTGTTCCATGCTCTCTCTGGACTTTTTCAGAACATATCGAAGCGGCTCCTTGCAGTGCGCAACTATAATACTTTGAGAAAATGTCATTCCTGAATCACACATTTCAGTCCAGTCTGACTCCAGCTTCTTTGTAATATCCTTTATACAAAAAACAGGACAAAAAAAGAGCATATCATCTCCCCCGGCATAGATCACAGCGTTCTCGTTCTCTGTTACTCTTTTCACCTTTTGGTTAATGAATTCTTTCTCTTTTATGAAAAATTCATTTGCTGCCCGACTTATTTTTTTCTGATAATTATGTAATTCCTCATCCCTCTCCCATCCTTTTTCCCCTGAGATGTACATCCCCATATCATCAATATCAATTCGTACTAGTGCGTAATATAGAGAACCAAAGTTCTCTGTTGATGGAAATGCAATGCGTTTTCCTTCTTTTCTTTTGTTACGGCATTCGTTGCACAAATACTCTTCATCAACTAGAGCGTCAGCTAACCGAATTCCACAAATACTACAAATATGGGATGTCACTTTTTCTTCAGATTCTTGTTTCGGCAAAAATGCGTTCAGCCTATTATTTTTATACGCTTGAAATTTTCGGTACAAAAATTTATATGTCTCCTGATAATTCTCTTTCATAGAACATACGGTAATAAAACATGGCAGATCTTCAGAACATCTCTTTCCTTCTTTCATCAATACATCCAAAATCTGTTTTTCTACTTCTTCAGAAGTTTTATCTGTCTGAAATTTAGCAATAAAAAAATTCGGAGGATCTCCGACAACACCCTCACCCAGCAATAATTCGCAGGATTCAAACTCTCTTTGAATTCTTTTTTTAATCCATAAAATCTGCTTAATGACTCTCTGACTGCTTCCGTAAAGATCTGCAGTCTTTTTGGCACGACTAATGTATTCTTGAACACCGCTGACTGATACCAACAGTAACTTTTCTCCCATAATTACCCCTCTATTAAATGCTTAATGTATGTTTGACAATAATTTTCAACAAAATCATTATATTGATCTACCCAAAATTCACTGACAACAGGTATGACTTTTGAATTTCCACCACAATAACAAGATACATTTAATAAGTACTCTTTTGTTCTGGTCCTCTTGCAAATACATCTCTTTAAATCATCAAAAAATTTATCCCTTCCTCTTACTCTTCCAACGTTGATCTTCTTCAAGCATAAATATTGAGTATTCTTCCTATTAAGAGCAATATTTTTCTTTTCATATGAGTACTTTATATATTTTTTATCCGTTATATCAGAAATTAATTGAATCAGTACACTTATTATATCTGTTTCTATTGGTACAATATCGCCATCAATTTCAACAATTTTAAATGCTCCATACCCCTTCCGGCTTCTTTGTCCGATTCCTCCAAGATAAGAGGTCAGTTTTAAAATTTGCAAGTATTCATCTAATTTCTTAGAGTCATAGGAAAGCAATTCAATTTCAATCGTTTCTCCAACCTTAAAAAAATTTCCAGATCCCCCTTTCCCTAATTTAACAGGTTCTGTTTTTAGTCTATCAAATTTATATTGACGTATGCTGACCGGAGCCTTTCTACCTAAACTTCCAAACAACGCTGATTCTTTACGATACAACTCTTCTGCGGAATCAAAGCACTGTACAGCTCTCCACCAAAATCTCATGGCAGACTTTAACTCTGTAATACGAAATTCTAATTCCTTATTATTAGCACCATGTGTCCCCATAGCCGTTATTAATTCTAACTTAATTCTTTTTTTCAAGATAGCCATAACCAACCGCCCCTTTTGCCCCAAAATTACATACTTGAATACACTCAAGAAATGCTTTTTCTATATCATCTTTATCCCTATTGCCTTTTCCAATTATCATTTGTATCGTTATATCTTTAATTTCTACTGCATAGAAATTTACCAAATTTGGGTTTTTTAGTGTTGGAAAATTCATTTTTTCCCCAGTTTGTGATTGCTGATAATAATTACCATACTGATTAGAAATGATATCCTTTTTGATTGTGTATTGTTCCGGGGTAGCCGTTAAAAATATAATTTGTCCTTCATTGTCTTCATCGCCAAACCAATTTTTGATTTTTGCTTCAGATATGTGCCCATCTTGTTCACAAAAGGAACGAAAGACTCCTTTGATTGCTGTCGCTGGCAGCTCAGGGATACCATATAAAAAATTCATATGAAAATATAAGTCTTTCTTGATTGTTTGACCTGCCCCAATCAGCATTCTGCTTTCTCCAAATCTTTGCAAAGAAAAGTTTAAAGTATGCCATTTCTCTTTTGAATATATTGACTGTATTTTATTTTTTTTATGATGAATATACTCTTTAGGTATATTAGGAGTTCTGACAATCAAATCTTTTTTGGAACTGGTAAAATAATAATGTAGATATGGATTTTGAATATCCAACAGCTCTTGCTCTGTATGCTCAATTCTAGTCATGTATTCTTTCCCTTTTAGTTGGTCATTACATTTTTTATTGGCATTATTGCTTTCAGGATGAACAGAGATCAAGATTGCAGTTTTACATAATTTCATTGTATCTCTTACACACTCAGCATAACTTTCGTTATCAGAAGGAAATTTGCATTGATCTTTTTTCATTCCCCCTTCACCAAACAAATAATAGTATATGAACTGGAAAATATGTCTCTCAGAATCATTTTCTGACCTCTTTGTAAACAGAAACTCCATCGTATAATCCAGTCCAAATTTATGGACATAGGATGGTATTTTTTTGAGGAGATTCATATCCGAACTACTAAATTCTTTCATGCAGTCCATTATATAAGTCAAACATTCCTTTTCTGTTTTCAACTTACTTACCCTCCTCTGTCTTAATCGCCACGAAAGAAGTAATTCCCTTTCCTATTGTCGTATCTCCGCCAAGTTGAATCATTCCCTCGACTCTAGGGAATATGTTTGATTCTGCTTCCTTTATTTCTTCCCCCTGTTCCTCCAATATTGTCTTAGCAAAAGAATTTTTATCACAGTTCTGCATATCTTCTACAAAATTATATAGTACAGTCTGTTCCGGCAAAAATTCTTCTGTAAACAGTCCGCCATCCTGTACGACTCCGTTATCTCCAATTTTAATTCGGGTAATCACCTCTGTACTGAATTCACAAAAATAGGAAAACATATCATTGCTGACCATGTAAATATCATTTTGTATTTTATTTCTTAGATACTTATCTTTCTCTGAAACGATAAAATCCGAAGGAAATTTTAATTCCTTATTTTCCTGAACTTGAAATTCAAAATCTTCCAGTATTTTTTTGTCTCCTGGATTTTCATTTTTACCTATCATAATTATTTTATTATCATCAAGTGTTTCTTCCCATTCTCTGAACTTTATTGTTAGGTTCTCAAACCTTTTAGATCCATCAATCTCATTTAGAAACCTATTTAAAACAAATGGACAGGTCACCCATACAAATAACTCTTTTCCACTACTTTTTACAGGTAGAAATAGAATCCTGGCGTCTGTAAAGCAGATCTTTCCTGGTTCTCCCTGATCCGATTCACTATCACTCTCTTTACCAAAATAGTCTTTATGTTCACTGATACTTCTAAAAGTCCCTTTGATACTCGATGCCTCTCCCTTAGGAAATCCAGTGTGCTTTTCTCTTTGTATCGGAAGGTCAACAACCCCTAATTCAGTTCCTGTTCCCATATGTAAAGGTGTTTCATTTCGATAAAATACTAGAAATCTCATAATCAATACTCAGCGTTGTTGTAATAGCTGTTTCTCCTTTTTGTTTAATATTTACATTTTTCATGCAAATTCATTTCTACATTACTAAAAATCAAGTTATAAATACTATACCCCATTTTGTTGAACTTCCCCTCAACCCCCTTATTCACAAAAAAAGACAGAAATTGTATATTTACAACTTCCGTCTAATTATATCTATGCAAAGCACACTTGTAAGAACAGCTATCGTCAGCTATTCTAATGAATTTACTATTGTTTTTCTTATCCCATTTTGAAGCGGATTGGTCCCCATATCTCTGTACGACATTCTTATTCATCATATTTATATCTGAATCCCCAAATCCTTAACCATTCTATCTACTATTTTACTACAATCATCCTGTTTTCTCAACAAATTCCAAAAAAATTCTTCACCTATATTTTAAAGATAAAATTGTAGAAAATTTATGTAATAGAAAAGAACTTCAGTATGTCTAATGTTTTTGTTTATCTATGTGGCAAAAGATGATCCTTATGCAACTGCAGAATTTCAATACATCTAATGTTTTTATTAATCTTTCGTTGTGCTGCCAAATGCGTTCCCTGGCTCGAATTTCAATACATCTAATGTTTTTATTAATCATTTCTCCCTGAAATATACAAAGGATGGGAAGGAATATTTCAATACATCTAATGTTTTTATTAATCCATGCACGGAACCCGTAAGGGGTATCTATACAAGCAATTTCAATACATCTAATGTTTTTATTTATCAAAGTGCGTGAACGATGGGAAACGTGAGTACGAAAATTTCAATACATCTAATGTTTTTATTTATCTTTTCCCGTCAATCTTGCACCCTATTTTTTTTGCATTTCAATACATCTAATGTTTTTATTTATCTTTTCCCGGTTCCAAAAGAGCGTCTCAGGGCGCAGAGGCTAATTTCAATACATCTAATGTTTTTATTAATCCATTCTCCCTGAAATATACAAAGGATGGGAAGGAATATTTCAATACATCTAATGTTTTTATTTATCAAAGTGCGTGAACGATGGGAAACGTGAGTACGAAAATTTCAATACATCTAATGTTTTTATTTATCGGAAAAACAGAACAGTATAAAAAGACAAAGATTGTATTTCAATACATCTAATGTTTTTATTTATCGGAAAAACAGAACAGTATAAAAAGACAAAGATTGTATTTCAATACATCTAATGTTTTTATTTATCGGAAAAACAGAACAGTATAAAAAGACAAAGATTGTATTTCAATACATCTAATGTTTTTATTTATCGGAAAAACAGAACAGTATAAAAAGACAAAGATTGTATTTCAATACATCTAATGTTTTTATTTATCGGAAAAACAGAACAGTATAAAAAGACAAAGATTGTATTTCAATACATCTAATGTTTTTATTTATCGGAAAAACAGAACAGTATAAAAAGACAAAGATTGTATTTCAATACATCTAATGTTTTTATTTATCGGAAAAACAGAACAGTATAAAAAGACAAAGATTGTATTTCAATACATCTAATGTTTTTATTTATCGGAAAAACAGAACAGTATAAAAAGACAAAGATTGTATTTCAATACATCTAATGTTTTTATTTATCTGGAAAATTAGGTGAAGAGTCCTATGCATTTACCTTATTTCAATACATCTAATGTTTTTATTTATCCAGATGGACAGATCCGAGGGAAGGAAGAATTGAGAATTTCAATACATCTAATGTTTTTATTTATCGTAGCGGAAAATTAGGTGAAGAGTCCTATGCATTTACCTTATTTCAATACATCTAATGTTTTTATTTATCGTAGCACAGTGTGCCTGTTCTATTCGGCTTCACAAATTTCAATACATCTAATGTTTTTATTTATCGGAAAAACAGAACAGTATAAAAAGACAAAGATTGTATTTCAATACATCTAATGTTTTTATTTATCGATGTAAGCCAGCTGGAAGATCTGGCAAAAAGGATATTTCAATACATCTAATGTTTTTATTTATCGTAGCACAGTGTGCCTGTTCTATTCGGCTTCACAAATTTCAATACATCTAATTTTTAAATTTTTCGTTCCCGATCGGTCGGTGAGATTTCAATACATCTAATGTTTTTATTTATCCTATCGAATATCGAAGCAACCTTTATCCGTGGAAAATTTCAATACATCTAATGTTTTTATTTATCGCTTCTGGGACATATAGAGTGGTGGAGGATGCGGAATTTCAATACATCTAATGTTTTTATTTATCGCTTTTACTGGGATAACTAACAGGTCCGCAGCTATCAATTTCAATACATCTAATGTTTTTATTTATCCAACGCTTTTAAGCCATTTCTATTTTTCATGATACTCTATAAACCCTTATTTTTCAACGTTTTTTAGATATTTTCCCAACCTCCGCTCTATAATTTCAATTTCCTTCCATAACTTCTCCTAACCCGCATAAAACCGAGCTTTCTTCCATTTCTAATAAAAACAAGGTTGGGAAAACGCCTTCCTTTTTGTGAAATTAGACTCAATCTCAAGACTTAATTTACAGTATCTTCAGCAGGACGATCCAATGTTCTACCCATATATTATGAGTTATTCACCACTATTTCCTTCGCGCTTTTGAAATGCGCTCCTCCAATAGTGGTAAATAACTTTCGAAAAGTGGCACCTTTTTTGACAGAGGCCCTTCTCCAACAGACATTACGTCCATTTTCCACATGATTGGAGTGAAGCATTCTAAGAGCCGAACGGAAATCATGTTAAAAATGTCACAGTATTAAACTTTCCCCCACATTATCTTCCGGATTCCCCAAAATCTCTTCCCCAAACACATTATCATTCATCAGCTTGATAATGCAGACAAAGTCCTCATCTTCATCCAATACTTTTTTAAGATCATTCCTGAGCCTAATCAACTTAGAAGGGGACATTTCTCCCCGAAACACAGATTTTTGAAAATGGGTCAGATACTTTTTGCAGATTTTAAATACCTTTTGAACACGCTTTTCATTTACGTCATAAAAGACGAAAGCATAATTATAATTCATCTTCTTTTTCATCTACATCTTCTCCTTCAGGCAGAACGGATGGAATTCTTTATCCTCTAATATAAACTTAATAAGCTTATAACAGTCCAATTTTAAGGCAGTTCGATACGTTACCTTTCGTTTTAATTTTGGATGCTGGAATGCAGTTTCCATTCGCTTTTCAAAGGCTTCAATAAATATTTTTCTTCCATCTTCATTTAAGAGACAGTAGTTTACTCTCTTATCAAAATGCTTCTCTACTTTCAGCTGCTTTCGATTCACCAGGTCAAAAATCGTCCGATATACAATCACAGGTTTGAACACTTCACACATATCAAGGCTAAGCGAAAACCTTCCTTCTGACGGCTCATGCAGGAAGCTGATTCTCTGATCCAGATGTGTTCGGTAAATAGCTGAGATTGTCTTCGTATACAAAAGAGTATTTCCAAAGGAAATCAAAGCATTGATAGGATTATCCGGCGGACGTTTAACTCTTTTGTTCATAACAAAGTCCTCCGGAAGAAAAGTTTTAAAATCCTGATAAAATCTCTGCCAGGCTTCTCCTTCCGCCGACATCAGCTGTTTAATATCTGATGCTTCATTTACCTGTCTGATGAATTCACCTCCAAGCCAATCGATGGTTGTCTTCACTTCATCATTGTCGTGCTTATAATAATGATATAAAACCTCCCTGATATTTTCTCCGATTCCGCATACAATGGCCCTTGCGATTACTATCCGCTTTGTCTGATGAGCCTCTGCCTGTTTCATTAAGAGCCTGCCGCTCATATATTGGGGCTTCGGATAAAATGTACCGCTGTATCCCTCATAGTAGTTAAAAAAATGTACAACCACATGATTCTGTGATAAAAAATCTAATAGTTTTGAATTCATTGATACCTCATTAAGGCAGTAGATTTCTTTTGTATTTTCAATGGGTATGTAAATATTCTTTCCGTCTTTTCTGAAACATAAGGAATTATCTTTTCGTGTCAATTCTCCCATCGATGTAATATATTTTGTACTTCCCATACCTTCTCCTCCTACTCGATATAACAGTACTCATAGTACGCACATTTTTTACACTTTGGCTTTCCTAATACTTCAGGAACTTGGTCACTTTCCAGCAATGATCGGATTTGTTCCTCATACAGCTTCAATTTTTCTTCCAATTCCGGCGTCAGTTCTACCACTTCAACCTTCTTGTCTTTTTTGTTTTTCTCTACAAATTCAAGTTTTCCTTTTCTGGTAATCCCGTTTCTTTTCAGCACTTTTAGATAATATAAAATCTGCCACCTTGCCGCTTCCGGGTCCGCATCAGACTTTTTGATCTCTGTCAGATATTCCTTCGTCAAACGGTCCAATTTAATGTTTTCAATCGCTAGTTCTGTATTTTTTCCCTGCTCTGCTTTCTGCTCATGAATCGCCTTTCCGATCTTAACCTCCTCGCTGTTATCCTCAAGGTTCATTCGGCTTCCAAACAAATAGCACTGCCGTTTACAGTGAAAATAATAATTGATTAACGTACCATTGATCTCCATATGATTCCTCCATCCTACAAAAAATCCGGTGTGCCGTCTCTTCCTTCCAGCAGCATTTTATTGAGCCTTCCATTCTGGAAATACTTCTCTCCATCCTCGATCATATATAGCTCTCCGATTTTGTCACTATACATTAGGTCTGTTCTCTGGATGGTATAAGTAAAGTAATTCATCTTACTTCTGACTTCTGAAAGTTTATATTTTTTCTCGGAATAGTCCATTTCCTGATCCATCAAAAGTTTTTTGTACTTGTCCCAGATCTCCTTTCCGTCAACCACGGTTCCATCTTCCTCCTCTACTTTTCGGCAAAGGTAGACCGACATGCTCCACATATCATCCTGAATCAGCTGCATTCTTTTTTCAATTTCTGGATGATTTAACAAACCGAGCTGTTTCGCAAAAAAAGCTGCGATTCCATGATCTCCCGAAGTCTCCATAAATGTCTGCTTCAATACCTCTAATACAGACTTGTAATATTTCTGAAACTCCTTCTCTGAAAGTATCGTTCTCATTTCTTCATTAGCCAGTGTGTATTCCAGATTATCAATTCTGGCATCTCCATCCCGGTAAATGTGCCGCGGATCATCCATTTCAAAGAAATAGACAACTGCGTCTTTCTTCTTACAGGACCTGTTGATCCTTCCCATAAACTGTTCCTCACTGTCCAGCTTGGACCAGTTTTTATATCCGATGTCCATGTCAATATCCACGCCGGCCTCGATCATCTGGGTTGACACCAAAATCATGCCCTGCTGTCCTGCAGTATCAATCTTTTTCAGCACCTGCTTTCTCTCCAGAATACTCTGATCTCCTGTAAGCAGTTCCGCCGGAAGTTCCAGCCGTCCATCCTCCTGAAGCATTTGAAAAAATGTATACGCAGATTCTTTTTTTATGAATTCTACCAGTATCTTTTTCTTAAGCTTCTGCTGCTCTAAAACATGGTCCAGCAGATCTTCCATGGTAAACTCTTTTTTCATAAGACTGTAATCTGCACGTACTCTGTTTTTAAAAACCGGATGGGAATAGAATTTTTCTCTGTTTCTGATCAGAGGCACGGCATTTTCAAGTTCCGGAGATAACACATCCAGGTTGGGCAGTGTGGCGGACATTATAATAATTTTCATATTAAGAAATGAGGCGAATTCTTTTAAAAACAAAATAATCTCTGTCCAGATACTGTTTCGGTAACTTTGGATTTCATCTAATACAAGAACGCTGTTTGCCAGCTGATGAAATCCAAAGGTACTTTCTTTTCTTCTTCCAAATATCGTGTCAAACAGACTGACATGAGTCGTCAAGATCATCGGATAATTTAAAAACTGGCGGTTCAGCAGTGCTTCCTGATAATATTGAAGCTCATCGGTTTTTCGTTTGGCCCGGTCCATTGGAATCGGCTTCATGGAGTTTACCACTGCGATGTCCTCCATAACCTTTGATCCCCCAAATATTTTTTCCATGGACTCAAGATTTTGTTCAATCAAAGTATTAAATGGATACACATAAAATATCTTTCCGATACCAGAGTTCTGTTTCATAAGCTGAAAGCTTAAGTTGACAGCCAAATTCGACTTCCCGCTTCCGGTCGGCGCTTCAACGAAAAAAACGTTCTGATCCATATGTTTTTTTAATTCCTGCTCAGCATCCAAAAAAAGCTCCGTCCGCATTATATTCATATTCTCTTCTTTCCGCAGATCCTTTTCTTTCAAATACTTTTCCTGCTCGTATTTACGGATTCCGTGATAAAGTTCTGTCCCATAATATTGTCTGCAGAACTCATCCATATGCTCCATTCCGCCAAAATGTCTGATCTGCACTCCACTCATATATTCTGATGCAGCATAATGGTCACTGGCGACCAGCAGAGAATAAGCCAGCCGTTCATACGCGTAAAAAAGAATCTGCCTGGTCCGGCTTTTTCGATCGCGCGCTGCTTTTTTTAAATTTCCTGCGGCTTTCCCAAGTCTTTCTCTTTTAAGCGAACACTGAAACGGCTTTTTATAAAAATTAAGATGGTCTTGATCTTCCAGCATTTCAATCAAATGATAGATATCTTCATCTTCAAAACTTTTAAGATATTTTTCAAATGTGTCTAAATCGCTGTGGTGTTTTGCTATCAGATAAGAATTCAGGAACAGGAACTCTTTCAGCTGCTTCTGATCACTTTTGTCAAGTGCCCATACTTTTTCCATAAAATATTCAAAATAAAGAACAGCCGAAATCAAAGAATGATGGCTATTTGAAAAAATCTTTTTAGCCTCCGGCATTTCATGACCCATCTTTTCCTTCTGAAAATAAGGATTTACTTTTCCAAAATCGTGAAAGGTCACAATTCCAAAGATCATACTCCGAAAAAGATTCTTCGCTTCCCAGGTGAGATGATCAAAATATTTTTCTTCAAAAACTTCCATGCAGTGCCCCAGTTTCTTTTCCTCAAAAATTCTCAGAAAATAAGCTTCTGCCAGATTGGTATGCTCTTTTAATGTTTCTTTTTTCCTGTCATCTTTCTTTGGCTTGTGAGCAAAATACCGCTCCGGTTGTTTGATCAGATCCTCTATTTTTACAACGGCTTTATCAAAATACATATCTGTTCCCCCCCTATAATGTAAAAATCCGCCGGAAA
Organism: Anaerostipes sp. CAG:276; assembly: GCF_000432215.1. Lineage (NCBI taxonomy): Bacteria > Bacillati > Bacillota > Clostridia > Lachnospirales > Lachnospiraceae > Anaerostipes > Anaerostipes sp. CAG:276. The sequence continues at coordinate 132,976 of NZ_FR889205.1, forward strand.
GAATCCTGCATATAGGCAGAATTCTCTCCGACGGCATTTTAATAAAATACAATGATATTTTTCCCTGCCCGGTATAAGGGCAGTTCACACTCTTTTACATATTGGTTCGTATAGACAAACGGCTCTGTGACATAAAGATTTGTGTAAGGGTCCAACGCATACGGCAGTCCTTCCTCATACTTATAGAAGTCTTCTTCCTCATCGTCGTCTTCATCCAAATATGCAAATGTGACTTTCCCTTTTGGCAGCAGACAATCCAGCTGTCTGTTTTCCGGCGGAATTTCCTCTGCCTCCATGATCTCAGGATTCAAAAGATCCGCAGGATGATCATTCTTCCCAAGATAAGGAGAATAAACACAGCGCCTATCCATCAAAGTTTCAGAAAGTTTACGGCTCTCCTCACCATCCAGAAGAATAAAAATATCCCACTCCGGTGATTCCAGCCATTGCTCTTTTATGATCAGATTGCCGCCCTGCTCTCTGGAAGCATACCCGACGGAATTATTAAAATATTGGATTTTTTTCGGAATCCAGCCTTTCTCATTCTTTGGCACAATGGAAAATCTGCAGTCTTTGAGACGTTCATAAAACTCCGGGAAACCTGGTCCTTCCGCAGAATCCTTTTTCCGCTTTTCTGTTTTTATGGATTCATAGCCTGAATAGCCAAGTATGGCTCCAAAGATTCCGAGAAGAACAACTTTATGAATCTGGCCATAAGTAAAATAGTAATAACTGTTCACATCCGGCTTTTTGAAAAAAGCAGTCCTTCCTTTCAGAGTAACCTTGCATACTTCCATTGGCTACACCTCTTTTTGTGTAATAATATTATAGTATTTTGCTCCCTTGATTTCACATTCTAATTTGGTTGTATATGGATTATAGTAAATTTCCACACTCTTGATTTTGTCAGCAAGTGCATCTAAAAATTCTGTATCTTTAAATGCAATCACATTTTTGTCTTCACCCTTTGTGAAGGTGATGTATTCAGAAAGATTTGGTAAATATAAATCCTGCTCTGTCTCCACAAACAGAGCAAACTCATTTTCGCAGCCTTCTTTTGCGTTGGTGGCAAAAGCAGTTGCTGAAACTAACGCTGTGCGTTTGAAATTCTCATAGTCTTCTTCTGTGTACCCGTCAGTCACACCCAGCTGTACAAACTCTTTATATGCCAGAGGGTTCACCACAAACGGATAGAAATAATGAGCCTCATTGCTGACGATTTTTGTTCCGAGTGTAGAGTTTTTCGCTTCTTCCTTCTTATCATCTTTTGATCCGTCCCTGAACGGAGACAAGATCTGCTGTTCCTCCGGGCTTGTCCCCTCATATTTATTGAATCCCTGCCCAAACTGGACGGCCCCGGTAATAGATATATTATTTTTTTCTTCAGCAAATGTGGCCCCAAAGTTTTTTACATCTACTGCCTGAAACAAATTTTCGATTACTTCCTTCGTGTCATTACATTTTTTCAGATCTTCTATATCATATAAATGTTCGTAACGCTCTTTCAGGGAATTTGGAACCAATGTCACTTCGCCCTTTTTCCCCTCGGAAAATTTCATAGATTTGATATAAAGAACCTTTTTTCCTTCATTCTCCCACATTTTTTTCATTGGATATTTCAGTGCCTTATCACTGCCAAAGGTTGTTCCGTCCTGCGTAGTTTTGGGATACCCGGTAAAATCCGCATTCCAGTTGGCCATAATTGAAGAAATCCCCAAAACCCCATATACTCTTTTATCCATTTACTTATCCTCCTTTGGTACATAAATCAAACTGCTGTGTAAATACCCTGCGATCATCAAGTCCTTCTCAATATCCCCTTTCAGCTCATATTCTGTTATCATGCAGTAAAGGTTATTAAAACGTCTGCTTGATACTCCAATATCATAATTATATTTCAAAAAAAATTGTACCAGTTTCTTTTTTAAGACTGCATCTGTTTTTGCATTTATAAACGGATTTGCCAATGCATGTGTCTTCTTTTTTCCTTTATTTAATGAAATATAATACTGCACCAGCTGTCCGACTGCAAAGAAATATTCATCAGCTGACTGTATCTCCGGTGTTTCCTTCGCATCCAGTTTTGCCTTTAGATCGGTCACTATCTGATTTATTTTATTCTCCATCGTATCTTCTCCTTTATCCGAAAAATATTCCAACAGTGAGTGGCGCAAATTAAAGCAGTCCATGGCCTTAAAAATGTAACCTTCTTTCAATGCTCCCAATACTAAATCTAAAGATACGTTTCCCAGAACTTTTGCTGCCTGCACCTCTTCATCTTTGTACAGCCAGTCAAAAACAGCTTCCCTGGAAATGATAAGATTCCGCTTGATATATCCATCGTTCATTCCCAGTTTATCCTGCTGAGTAAAATAATTGCCCCTAAGAAATTTAGAAAAGAAAACTGCGTCCAGCAGACTCTGTATCTTCTCTTTCGTATAATAAGCGCCATATTCCGTTCCTTCTTTATGCTCTTTCGGAGTATAGGAAAGGGCATTTCGATATACGAATGGTTTTTTCACAGAAGGATGATAACATGGAACAATATCGCTGCTGTGGATTTCTACTTCTTTTCCTTTTTGAATCCGAAGATAATATCCCTTAAAGTCACGGTCAATGATTTCATTGTTTTTGAACGCACATATCGTCCTTTCATCCGTATCTATATATACATTGGATTTACCCGCCATGGCATAGTTCATCAGATGATCAAAAAACTGTTTCTGAAGAAGAACTTCTTCTTTGTTCAGCAGAAACGGCACCTCAATTTTCTTCGTTCGGCTGGACAGAAAAGGTTTTTTTGCATTCATTCCGAGATTGTTATTCGGCAGTCCGTATACTTCGCCTTCCACCTCCAGATTATAATCATTGCTGTTATAAATATTCGGCACCAGATATCTGTCATTTTCCCGTTGATACTGCTCCATCGGCGCTTCAAAAAATAATTTCAGATAATCTTTTTTGGATAGATCCACATCCAGATGAAAGATATTCTCTTTTATCCACATGCGGATCTTTTCTGCGATATCCTTTGGAACACATCCGATTTCTTCTTCCAGCATTTGATAAATCTTTAATGTCTGTCCCTTATATTTAAGCTCCGGATAAATGACTGCATCGAAGTAACGGTCAATAGCTTCCGTGTTCAGTTTTCCATTTTGAAAACTCTCTTTCTTTACAAAAAATGAAAAATAATTATTGGAATGAATGATCTTTTTATTGTCCTGCGGTTTATTCATATCGATCAGCCTACTGTAATAGTCATACTGGCAGATTTGAGTGAAATAACGGTTGGTGCGGTTTATCTGACCGCTTTTTTTATCGAGCTCAATTTCCACAGGCTCACATAAGGTTCCGCCTTTCTTTACAATCAGATAGGTTCCATTGGCCGGTATGTAAGAATCGAACAGCAGATTTCTGTTTTGCTGTAATTGTTCCCTGAATATTTCCGTACACTCTCTAAGCAAAATGCCACCTCCTACATCCACCTGTAATTTACAAAACCAGCCCCCCGCGCATTGATTTCTCCCAGTCCTGTTCCCAGCGTCATATAGCTTAATTCCTGTGACAATTCATTATCTGCTACCTTTAACGCGATTTTATCTCCTAAAAGTTTTATTTTCTTATAGGATACAGTGATCGGCGTTCTGTTTTTGACCTCGATCATACGAATGAATTCAAAATCTTCATTGATCTTTGTATCACAGAACGCATTATATTTTTTAACAAGGTTTACAGTCAGTCTTTTCTCATATTCCTGTAAAGAAAAAACACCCCTCCAGTAGCGTTCTGCTTTCACAATCACCGGAGAGATAGAATAAATCGTATCAATAATTTTATTTTCTTTGGGGATAATTTTGATTTCGCAGGTTAATGCCTGCATCTCATCGGATCGCTCATGAATTAATTTTTCGGAAAATACTTTTGCAAGCTGTGGATCAATGGTGCGGATTGTTATGACATACACCTTATCCTTTTTATAAATTTTGTCCTTTTCCAATGGATATGGATTTCCGAAAGAATAATTCTTAAATTGATTCGTCTCATGAAATTTCAGAAGTGCTTCGTCTCTGCTCAGACAAATGTCAATTAGTGCGGCTGTCTTCTTTTGAACTGCTTCTACCGGTATATCTTCTAACAGATATACTTTTAGCCGGATTTCAAAAACTTTCAAATCCACTGCCCCACCCCTTTCTTTTGTATGCACCCTCGTATCGTATACATGCTGATAGTACCTATCGTAACGATTGCCCTGGAGGGAATGATTCATTAGTAGCTTTTATACACAAACCACTCTATTGTTCTATTTTACTATATTTTTCAAAATAATACAACATTTCATAGTACTTTCAAACAATTCAAATTAAGATAAGCAATCTATTATTCATTTTATTTTTATTTATCTGTGGACGTCCTTTGACAAAAGAGGAGGTAAGTGTATTTCAATACAACTCTTGTTTTTGTTTATCATCTTTGGCTAAATAAACTGTCCCATTTCTATAACTATTTCAATACAACTCTTGTTTTTGTTTATAAAACATGGAACCACGGTTTTATGCGGTCTGTAAGACACTGCCGACAAATTCACGACAAACTACCCACTTCTTAGAGGGCCTAACGGCTATTATTACGACTATTTTTATACACTGCCCGGCTGCCTGCCGGGCCTTTACATTATCTATAAAAGTTCACTGAATACTATAAGACTCCTGCGGCACGTCTCTTGTGCCGTCCCAAAGATTACCGAGTTCTATTTGCCCCTCCCTGCTCTACATCGGGAAGGTTGTTGCCGAATTGATCCATTGTCTGGGCTTTTTCTACTATAATTATTCATCTTCCTTACCTCCGCTATTTTCCTTTATTTTATCATGTTTATTGTCGTTTTTCTATGCTATTTTATCAAAGACATTCACCGCAGTGTGCTGCATATCCGGTATAAGATGGCTGTATGTATTGAGCGTGGTTTGTATGCTTGCATGTCCCAAACGCTCTTGAACCACCTTCGGATGAACATTGTGCGAAAGCAGCACGGTTGCATGAGTATGCCTAAGTTCGTGAAAAGTCCTCCGGGGCACCTTTGCCATTTCACAGACATCTGTAAAAGCACTTGATATGTTCCACGGTACAAAAAATGTGTCATTATTCGGAAATAGGAAAACCGATTCTGACCTATTTGAAAGATTCCACAAGAAATTCATTAGAATCTTATCGCAGGCGATCCTGCGCCGGCTCGATTTCGATTTTGGCTCTTTCAAAATAACCTTTGCATTTTTAGTTAAGGACTGCGTTTTTTGTACCTTAATAAAACCACCGTTAAAATCGATATCCTTTTTTCTCAATGCATAAATCTCACCTTTTCGCATCCCTGTTCGATATGCGATAAATTCCCCAGCATAAAGCCAAGGAAGACACTTCACTTTAAGAATTTTCTCCATCTCTGTCTCTGAAAATGGATTTATTTCTTGTTTTTCCGTTTTTGGAATGACAATTTTATAGCACGGATTTGCCCCTTTTGGAAGAATCTCATAATCAACAGCATAGTTAAATGTCATATTGATAAGTTTAAAATAATTTGTAATTGTATCAGTTTTGCAACCTTTAGAGTACAAAAACTTCACATAATCTTGTATATCGTTTTTATCTATCTCATAAATGGACTTTCCATAAAAATACTCATTAATGAAGCGCAGATTTTTGCTGTATGAGTATGCGGTGGATTCTGCTATTTCCAACTCATGCAGACTAAACCACTTCATAGAGACATCGTAAAAAGTTTTCATCCGAACACTCCTTTCTCCGGGAGAAAGCCGCTCCCGGTCGGTTGGTGTGTTTTAGAACTTTTCTACACTTGTCACTTCTAAGTAGAAAGCTTCTGCGTCTTCGTCTTCCCCATTGTCGATCGTAATTTCAAACTCAACAACAACTTCGCACATTCCTGTTCCTACTCCGGTATAAACAACTTTTTTATCTGATTTCACATCTTCCATTACCCCGTCGGCCAAAACGGAGTAAAATCCGTTTTTAACCATGACATTGTCTAACTCCACAAAACTCATTTCCTTGTTTAATAATTTTTCGATCGTTCTCATTTTACTTACCTCTTTTACTTTCCGGGCAAGTATGCTATATTGTACTTGCCCTGTGTGGGTGACGGTTCCTTCTTACTTTAGTCGGTTGTGGGAGCCGTCTTTTTGTTTGCTTATCTTCCTTACACTTATATAGTACATTATTGTGTACTTAAATTCAATAGTAATAGTACACAAAAATATACTTTATTTATTGTGAACAGTACACAATAGTATACATTCCATTGACGGATGATACCGTATAGTATATAATAGCGTACAAAGAGGTGATGAAATGACAGAGCGTAAAAAACAATACTCCGGCTCTATCTCTTATGAAAAATTATTTTCTGTGATGGATGATAAGGGAATAAAGAAAACAAACCTAAGAAATGAATATAGCATATCTCCTACTATAATAAGGAGATTGAACAACGATGAAACCGTGTCCATCGACACGATTATGTACCTATGCGAAATACTCTCCTGCCAGCCAGGGGATATTGTAGAATATATACCCGCAAAAAAATAAGCCCCGGATTGCTCCGAGGCTTTTTCTCTGCTATTTTTTCCGATTCTTGAAAAGTGCCGTGCAAGTCTTCTTACCTGCGTAGCTGCCTTTCTTCCATCCAAGCTGTTTCCAGTACCGTTCTAATTTCTTCTGTGTTGCAGGTCCCCAGATGCCGTCTGTCGCAATATCTGCACCCGGCGACAGGCTGTTTAATTTATCTTGCATCCAGCGGATCGCATTTTTAGATGATGTCTTTTTTACGGTTGTGTATTTTACAGCCTGACCACCGATAGCCTTTTTAAAAGCTTTCCACTCTGCGTTGTCTGCTCCGATCCAAGGCGCAGGGCACTCTTTCCCGTTTACGTCCCAGTGCCGGATCACATGCGATGCCGGAACGCCGTATTTTTTCATGAGGAATTTTACAAGCTCGATGGTCTGCTCCCGCACTTTCTCCGACACCTTCCCAGCGCTGTTGCACATTTCCACGGACAAGCTGTTTGCGTTCGTGCACTTCTTATAGTAGTTTCCTGCAGCCCCTGCCGTGGAATAGCAGCCGCCAACTGCCCAGGCGATTCGGTTTACTTTTACCGATTTGTAGATATACTTTCCACCGTCTACAAAGTAATTTGCGGAGGCGTGCCGGTTCTTCCCCTGGAAGTATTTACAGTTATTCAAGGCCGTGTCCCCATTATTCCCGGTGTAATGCACAGAAATGTACTCTATATCCTTTGTGCTTCTTTTACCGCCGTAATTACTCTTATGTGCAAATTTCTTTTTGAATTTTAATGCCATGTGCTGCTCCCTTCTGAAAAAAAGAGGACGATTATTCGCCCTCTGTCTCCGGTAATCCTTTTAATGATGTTAATATAGATGCAACGCCCGCCAATGCTGCTGTTCCCGCTACTGCTTTCCAATCCACTGCTGTGATCGTTGCCGCCGCTGGTAGCATTGCTGCCGCCGTCTGTGCCATCGTTTTTACGGCCCTGATTCCTGCGGCCCTGCCCCATTTTTTCCAATCTCTCATATTCTTTTCTCCTTATTTTAAATATTGTGCTATTAACAAAAGAAGCCCTGTAGCCAACGCCCCCGCTATTGTTCCAATGATTGTGTTAAAAGCGGTACGTGTTGCGTTATTCCACTTTTGTGCCGGCTCCTGCTCAAGTATGTCTACCTTGTCTTTTAGCGTGTTTACGCTCTCGCTCGTTGATTTCATCTGTTCGCATAATACAACCATACTTTTCGACATTGTGTGAATCTCAACAGCAATTTGCTCGAGATCATTTATCCTATGTTGATTGCTTTTGCTCCGCTCTTCTACCTTAGTAAGCCTTTGCTCATGTTCTAAATCCATGTGTTCTCCTAATTTAAAAAAGAGCCAAAGGCTCTGTTAATAAGTTGCAAAATAAAAAGGCCCTGCGGCCTTACTTCTGTTCTGGTGTCTCTGCCGTCTCTGTTGCTCTTGCATCCTGAGCAGCATAAAACTGCTCCGTGAACTCTGCAATCTCCTGCCGCACGCTGCCTTTGTTTGCCTCGTATAACTTGCTATCCTGGATATTCTGTGTAATGTTATCCCCGTCTCCGTCTTCTGCTACCGTGGCATTTAGATAAACCACGGTGCGGTCAGAGTCCTTGACCTTAATTTCCCCAGTGAGGGTGATTGATCTTTTAATTTCTAACATCTTATCTCCTTTCTTATTTTGCTATATACATAATGTTGATTGGTAACCATACATTTTCTGGGAGGGTCGAAGGATATGTGTTTCCTTCTCTATATCTACCGATTTTAATTGTTCCATCTGGGCTAACTTGGGTCATAAAAATTGCTTTCCCGCTGCCTTGGTGAATAGTAACAACTCCGTTTTTAGGTCTATAATTTTCTGGAAGTGTCATGCCCTGAAGTAGAAGCGATGCTTCTTCTCCATTATCTATCACGGTTTTATTTCCCACCAAACTTTTTGTCGTAAGAGTTCCCACAATATTTACAATTTTCCCAACATTACGAATTACAAGCCCTGAACCACTGCTATATTCTGCGAAAGCCAGCATATTTACACCTAAACCTTTCCATCCAGTATCAGTTTCTAAGTTCGCAATCCTGTTATCGGTTGTAGTTTTATAGCTATTTACCTCGTTTTTAAAAGTTGTTAGCTGTACATTCGTATTGGAGATATTTTCTCGGTTGCTCAATATAGCAGATTGATTTGCAGTTACACTATCATCAAGCCCTGAAATTCTTACTAATAATTCTTCATTATCTTGATACTGCTTCTGATCTGCAGTATCAAGACGTTCTTTCAGATTTGTATAGACGGTACCACTTTCGTTTTGCCTCGCATCAACAACCTCCGCAAGAGAAGGATTCGCCTGTGACATTTCGTCTAATAGTCGATCATATTTTTCGTCAAGTGCATCCTGTTTTGCTGTATATGTGTCTATGACTGCTTGCTTCGCCTCCATGTCGGCCTTACTCTCCTTATTTATTGCATCTATTCCATCGTGGATACTCTGTCTTACATCCTTTCCGAATACCGCCTGTAAAATATTCTGTAATGCTTCTTGTATTGTCATAACTGCTCCTTTCTATTAATTAGTCCTTTTCCACATATATACGGTGATGTACGGCTGTAAATTTCCGGAGTCACCACCGCCTGTGGAAGTTGTATTCCCGCTGTTTCCGCCTGTGTTTCCACTATTTCCTCCCGTGGTACATGTCCCGGAAGAGTTCATTGTATGCGTATGGTTGCCTGTTGTGTTTGACTTGTATGATGTACTGCCGCTTTCAAAATTGTTCGGTTTGTTATAAGACGTTCCTTTTTGTACAGCATCTTTGTTAATTCCGAGATAATGATAGTGATTTCCAGCCCCCTGCATCGTATGAACATGATTCGGAACAGTATGTGTATGGTTATTTAGGCTATGCACATGATTATTCATCCCATGTGCATGGCTTTGCAATTCCTTATGCCCACCTGATTTCTCCACGGCATTAAACTCTCCTTGCCCGGTATCTACTCCCACGATTGTTTTTCCAGTAGCGAATGATACCCAGCTGCCGCCAAAGAACGTTCCGGGATTAACATTTTTTACAGAGATGTAGATACTGTCCACGGGCCACAGTTTGTTCGTCACTGCATCCATTTCCACCTTGACTTGCTCTGCGGTGTTTGCGGCGTTGTTTGCTGTATTTACTGCGGTGTTCACACTCCCGGCCATCCCCTGTACAATGTTCGTCAGGTTAGATGTACCTGCCACCTTATCGGTCAGGCTACTGATCGTCCGACCCAGCACAATCTTGTTGTTCGCAGGGTTTTCCAAGTCAATCTCATATTTAGATACCAAGTAATATGTAGACACATCTCCCATGGTGCTCAGAAGTCCATGCTGCTGTGACACGCAGGGAACCATGTCTCCCAATCTGATAGCGTTTATATCCACGTCAATCATGTGTAGATCCACAGCCGTGAGTTCTATCGTGATTGCCAGATTCACGCAGGTTTTAAGATATTCCTGCCCTTTTGCAAGCAAGTCTTTCGGATCAACGGCATCCGGAAAATCCACCTTTTCGTAGATCCATCCATAGAGATCAACCGCCTCCTGGTTATAGATATAATCTTTCCCGCCGTTTGCAGAAGCAATGTTTGTAACACCATTTCCACCAACCGGAATGATTGCAGTCTTTATGTTTTCTGCCTTAGTGTACTTTTTAAGGTCCAGCAAATTTTCTCCGAACCGGATCACCTGATTGCTCACTTTTCCATACTGCTTCACATAATCCAGATAGCGGATGCCGTTTTCATGCCGCACACGCAAATATCCAGGATATTTCCCTATAAAATTTGTATTTATAAAATCCCATGTTGTTTCATAATTCGTAGATAATTTTGTAATCGGGACACTATCAATATCTATGGTCCCAATCGTGAATTGCTTTTCTGCTCCCATCTGTGAATTATGTTCTGCAATAAGGGCTTTGAAAATATCTATATTGTTATCTGCCTTATGCACTTCCGAAGATTCGCTTCCGTATGTGTGCGCCCGCTGTACGGAATCTAACAAAAAAGCAAGCTCCCCCTCACAGGAAACTTGCCCGGTCCTCTGAAAATCTATTTCATCCGTTAAGGATCTGCCCGAAAACAATAGTTCTGAATCCTCATAGACTTCAATTTTTGATTTCAGCTTATTGATAACATCTGTATTCGGATGCCTGGGAAGAATTGAGAAATCAAAGTTCCCGGTCTTGTTCAGTTCCAGGGAAATCTTCGGTTCCATCAGCATATAGTCTTCGTCCCGTACATCGTGCAGGACCTTTCCATCGCACAATACTCTATACATTACAAACTACCCCCTCTATATTCGACAGATACCGTGCCATTCCCGACAAAAGTAAGATAGTTGTCTCCTTCGCCCAGCCATATATCAAACACCTTTGACTTTCCAGCCGGGAGACTGTACTTTTTCCCATTGTATGTCACCTGCATCGCTGCGCTGCACTCGATCACGGGCACGATCTTTTTTCTGCGCCCCGGAATGTAGAGTTGATAGCTCCCATCCACCTGCAGATCTTTATATTCCCGTATGATTCCTGTTTCGAAATTGAAGTCGTCCCAGGTCCAGTCTTCCAGACTGCTATACTTTTCATATTTGTACGGGTCGACCTCCCCGGAGATGGTGATTTTACTTTCTGCCTTTTCTGACTTTTCGGTGTCCAGTTTCAACCGTCCTATGTAATAGAACGCCGGATCACTGTCCAAGAAAATCTTAAATTTCTGTCCTGCTAGGTAGTTTGCGATCTCTGATAGCTTTGCCTGCCAATCAAAGTAATCAGTATCCAGCTGGTCAAACTCCATAGAGATTGACCTTTGCTTGTATTTCACATCTCCTGTGACTGCCTCCGTAAGGTCGATAATTCCGTCTGCACCCGGTATTTCCTGCTCATACGTCTTTGCCTCCGGGAATCCAAGGGTGATCGACAACCACCCCAGATTCCAGTCTTTTAAAGTGTGCTTTCCTCCAATCTGCACACCCAACGTTCCTCTGTCTTCCATCTATACACCTCCTCTTGCCTTTCTATCGGCCATACTATTCAATCGGCTGTCCATAAACGGGGCCAGCGTCCTTGCCGCCTCTCGGCCCTCTATGTTTGTTACAACCTCTATCTTTTCCGGCCCGGTATAGACCGTCTTCTCTATCGTCGTTGTACCACCGCCTCCGGCATAGACAACCTGCGGCTGCACACTCGCTGTGATCTTGCCCATCTGTCTTGACACCGCTGTTTGCATCCTGCTCTGTAACTCCGGTATATTAAGCTTTGCTTTCGCAAAACGTGCCGCCATGGTATCCGCAACAGTTTCAACTTGCCGATACAGTCTCGGTGCCTCTTTCTCCTGTCCCTTTTCGGCTCCTTGGATCGTAAACTTTCCGATCTGGGCGAATACACGAGATGGGGATTTTATTTTCAGTTCTTTTTTTGCGGCATTTACAATATCTTTGCAAAGCTTTTTCATGGCTTTGCTCAGATTCCGGGTTTCTCCGGTTATTCCAGCTGCCAAACCTTTAGCAACGTTAGCCCCGGCCTTTTTCATCTCGGCATTCAGATTATCTGTTTCTTTTTTTATTGCTGCTTGATATTCCTTATTAATCTTCTCAAAGTCGTCTTTAAAGAAGGACTCTGAAAAGCTTTCTGCCATGGATTGCTGTTTGTTCCACTTGTCCGTATAAGCTTTCTGTTCTGCCGCCGTAAGGGACTGGAACCACGCCATGTACTGTCGGCCCTCTTCCACATCCATGCCAAGGATACGCTGCATCATGCTGTCAGGAATTTTATTTTCCAGGGATTTCAGCCGTTTCTGATAGTCTTCTATATCATATAAGTTCTGGTCCAGATCGTAGAGACTGCCGTATGCCTGTTGTTTGCTAGTAAGATTGTCTTGCAGGCTTTTGATTTCGTTATACTGCTCCTGATACTTCTCCGAAAGCTCCTGGATCTTCTCCTCGGCAATCTTGGTCAGGCGATCCGCTTCTTTCTCAAATGCCGTGTTATAAGCATTTGCGGCCTTTTCTCCGGCCTCTTTTAGCTGCTTTTCCTTCTTTGCATTTGCCGCCTTTAAATCCTTAAGTTCTTCCTTAAGCTTCGCTTTCTTTTTCTTATTCTTCTTTTTGTTGCCCAGCTTATCTATTTTCTTTTGCAGCTTCGCCTCGGCCTTTTCTGACGCTTTTACTTGCTTGTTGTATGCCTGGTCAATTATCTCCTGCACTGTCTCACTTGACCGCTGTTTCGCAATGCTTAGAGAGTCACTCAGACCACTTAAAAGATCACTGCCAATCTCAGAGTAATTACCTTTATATGTAGCATTCTTTGCCGCAGACAGTGCTGTAGAAATGACACCTTGCATTTCTGCTACAAGCTCGCTTTGCCCTTCCCTCACACCCTTTGCGATACCCTTCGGGATAGTCTCACCTTTTAGGATTTTGAACATCTTGCCTGGGGATGGGATGCCCTTCTTTGCGGCTCCTATCGTTACATTTATCACTTTCATGGCTGCTTTTGCTGCTTTCCCGGCGTTTTTCTCAATTCCTAAAGCCATTCCAAGAGGAATGTATTTTCCGATGGCTTTATTAAATACTAAAGACGGGGAATGGATACCGAGATCTTTTCTTGCTGCATTTAAAGTGGCCTGTGTCATAGCAACAGATGCTTTGGTGACAGCTCCCGATCCTTTATAGATACCTTTTGCAAGACCTTCTGGAATCGCCGTTCCTAGTTTATCCCTAAACTTTTTAGAAGGTGAGTTAACGTCTGCGCCTTTTTTAGACTTTGCCTCTGCCAGTGCCTGGTTTACAACACTGACTGCTGCCGCTGCAACAACTCCTGCATTACCTCCGATTCCGGCAGCGATTCCAGAAGCGATGCTTGAACCTAAAGAATTAAATCCGCTAGTATCTACGGTTTTCGCATTATCTACTGCGCCCTGTGTCGCGGTATTGATCTTTCCTTTGTTTTTATCCACGCCCGCAGCTGTACTGTCGTCGATCTTCTTCCCGGTTTTATTCCCAGCTTTTCCAGCCTCTTTTTCTCCGACATCTCCCATAAGCTTTGCCAATTCTTCCATGGCTTTCTTTGGAGAGGTTTTACCGTCATTTACGGATTTAACAAGGGCTTTTACCGTATCATCCCCGGCCTTCCCTGATTTCTTAACTGCATCGCTGAAATCAATCAAGCTTTGCATTTGTTTTACAGCCTCACTCGGCTTTATCTTTCCAGATGCAATGCCTTGTGCTAATGATTCGGGTATTTTCAACCCGCCGGAGAGTGACTTTTGACTTAAACCATCAAACTTTATTAGAGATTCCATCTGTGAGACTGAACCCGGAATTGCATATTTCCCTGATATGATTCCCTGGGATAAACTGATCGGGATTTCTTGTCCCTTCTTTTTCAGCTCCTGTATCATCGGATCAATCGAGATTAGCTTTTTAAGTTCGTCTCCGGTCTGCGGAGCTTCATAAATCCCCTCTTTGATACTTCCTCCGATGGTCTTCGGGATCTCTTTCGCCTTTATGCCTGCTTCTTTGGCAAGCTTATCAATGTTGTTGGTGAACTCCACATAGTTTGTCAGTGCCGCGGATTTCGCAATATTGGAATCTATCTCACCATTTAACTCATTGATCTTTTTCTGCGTATCGCCGACAAGTTTTAGTTTCTCATCATTGATCTTTTTGAGTTCCTTTTCCTCTCTCTCTGCAATCTTTACATCCGTATTAGATGTATGAAAAGGGTCTTCCTTGAATTTTCTCTCAGTCTCTTTTCTTTTTCTTGTAGCTTCTGTGAGATCATCTTCTGCCTGTTTCTGTTCTTTTTTATACTTTGTCAGGTCTTTTTCGGTCTTTATAATATCTTCTGCTACTTTTTCATTTTGAGCAGCATATGCCTTTGCAACTGCCAGTTCTCGTTGAGCCTTGATATTGCGTTGTATTGCCTTAGTAGATTGGTTTAGTTTGTCTTTTTCATCATCATAAGCCAGCCCTAAGTTAGGAAGAATCTGATTAAGCTGCTGAACAATAGATTTAATCTGTTCTTTTGTCCCTGCGCTCTTATGCTCCTGCTTCATTAATCCTTGAAGCTTGCGGGACAATATTTCAGCTGTAGCACCCTCATTTTCTGCGGACGTTATCGCATTTTCTCTTGATTTCTTGTTTTCTGAAAGTTCTTTTGATAATTTTTTATAAGAAGCAACAGACTTTTCATGTTGTTGTATTAGTTTTTCTTCTTCACTAATACCCTTGTCTGTTGCTATTGCATATGCTGCAATCCCTGCTGTCAAGGCCCCTGCTGCCAGTACGACCATGCCGATGGGTCCACCAAGGGCAGTACATGCAGCATTAAAGGCTCCCGTTGCCGCTGTAGCAAGTGTAATCTTCCCCGTAAAAATTCCAACCACAGTCTGTAATGCTGTAAGTCCTCCCTGCTGTGCCACAAGAGTGATTGCGTTCGCTTTTTCCAGAGCATTGAGTGCTTTTAATGCTGTCCCCAGTGCGCTTACACTTCCAGAAACGGCCTGTGCAGCTTTGTAGCCTTTAAGCACAACCAAAAGACTTGTTGCTAACGGAAGTGCCGTCTGCATGTTCTCTCCTAGGAACTTCGCCGCAGATCCCAATACTTTCAGACCGCCACCTGCGACTGTCTTTGCCGCAGAGCCAAGATTTTTGACCGTGGTAATCGTCTCTTTCGGAATGATGGATTTAAGCCCGTGCGCTTCTATCTGGTCCGCCAGTCCTCCGATCGCATCCGATGCCGCTGCCACTCCATCCGCAAGCGGTCCTTTGAGTTCATCTCCCACTGCAATTCCGAGCGCAGTAAACTTATTTCCAAGTATTTTGATCCGACTTTCTAGCGTCTTGTACCGCTGCCCAGCTTCGTTCGTAAGGGCCTTATTTTCGTTCCACGCATTATTGCCGATCTTTAAGGCTTCTGTAAATGTCCCAGATGCTCCCGCTGCTCTTAACAGTGCATCCCTCATACGGATATCGGAAAGCCCCATATCGTCCAGGACTTTTATTGCACTGCCGCCACTCTTATTCACCTTATCCAAGCCTTGGATGAAGGAAATAATAGCTCCTGCTGCATCTTCTTTAAATGCCTTTTTGAACTGATCCGCCGTCATGCCAGACACTTTCGCAAAGTCGTTTAATTCGTCACCGCCCTTGGTAGTTGCAAGATTCATTTTCGACATTAGGGTAGAAAATGCCGTTCCACCAGCTTCTGCCTCGATCCCTACAGAAGATAACGCCCCAGCAAAGGAAAGTATATCTGCTTCTGACATTCCAACCTGATGTCCAGCTCCTGCAAGTCTAAGAGCCATATCCGTAATCTCTTGCTCTGTTGTGGCCAGATTATTTCCTAAATCTACAATTACAGATCCCAGCCGTCCAAACTGCGTCTGTGGCATCCGTGTGATGTTTGCCAGCCTTGCCAGAGAGGTTGCCGCCGTATCTGCGGACATGTTCGTAGAATCTCCAAGCATAACCATGGTTTTAGAGAATCCTGCGATATTCTTCGTCTTAATGCCAAGCTGTCCGGCTGCCTCTGCTACCCCTGCGATCTCATTTGCAGAGGTTGGCATCTCTTTCGACATATTTAAAATGTCTTTTCGCATGATATTCAGTTCTTTATCCGTGGCATTTACTGTCTTTTTTACACCAGCAAAAGCACTTTCAAACGAAATACTTGCTTTCAAAGATGCCGCACCGCCCGCAATAACTGCGGCTCCGGTTGCTTTCATTCCGGTAGATACCGCAGGTTTTATCTTGCTGGCAGCACCAGACCAATATTTCTCTGCATTTTCCGCACTTTTCTTCGCTTGTGCCTCCGTTTGCTTATAAGACCGCTTCTGTTCCTCTCCGGCCTTTTTCGTGCTCTGCGAGGCTTTCTCTCCGGCTTGCTTTGCGGCTGTTTCCGCTGTCTTCCCGGCTTTTTTTGCCGCCTGTTCTGTTGTTTTGCTTGCTTGTTTTACAGAGGTTTCTGCGGACTTTGCCGCCTGCTTGGTCGCAGTTTCTGCGGATTTCGCCGCTTTTTTCGTCTCTGTGTCCAGTGTTCTCGATAGTTGTTTGAGTTCTTTTTCGGCTTTTTCCGAATTTAACTCAACTTCGATTTCAATACTTCCGTCAGGCATATATTCTCCTTTCTTTTTTGCCTGCGTCTGTCTTCTATGTTCACGTCTCTATCTTCCTGGGCGTAGAGTTCCGCTCCCCTGCAACCTCTGTGTTACAGTGTTTTTATTTATAAAATATTGCTTAGGTCCCCACCGCTCAAAAGGGCCTGCGTAACCTCTTCTTCCAACATCCTGTCTTCTTCGGACACATTCTCCGGTAGCTTATATATTTCTTTCATCTTCTTATAGAACTTTTTCTGTTCCTTATCCATACCTGCGGTATCTGCTGCCCGGTATCCCATCACTTTCGATATTAAGCAGTCTTCTTTTAATCCGGCGAACATGGCCGAGAACTTCCACCAGT
Source organism: Anaerostipes sp. CAG:276 (assembly GCF_000432215.1). Lineage (NCBI taxonomy): Bacteria > Bacillati > Bacillota > Clostridia > Lachnospirales > Lachnospiraceae > Anaerostipes > Anaerostipes sp. CAG:276. The sequence continues at coordinate 150,064 of NZ_FR889205.1, forward strand.
GCAATTCGACAGCGTTCAGATCTATGCCGTACTGTTCCATAAATGCAGCATAGATATAATCCGCATCATGAGTAAAGCTATAAATCTGATCCTGTTTCTTTCCTTTTCCGGACTGCTTCTGTTCTTCTGTTTTCCCGCACTGATAAAACCACAACATTTGTGAAATGGCTCCGTCAAGGTCCTCCGGTATCTCTGGATAATACAAAACCAGGCCGCTATTGTATTTCGCAAGCAGCCTGGCTTTTTTCTCGTCTACATCAAACTCCGGGATATTCAGAATATCTTCCACAAAAAACCGCTGTTCTTCCGTGATGTTTTTATCCTGTATCATCTCCTCAAAACGGATCGACACTCGGAAGTCTGTATTGATCTTATGTTCCTGACCAGCCACCAGAACGGTTTCCGGCAGCTGATCCGTCAGAATATTCATTAGTCACCTGCCATGGACTGGACAAGTTTATTATAAGATTCCACCTGTGCCTCTCGCAGGTTCACAAGTTTGTTAAATGCAGCAACCCGCTCATGGATGTCTGTATCAGAAAACATTTTCTTTGCCGCACCATCTCCCAGCAACTTATCAAATGTCTGGTCAATAATCTTACATTCTGCCCGGACACCCTCTGCATTTAAGGCTCCGTCAATCCCATGTTTCTTTTCATATTCCATTAGTTCTTCAAACGTCTGCTGCTTCACATTGTTAAATCGCTCTATCATATCCGCATCCAGAGCAGAGAATTTAAACTCTGCCCCATTCCATTTAAAAATCTTGTTCATATCCTTTACTCCTCCATGTTCACTGTCTTTTTCTCTATGCTCCTGCTGTTACCGTAATGGCGCAGGTTGCCGTCTTATTTCCATCTGTCGTTGTCACTGTCACATCCGCGGCCCCTGCTGCAACCCCGGTCACTTCCCCAGTATCAGATACCTTTGCAATACCAGTATCCGTGCTGAACCATGTAACTGTCTTGTCTGTAGCATCTGCAGGCTCTACGGTTGCCGTAAGTGTCTCTTTCGCCGCAACTGCAAGGGACAGCGTTGTTTTATTCAACGCCACCCCGGTTACGGCTTTAAGAGGGTGTATCGCCTTTCGCTGTAAATTTCTTAGTGCTGGTATTAAATGTTCCCTCGACTACATCCCCGATACCTAACAGGTTACCTTCACAGTTCATTTCTCCATCTTCGTTTCCAAAGCTGGCTACTTCGATCGCCACGTGGAACTTGCGGGCATGGTAGGTATTCTCTGCGCTTTCCTTCTGATCCAGATCTACGATCACGTAGTCTGTCTCTGCATCTGCTCCTGTTTTTAAAAGTTCTCCGATCTCACAGATATAGGCAATCGCCTCTTCTGATCGAATCTGGTCCGCTGTGTACGGTGCCTGCCACTCGTACCCGGTGATTCCCTTGCTGGTAGATGCATCGTTTACGTACCGTTTTGAACTGGTCTGCGCTCCCGGTTCCTCATTAAGATCCGTGAACCCTGTCCCCATCAGGACAAAATTTTCTGCCTCTGCGGTCCCAATGTCCAGATAGTTCGCCTGCATCCTTCTCTGTCTTACACTTTTTAATGCCATGTTATACCTTCCTTTCCTGGTAATAAATAAAGCGGCACTGAATCTGATACTTTGCCTTGTCAAGCTCCGTATCAAACGCATAACCGCTCGTAATCGCTTCGATTTTTATTGCTTCCTTACCTTTCTCCAATTCCGGGAACTCCCCGGCCTCAGAGAATTGTTCCAGCCAGTCTGAAAAGTGCTCAAAGAACCCGATGTTTTCAAGGTTCTGCCGCACTTCTTCGCCGTATAGCTCCCGACTGGCAAAATTAAATAGATGTTGCCGTTTGGTATTTCCGACAATATCTTTTTTCAAAACTGTTTGTGATGGAACGGATTCTATCGAGTAGTACGTTGTGTCACTACCCAGGTAATCCACCCCGATCCCTTTGCAATACTCATCTAGATACGGGCATTGCTTAACAATGTTCCGTATAGCCTCCACAATCGTCATTTTGGCTTTCCTCCTACAAACCTCGCAATAGATACCAGAACCTCTCGCCCTCTGTCGGCAAACGCTCTCTTGTCCCAATGTTTTCCACGCAGTCCCTTGCCCTTATTTTCTTCGTAATTCTTCTTTGCATATGGGGTGATGTACTTTATGCAGTACGTTGTCTCAATCGCAGTATTTTTCAGTGGACCGTTGAGAAAAGGGACGTATGCATCCGATATTCTGCGCACTTCATGCACAGCAAGTCTCTGACCGGGACCACCTTTCTGCAGGTTCCTTTCTGTAAGGATTACGTTTGCAGGAGCAATCTTGACTTTTATCTTCATTCAGCCGTCACCTTCCAATGCTGCATTTCCGGGCTGCCGTTGTCGTTCGTCTCCACAACGGCGATCACCCGCACATCATCATAGGCATTTTTCAACCGTTCTTCGTCCTTTGCGCTGGTCAGTTCATCTTCCACGATGCCACGGACCACCAGGTCCCCGGCTTCGACCGTAAAAAATCCCGTCTTTTCTGTCTCCTTCACAAAGTTTTTCGGTTTCCTGAACTGCTTCTCTGTCTCTGCCGTAAACGGGATATAGATTTCTGCCACATCAGCACTTACAATCCCCTTGTCTGTGGGCTGCACGGCTGTGGTATCCTGCCAGTTCACGCCTTTTAGGACTGTCCGGTAATAGCGGTTCGTCCCGGTATCCCGGTCATATACCTTGTTGTAGAGTGTTATGTCTGCGTTTGTAACCATTACCGACACCCCCTGTATAACAACCCGGTATGGATTAAGTACGGATAAGCAGCTGCATACTGTTTCTTTGCCGCTGCCGCCTCTCTTGTTTGTCCGTCCTGCTGCTCCGTTACATAGGATACAGAGACATTTCCGACCGTCTCGGACTTCTTCTCCTGCTGTCCTACTGCATCGGCTTTATACATAACCTCCGCAACAGCACAGGCAGCCAGCCTGGCCTCTTCCGGGATCTCTGTATCATCTATCCTGCCGAACGTGATGTACTTTACATAGATACTTGCCCGAAGAATGGTAGAAGAAAAGGCAGCTTCCGGTATGGTGCTGCCATGGAACTGTTCCTGGTAAAACTTATAGTCTGCGTACTCTACCATACCGTATTACCTCCTTCTATGATGCTGGTGTTGCTGGTGTCTTTGCAAACTTCGCAAGCACAACTTTTGCATCGTTTGACAGGACAACAGTGTAATGTTCATCCGCAGTCACAAGGGTAGTCCTTGCTTTTACATTTCGGTCAGGCTCAAAGTTTACGTCACGTTTCATGTAAATTGTAAGTGCCGCAGTATCCTCGTCTACTTCCTGGTCGGACTGTGTTTTTACGATCGGACAGATATAGCAATCAATGCTATTTACCCTTTTTACAGGGACTTTCTTAGACGGAACGACCTGACACCCGCAGATTTCACCGATGACACCCCTCATTACAACTTCAAGTGGATACTGCTTAATGTCCTTGAAATCCGGGTCTTTTCTTAACTGTGTAATCTGTTTTGGATGTACATACATGATCTTAGCGAGCTGATCCTCTTCCTCAAACAAGTCCACAGCGTCTACAATTCCATCGTAATTAATCACATTTGCAGAGCCGTCATATGCCAGCTTTGCAGTCTGCAACGCATCCATGGCATCATTATCCACTTTGGATGCGATAGACAAGGCAATCTGATTTGTTGCCTCCCCCTGTGGATCTCCATATCCAGATAAAATTGCTTCATCGGTCAACTCTACGGCTTTTGCCGCTTTCTTAACCTTGGCGGTCGTTGTAGATGCCGTTAAAACGGTTGTCCCCATTTCCACGCCTTCGGCTACGTCTTCCGCATCTCCGATGTATGCGTACTTTGGTACTGTAATCGTATCGCCAGGAACTCCGCTGAGCGTTGTATCTACTGCTGCAATCGGCGTGATCTTGATTTTCTTCGGCACTTTGGCGGAAATCATATCCGCCATGACCTCCGGGTCAATAATGTTCTCTAATTTTGTTACTGCCATTGTTACCTTCCTTTCTATTTTCTTAGTTCGGCATACAGATCAGGATCTTCCTTTTTCAAGGCAACTCTATCCCTGTATCCCATTTTGTTAAATGCTTCTTTTGTTACCTCTGCCCCTGGCAACGGATCACCGCCACCTGTCCCCTTGACAATTCTAGGGGCCGGCTTATCGCTTTCAAATAGATAATCATTTTCGTTTTTTAAAGTCTCAAGCTGTTTATCCAGGCCGATGATCTCTCCCTCATTGAATTTCAGGCCATCCATATCAAGTAAAGCCTTGACTGCCTTGGTATTCTTAGCCTTTGCCCCTGTAAGAGCCTCTGAGAGCGCATAATCAAACTGCATGGCCTGGATCTTTTTATTTGCTTCTGCCTCTGCATCTTCTGCTTTCTGTTTCCAATCGTCTGCTGCCTTCTGAATACTTTCCACGTCCATGTCTTTAAATTCTTCGATCTGCTTATCAGCATCATCAAGTCGGGTTTGTAAATCATCTACCTGTTCCTTATAGCTGTCACGAGCCTGTTCTGCCTTGGTCGTTTTTCTCTGTTCTGCAGCAATGTCTTTCCCGTTTTCTGCCATGATCTGGTCAATGACATCCTGTGAAAGATTTAAGCCTTTTAAAAATTCTGTTTTCATGTTTCTGTTCTCCTTTCGCATTAGGTTGTTTTAGGTGTGTAACCATCCACCCCGAAACCGACTATTTAAGGTCTAATCTCCTGACCGATTAATTTGTTGCATAAAAATAACACGCCATGAGCGTGTCAGTACGGCGTAGCCCTGCCGCTGGGAGATGATCGGACCACCGCCTCTCTAATCTTCCTCTTTTAGATAATTTAATGCCTCCACAAGTGCTGTATTTAGAAATCGGTTCATCGCTTTTAACTGCTTATTTTCATTTTTTAATGTGTCTATCTTCATCATGTATTTATCATGAGTTTCAGCGATCTGCTGGTTATACTCATCTATTGACATGCAGATTTCACTGTCCTTTTTGTTAATGAAACTTTTTTCTACCAATGTGATTCTCCTTTCAAAATGGGCAAAAATACCACCTGAGATTTTATCAGGTAGTATTTAGTAGGTTTCAAATCTTATCTTGATATTTCCGTCATTTTCAGACCATTCCGCCCAAAAAATAAATTCTGTCCATTTGTCAGATACTTTCCCCTGCTGCCATTCCGTCTCAAATTCTTTGGCTTTCTCTTTTGGAATCAGCCATCCTCGCATATCTTCACATTCCAAATCAGGAGTCTCTAAGATATTCCCTTCTCCACAGTCAGCAAAGAATACCTTGCCTTGGCTTTTTGCCTCCATCTGCACAAGCTCCCAGAACCTATTGAATTTATCGCTTTCTTGCGTTCTTAACCCTAACATTGTCAATTCCTCCTTTCAGTATTGTGACAAATTCTCCACTTTCTTTTGCCACAACAACGTCTTTCCCTTTTATATAGAAGAAAGTCTCCCCTGCCTGACCTCTCCATTCTCCGCTTCTGACCTCACTGGCATTTTCAACAATGTCTAAAATCGTGTGCCGCATAGTCTGTCTGTCCTTGGTACTCTTAGGGTTCAGACCGTATTCTTTGGTATGTTTTCCAATCTTCTTTCCGAACTGTTTGTCTGATACCTTTATTATACTACTGTTTTCTACCTTTTGATACCGTTTGTTAGCCCATACAGCCTTCTGAGCCACGCTCCGATTGAATCCCACGATATTTCCACTACTGTCCAGAACTGCATGAACCTGAGTCCTTGCAGATTCTACCCGTCGGCCCGTCTGCTTACAAAATTCCTTGAGTTTCTTTTCCTGCCATTTGAGCCTCACCGATTCGGATTCAAAGCGCTGCTGCAAGGTATTTTTCAATACCTCGTCGTTTCCTGCTGCCTTGATCCCGGCATCGTATCCGGTCAGCTTTCGCTTTGTCCCTCTGATCTGTCTCTCCTGGAAACGCTGCATCTGTGAAACTTCATATTCTTTATATTTTTTACCTTTATACTCATATTTCTTCGTGTCATAGTCTTGAAGCATTGCATCTGTATATGCTCGCACAGACACGCCAGGAATAAAGACGTGAAAGTTATGCCTGCAATTCCATCCGCAAAGCCCCTCCCCTGTTCCATATCCGGTCATGGAAAATGGAGGGTAGTTAGGATCTTTCCCAGATATACAGAACACCAGCCCCTGCCAGAGTGCGTGCGATGGTCTGGCACCGCTATGCGCAGTTACTTCTACATAATCACAGCCCATTTCCTGCGCATATGCAAGCGTCATTTCTGCTGCCGACTGGTTCACGCCTGTCAATACGGCCCGTCTGACAGCCACATCCAGCTTATCTACATGACCGGATGGAAATAACACCTCCGTGCCTTGGCCTGCTGCCTCCTTTATTGCATCCGCTATGGCCTTATCGTAAGAAAATGCCCCTGTCTGCACCTTGAGCATGGCACTGTTGCATGCATTTATGTAAGCGCTCTGAGCCTTATTTGCCGTTGTGAGAGTAAGATTCTTTATCTCTCCCTTGGTCTTTCTAAGATTGGCGTTTAGAATCTGCTGCATTTCCTTTGACTGGTGCAACTCCTTCGGTTCCATTCCAGCCATTTTGTAAATGACAGATTCATTTTTGATATTTTTAACCCCGGCCTCTTTAAATAGACGGTCTATCTCCCGATCTATATATCCGGTTGTCTGTCCAATCCGTTTAATAGCGTCTTGATAGACCATTCCGGCGTTCTGCAGGACATGAGCCTGATGTTTTGCTGTGTCTGTGATGTGCTTTGTCTTTGCAATTCGGCGGGCAATGTCCCCGATAAGAGAGATCGACAGTTCATCTATTAAGGCTAGGAGTTGGTCACTGCATTTATCCAGGTATTCGGGATCAAGCATAAGCTATCACCTACTCTTCCTGTATACCAAACGGATTATTCTGTTGTGATGGCATCATTTTTAGTGCTTCTTCTTCGGAAACACCGTATTTCTTAGCGACATACAGCTCTTTACGAATGAATCCGCCAGTTGCGTCCTGCTGCATAGATAAGAGTTCCTGCTCCTTATCTATTACGATCGAATCATCCCAGTTGAATGATAGTTCATACTTTTTCCCTCCGGGAAGCCCGCCAAGCTGCGCCAGAACATCCATGGAATAGACTAAATGTTCCAGTGCTTTTTGCAAAGATTTTTGTATGTCTGATACCGTGCTGTACGATCTCTGTTTACTTGCTTTGATCTCTTCGGCTGTCTTGTCAACATTTTCCGGGTTGCTCAGTGTTCCGTATGCTAGACCACAGTTAAACTCTATACGACGTAGGATGTTATTAAATCCATTGAAAAGGCTCTCGTCTCTGATCGCTGGAGAGTATACTTTATACTTTTCATCGTTGTCTTCAAAATCCATGATCCTAAATAGCCTTTCACGGCCTTCCGGTAGGTCCCACTCTCCGGTTCTTTCATTTTTCTTGAACATGCCATTATCCACATCCACAGCAAGTTCCGAACCTTCGTATTCCCAAACAATTCGGGTCCATTGCCGATCTGCTTCTCTTATGTCGCTTACAGCCCTAGAATAGACAGAAACGCCAAGCGGCGATTGATCGTCTATGTTATTTGCGTTTGGTACCTTGAAGTAAGCAAACAGTGGTTTTTCTACGTTCTCGATGTTCGTTTCCGGTTCCAGATCCGCCCACTCCGGCACCGCAGTGAGTGAAACTTCCCGCCCGAGGTTCTCCGTTGTATCCGTATCGCTCTTTACATACACTCTGTTATGGATCGTGTAGCTACTGCCATTCCACTCGTGGAGTTCCAGTCTGGTGTATGTCTGCTTCCCTTTGTTAAGCGTCTCTACGAATACAGCAGACGTGATCTCTCCCCGACTATTGTATCCAGTCGGGAAAAATCTGTCTGCCTGTACTGTATCCACTTCGATATGTCCGTCTGTCACATATGGTTTAAAGGCAAGTCCGCCTTTTGCACAGCCATACTCACAATATCTGCGGATGTCTTCTATAACCGCTTGGTATTCGGTATCTAAGAAATCATTTCCGCTTACCTCTGTCTGTAATTCCAAAGTGACCAGTCTTGCCATCTCTGCCGCAACTGCTGCTGACAGGCCACAACTTAGTACATTCTTTTTTACCCAGGGAGGCTTATTTTCGTACATCTTAGCCCATAGTTCTATTGCCTGGCCCATTCTGTCCGAAATAGCCACGTCCACGCCTAAAGCGTCCTTGACCTTTTCTTTCCCAAGCATCTTTTTTATCACCTGCCTTATTCTTTCGATAAATCCTAACACCTCATCAACTCCATTTCCGTTCTCTTCGGATGATCGTATATGCAAAGTACCGTACCGCATCCATGCAGTGGTCATGCTGCTTAATCGGTTTATCCTCTCCACGTTCCAGGGCCTTATCGTCCCATATATAAGAGGAAAACTCTTTAATCGTTTCCTGGCAGTCCTCCGAGAACAGCAGCACGCCAAGGTTTAGCATGTTTCCCACGAACCGGATGCCGTCCAGCACATCATTTTTGGCTTTCTTGATCCGGAATCCTCGCTTCTTTAACTCTGCTATAAAAGAAGCAGCCGCAGGATCGACAATCACCCTCTCTATGTCTATACCCTTCGTGAACTCTTCCAGATCGTCTGCATACTCGCTGTCCGTTTTCTGGCTGCTCTCATCCCGGCCTGAGTAATAGTATTCCTTGCTGCAAATCCATTTCCCTTTCAGGTTCTTTCCCCACAGCAGGAACACCGTGGCGTTCTGAGTACCATAGTCGATGCTTATATACCTGCTTCCTATGCTCTCCTGTGATCCATTTACAATGTGCTTTTCCGCATCGAACATATCAAAGATAATGCCCTCTGCTACGGCCCACAGGCCAAGGATATACCGCTTATAGAATACTCCGCTATACATGGACCGATAACGGGCCTTGATACGCTCTGTAAGGGACAGGTTGTCTTCCATGGTAAAGTGAAGATAGACCAGCCTCTTTTCCTCTGCCCGGTCAATCCAGTTTGTTTTAAACCAGTGATACGGTCCATCTGGATTGCAGTTAAACCAGAACTTCGATCCATCGACCGAACAACGCCCTGTTGCCTGATTTACAAAGGATTCCGGCATCAGTGCCACTTCATCGAAGAAAACCCCAGCCAGGGTAATTCCTTGAATGAGATCCTGTGAACGTTCGTCTTTACCGCCGAACACATAAAAATAGTTCGCTTTCCCCTTACGTGTGACCACCACCAGATTGTCTGCCCGGTGATCTTCCACTTTATATCCACGGCTACGCAGCATAAGTTTGAGCCAGAACAGCACGTTTCTACGAAAAGAGCCAATGGTCTTTCCGCACATAGCAAAGTTCTGACCGTCAAAACATTCCATAGCCCACATGACGAATGATAGTGACATACATAGCGTCTTTCCCGACCGGATTGCACCATCCGCAATGATTCCATCCTGCTTCTGCACTGGTGAGTTAGGCAGCCACCAGGTAAAGACCTGCTTCTGTTTCTTAGAAAATGGAAGGAATTTAAAGACAGCTTTCTTTATTCTTCCTGCCATAGATCATCCACCTGCCCTTTTAGTGCTTCGATGAATCCATCATCCTCGGTTTCCTCAGGCCCATCGTCTTCCAACTTCCTACGCTGCGCCTGCAACAGCTTGACTTTCTCTTTCTGCTCAGGTGTCGCAAGATCCATGTGATCGCTGATCCACTGCATGGCCTTCATCCGGTCAGCCAGCTTCACTTTTACCCCGTCCTTGCCCTTTGATACCTCTGAGAGTAATGTACCGTCTACCTCTCTAGCATCCTTTATATTGACATAGGAAATGGTCATAGGCCCGTTATCCGTTTCTATTTCCATGTTTCCAAAATCGGTAAAGTCGGTTATATCGGCCCGGGCAATATCCAAATACCATTGAAATACGTCTGGTCCTTCCAGCATCGCTTTATTAAGCCTACCCTGCTTGAGCCGCTGTATTTCCTCTTTGATTCGTGTATTTCTGAGCAGCCCTGGGCCGTTTGTGAGTGCAGTTTCATAGCTGCACCCGTATGCTTTTCTGTATGCCTTGGTTGCGTTGAAACACTTTATGTATAGGCAGCAAAAAAGCCGTTGCTTATCCGTGAGGTTCGGGTTGTCTATAACCTGTTCCACTTCCGGCGCAATGGCTTCTCTCTCCTTGATATTCTGTTCTGTTTCCTGTTTCCGAACGTTCGCTTTCTTACCCGAACGTTCGCTATCCCATCCCTGAGTACTTTTCCACCGTCTTACGGTTCCCGGTGGCTTTCCTATCTCTTTTGCTATGTCTACCAGATTCATTCCGCTTTTATACATCCGTTCTGCTTTTATTGAATCCGGGCTTCTACTTCGTGGCACTTTTCTTTCACCTCTTGTTATCTTCCCATCTGTCTAATCCATGCCTCTACTTCTTCTTCGTTGTAACTTAGCTGTTCCAGCACTGTTACAAGAGGAACTGTCTGGTTCAGAAATATCTGTTCATATGCATACCTCATGCATCTTGCTATTTCCTCATACATCACAGCCCCTGTTGCCCCTCCAAACGCTGGGATCATGGCTGTCTGTACTCCGAGTTTTTTCAGCTCAATAAGGCTGCTTCTCATACAGTTGTAGATAACGGATTTATCTACAACTATTTCTGGTATTCTCATTGTCGGGGAGTATACGAGATACTTACCTCCAACTTTGACTGTTGTTGCACTTCCAGGCGGCAGTTCTCCATACCAATCTTTCTGTATTTTTCTTTGCAAGTCTTCTTGAGCCTTCATTCCAAAATAATTTCTTATTTCTAAATCCAGCCCGCCATCCATAATTCCGAAACTATTTCCAGGCGCTACGATTGCCTCTGGTTTATACTCTTTTATGAAAACTTGAAAATCACTAGTAACAATCTCAACATTTTGGTATTGAAATGTTTTTTTCCATGCTTCTGTCATATGTCTATTCAAATCTAATAAATACAGTTTCATGAACACCCTCTTGGATAATATGTGCGTTCTTCAAGTTGCTTCTTTACATTTTCCATTACAGCTTTAGCAACTTTGCTTGAATCAACTGTGACTTCTTTCGTTACAATATTGCCCTCCGGCAGGTCAATAGCGTCCACATCAATAAATGCCTGCAACATCTTCGGAAACTGCAATGCGATCCAGTCTGTAATCTCCTCTGACTGTCCCCATGCTTTCACATTGCCGCTATTGCTCCATAAGCCACTCTCGTACAAAAACGCATGAACAATTTCGTGTCGCAGAACTTTTTTCCTGTAAGAGTCCAGATCCTTGATACTGTCTCTATCGCTTTCTCCAAAGTCTGCGATCCATATTTCTTTAATCGAATGATCCATACATCCGTCACATTCTAGAGGCATGTCTTCCTGTGGCACATCCATTTTGATCGTGTACTCTGTTCCTAATACATTTACCTTCTGCATACTTACCTCCTTTTCTACAACGGAGAATGAAGGACTCGAACCTCCGCACCGTCTCCGGTGTACCGGTTAGCAACCGGGCGCATTACCATTCTGCCAATTCTCCATGCCTGTGTTCTTCGAATAATTATTTTTTGTATAGGATAGAACACAGAAGACCCATTACAGTTGTAAAGTTTTGCTCCTTAAAAACCACCTGTGCGCCCTCGTTTCGTACGCACGTTCCTTAATTACTCCAGAGTATTCGCATGTTGCATCTTCCACGCAAATACAACATTTTTTACGAATTAGTTTTTTGCAGCCCGCACCGTGGATTTTTATTGGACTGCCGTCTAGGTGTAAAAATGGACACTCAGGGAATCGAACCCCGGACCGATCGGTTATGAGCCGACTGCTCTGACCATCTGAGCTAAATGTCCATATAAAAAGACCCGGGGCCCGAAGGACACCCGAGTACGTTCAAAAAACTTGGAGCTTTAATACAGCTTCCGTCGTTGTTTAGCTTGGTTGCCACAGCGGCGCCACCGTGACACCCAGCTACAAAACGTTAAGAGGAATGCAAGAAAAACAACTGTTACAGTTATTCTAGTTGCTCTATTATAATTATATCAAATATTTTTATGAATTGTATGAAAGTTTCAGATATGACGTAATTCTTTTTGAAATACTGCTCTGCTCCAATCCTACAATCTCCGCAACCTCCCGTTGTTTCTTTTTCTCAAGATATGTAAGCTCAAATATCTGTCTATCTATGCTATCCGGGATTCCTGCAATAAACTGTTCTATCTCTATCATTACGGCACTCACCTGTTTTTTCCGTGCCTTTTTAATCGATATCAATTTTTTTACTGAATCTGATTCTCCTGGTTCATCCATCTGTACGGTCGTGTGAACCTCTATGTACGGAAATTCGCTGCTCGAACCTGTTACTTTGCCCATAACGGTCGGTATATTGCTTTGCCTCTCATAAAGCTTGTCAAGTTTGTCGTCAATAATCTCGATCTCTTTTCTGAGTGCACCATACTGTTTCAGTTTCTTTTTCGTCACTCTTTGGTCCCTCCTTCCCAGTCAAAACATTTATAATTTCTTTATTAAGATTAACATCCTCAAGAAGAATTTCGTTTTGCTTTGTTATTTGCGCTACTATCCTTTTATATATATCTTGCTTTTTATAATTACTTTTTATCTGGATTATATCTAAAATACAGTAGACAATAAAACAGATTATAAGTATCTCTATCATTCAGTTTCTCTCCTCTCCACAAATCTCCTTTTTATCCACTAATATCATATAGATTATAAGAACATATGTTTTTATAATATTAAATAGAAAGGAGTTTAATATGCCATTTACACCGAAAAGCAGAATTGAATATGAAGAACCTTTTACCCCTCCAGGGGCCCCGATCTCCGTGATCGCAAGCTTCAGCAGAGATGGCGGTGTAAAGCCGCTCTATTTTAAATACGATTCTTCCACGTATACTGAAACTGTTAAAATAGAGAGTGTAAAAACTATAAATCACTTGCCTCTTGTCGGTTCTGATTTCTCATGCACTGTTCTGGTAGGAGACAGGCAGAATACTGTCATCCTGCGCTATATGAAGCGGGAAGATCGGTGGTTTCTTCTGCCTCCTTCATAAAATTTCAGTTTTCTTGATAAAGCGCCTGGCCGCATTCTGGACAATACCTGTCACCGATCAAGCAAATATCACCACAGTTGCTTTGTGATCCACAGGCCGGACAAAAATATTCATCAACATGAATTTCCTCTACCTTCATAGGAATTTGTTTTTTTAACAGCCCCCGAATCGTTTGGAAGTCTCCAGGGTATTGTCCATTCAGCATTTCTTCTAGATGCCCGACAACCATTAGGGCACTTTCTATTTTTTCTTTTTCAGTCATGTTTTCCCTCCTAAATCTTAACTTACACCTCTGACTTAGTTTCTGCCCACAGCCGATCCAAGTACCACCTTGACTTTTCCAGATCCTCTGTTTCCTTTCCTTTCTTGTCATACCGCCACAAATATTTCATTGCATTTCCCTTTAGAAAGCCGCAAAATTCGGCGTGCGACATGCTTGCCTTTAGTGCATCTATACATTCAATTTCCCCGCTTGTGTAATGATCTGGATGGTTTACCGGATCCGCCTCGTTCCCCTCCCAATATTTGCATTTATGATTCTCTGTAATAGCCCCGCTTATTACACTTTCACAATTTCGGCATGTTTTCTCTATAGCATCGTAAAAATAGCATGTTCCGCACCATTTATCTTGTATTTTCATATTCCCTCCTTCCTGCCCGCCGGAGCGGGCTGTAAAACAGGATGCCTACTGGTTTCTAAGTTACGTTTGTGATATATATAGACCCTACATGGGTAAATACCTACTTTGCCCAAGTGACATATGCAGCGGATGATGATGGATACACCGTCCTAAGCAAGTTTCCATTTCTGTCTCTGTGCTTACGCTCCCGGAAGATGCTTGGCCTTCCCTCTTCTTTCTCTATTTTCTTTTCCTCGGCTATTTCCTGCTCCTTGCGTTCAAAATAACCTTCTACCCATTCATCTAAGAGCCAGAGGGAAATGCCATATTCCTTGGCGATCTCCTTCTTTGTCTTACCGTATACATACTCTAAAACAGCCTTTTCCTTTTGCTCTTTTGTGAATCGTACGCCGTTATTTTGTTTCTTTTGCCCTTTGGAATAATACGCCGTGGTCCAAGAGTGCACAGTGCTTTTTGCTATGCCGTATTTCTCTGCAACTTCTCTCTCGGACATACCGTTTTCTTTGCGATCTTTCGCCACCTGCTCCTTGAAAGCGTCTGTGTATCTCTTTCTATTCATCCACGCCGCCCTCCACAACTCTATATGTCCCGGCACTGGCCCCGGTCTCCCGGTCAAAAACCCTGCGCCCTGTCTTTTCAATAAGCTCACGTTCCTCAAGGCCCTTCAACCTTGGTGCAACAGACTGCCGTTCCTTACTGTAATGTATCCCCTCGTAGAACATACCCTCTGCAATCTGATGCGCTGTAAGTTCCCTCCCTTGAATTTTCATCCAGGCATATATACGATTTTCCATGTTTATTTTGTCACCGACGCTTAGGGCTTCTTTGCTGCATTCCTTTGCCACCTGCTCCGCAAAATATTGCTTTGCACTGTCCGGCAGGCTACCTGGCAGCGGCTTACCCTTCTTTTTCTTCGGCTTCGGCTCCGGCGGCTCATTACAGCCGATTGCATCGAAAAATCCTATCTGCTCCATGCTCTTATCCTCCTATCTGCCGTTCAAACAGTCTTTTTTCCAGCTCGTCATAGTTATAGTCACGTTCCTCAAAGTTGTGAAACTGATCTTTGGCTTTTTTCACAACTGCCTTTGGCTTCTCATAATTAGCATCAAGGTAATCTACATATCCGGAATTAAAGAATGTTGATCCATTCTGCGGTTTTCTCCAATCGTCCTGTTTGAGATCCTCGATGTACCTCGCCATAGCCCGTCGCATTTCCTCCTCGCCAATCTCAGCGATCTTTCGTTTCTTTGCATCGGACACTTGGCCTTTTCCCCGTTTATTCGGGTATGCTTTCCACAGGCGTTCAAACAGTGCATTTGCGTCAGCCTTGCACAATGTATTTATTGTATTTGGATTAGGATTCGGATTGGATTGGATTACGGGGACATCTGAAATCATCTGCTTGCAAGTGCTTTCATGTGTAATAATCTGTGCGTCAGCTTCATCCAATGACGGGTATTTGCTTTTCTTTGCCCGTATGGTCTGATGTTTCTCCCAAGCTACAATTTGCAGATACGGCTTCTCTTCAACCGTGTAGGTGGTCACAATACCTGCCGACGATAGCTTATTAAGAGCATTTTCAATTTGATTATCAGTGACATTTTTCAATGGAAAGCAACTGCCTTTTATGATTGGTATCCTCGCATCAAACCTTCCGTAATCATCACAACTGACCATCAGCCTATAAAACAGCACTTCTTCAAACCATGTAAGGTCGTTAATACTGTCGCTGGTCCTGATGGATTCCTTGATAATGCGATTAGGCATCTATACCACGCTCCTCCAACAAGGGTTCTATCCGGCGTTTTAACTGAGTCCAATTTGCACAGTCAATAACAATTCCTTTTATCTCCTGAAAATCACTCTCGGAATGGATCAGCTGCGTAAGCCATTTGAATAATTTATTTTCATCCACATAAGAAAAATTGGTTCTGCAGATCTTTTTTATATAGTTGATATAATACAAATATGGATTGTTCTTTTCTTTTTCTCTGGAATAACAGATTCTTTCTATATAATTAAATGCTTTTGTCGTGCTCTCATCGTCACCGTCATAGTACCGATCCATAGAAATTTTAGAGGACTCATACACTTCTTCAAAGCCAAATTTGTTTATCAAGCCCTTGCACCATTTTCTCCCGTATTCTGAAAATCCTTGACCGCAAGTACTTTGTAGAAACTGTTCGATTGCATCTATCTGATCTTCAACAAAGTTATGTAATCCCTGCTCCCACTCCAGCATCATCTCTAGCTGGTTTCTTCTTTCATTTAGCTCATCAAGCTGTTCCTTTTTCTTTTTGATTGTCTCTGAATCAGATAATTCTGTTTTACCTTTTCCACGGTTACAATCTCGGCAGGATGTAATCAGATTCATGATGTCATTGTCTCCGCCGTTCGCTACCGGATTGATATGATCTACTTCTAAAATCACATCAGGGGCACTTCTTCCGCAATACTGGCAAGTAAATGAATCCCTTTTAAATACTTCAAATCTTATTTTTTTACTCAGTGTTTTCCTTTTCGCCATCCTCTAACTCCTTTCCTGCCGCCCATTCCCGGTATAGTTCTATCCAGTCATCGAGCAACATGGTAACTTTCCAAGGCTCTCGGTTTTTCCGGTGCATTACAACTGGCTTTTCGCTCTCCTTTGCATCGCTACGTGCCTGAGCCATTGCGGCATCCAGATTCAATTTCTCTACCCGCTTACATTCGATATGTATGTACGGTAGGCCGACCACGTCAGCGTCCCCGTTAGCCCCGCAGTATTGCTGGCCCCTGCGGGTGTCGTATCCATGCTCCCGGAGAATCTTAGAAAGCTCTAATTCTCCCTTTTTCCCTTTACTCCTACTGTTTATAGCCATGACTTGCCAAACTCCCTCCTGAATGCCTCACGGTCGCCTATGTGGTCTTCAAAATACTTTTGTGCTGCCATCTTAACTGCAAGGTCGAGGACCGGATCAAAATGTATGCCATAATTACTCATGTTGTGGTGCCAGGCACAGAGCCAGATCTTCATGCCGTGTTCTTCGGATTTTCGCCTGTTTGCAGTTCCTTCAAAAACATGGTGGCAATGTAGGTCTTGTTCTGCCCCGCAGACATAACACACCTTTTCAGTCTGTAGTACGCTTTTCAAACTTCATCCCCCACCTTTCTTCCATTTCCCGGATCTCTTCCGGCGTTTTTGTCTCTATGCCAAGGCTCTTGGCCTCCTCCACGGTCCCTTCGATCAGCCGGGACATCTCTTTGGTGTTATAGGTATGCGATCCTCTCATGACCAGATTTACCCGGAATACCTTCCCTGCGCTGTTCATATGCGTCTCTGTCGTAGGCTGCAAGTGAATGAACTCAACGTCATATGCGCTTATGTCGTCATCCAACGGAAGAGTTACAATGTTACCGTTCAAACGCTCATATTCCCCATACTCTGATATAAGCTTGTTTTTTACATAAATATTGCTCTGCCCGGTAACATCCGCAATCTTTGCTACTAAGACATGAAAGTAGGCATTTGCGTCAAGGCTTCGTTTTTCTCTGTACTGTACGATCTTTACAGACAACTTTTCTTTGTCTTTCAATCGGTCATACTCTTTCCGCACATCCTCATTTAATTCAATTTCCAGCCGCTGGCGGCCTGACACGTAATCTATGCCAAGGCCACCTAGTTTTCCAGTACACTCCATAACCTACTCCTTCGGATCTGGTATGTCCTCTTTGGGAGGCATATAATCCGGCGTTTTCTCCATTCGGCCCATAAAATTTTTAAATTGCTCTATGGTCAGATCTGCAAGTTTCTTTACCTTGTAGGTTTCTAAAATAATTCCGGTTGCTATATTCGTCCTTTTTAATTCCGCATTGATCGTATTTACCATATCTTTGCTTACTTTCTGCGGTCCCTGTGGTGGTTTCTGTGCCCCTCCATCGTGATCTGCATCTTTTACATCGTCTATGCAGAAAAGACCGTTCAAGGCGTATTTTCTTGCGTAAGAACTTGTTGCCCCGGTGATCTGGCTCTCGTCCATTCCTTTTTTCTGAGCAGATTCCCTCGCCAGTGCAGAGTTTTCAATCGTTTCTCCGCTTTCTATATCCGTAAAGACTGCCGTAGCCTTTATGTAAAAACGCTCCCCTATCTGCACAACATCATCCGTCAGCCGAAGATTGGCACCAACAGACTGCAGTAATGGCTTTGCCGCTTCTAAGATATCCTCACAGTTTCTGTAATGGTAGTTTCCAAACTTATTGAACTGGTTTTTCGGAGCTTTCAGATCCGCTTGCACCATTAGAAGTTTTGTCTGTATACCGACTGTTTTTTTCTCTGCCATCCTTATACCTCCCTCCGGTCAAAGAAGATTCCTATACTGTTCAAATAAGTTTCGATCTGTTCAATTTCCGAATCCGTAGCAACAACGGTGTAAACAACCTTTTTTGTATTTGGCTGAACAAATGGAACCTCGGCACTATTTGCGGCCTGCTGCACTATTGCATCACTCACAGTTTGCGGGACTGGTTCGGGAACTGCCGTCCGCTTTTCTTTCTCCTTTTCAAGTACCTTCTGTTTGGTTTCCTCATATTCGTTTACATAAGAAATAGCCTCTGTGAGATCAAGACTATTAAGATAGATTTCCTTTGCATCCTCGGTACAGTCCGTTCTTAATGATTCAATCGTCTTCATTTCCATGGCAATTTTAACCGCCATGTCCTGAATCTCTTTCTGGATCTTTGGAATAGAATAGGTGCTGTTTTCCCACTTATGGTTGTAAACTTTCTCTAACGGAATCTCAGCTCCCTCAAAAACCTCCTGAAAAATCTCTTTGATTCTCTCTCTTTTTTTATAGATTCTCTTTTCTTCAAAAGCAGTTATCTGGCAGGAGATCAGATTGATCGGCTGGTCAATCAGCCCCTGTAACTCCTTGCACTTAGCTTCAAAATCCTCATAAGGCACAAGACACTGTTTTTTTACTTCTTTCCGTTTCTCGTCAATGGCCTTTTTCATGTTGCGGAGTGCCGCAACCTCTTTTTTAGCGTCCTTCTTTGTGTCTTCGGAAAACTGCGCATCCTTATAAAGATCCATTTGTGCCGCTAGAGTTTCTTTTATTTCTTCATAATTGAATTGGATATTCCCAACCTTCTGTTTTACCTGTACTGTAAGTTCTGCCATTGTTAAATCCTCCGATCTGTGCTATACTAACACTGTATAAATATATTTTTTATTTGTTCTTGCCCCATTGGAGTTGCCGTTCCGAAGGGGCTTTTTTAGTTTCTGCATCTCATTCTCCCTTGACGATCTTGATCGGGTAGCCCAGTTCTTTCTCTACTTCTTCAAGTGTCATTTCTTTTGGTTCTTCACGTTTCCATACCAAGGTAAGATATTCATCCGTGAACAGGTCCCTCATTTTTCTCCCTGAAGTCCTGTAGATTTTCTGGATATCATGTTTGCATATTCCGTCGTTATCGAGCAGGTCGTCAGTATATTCTTCCAGCCCCAGAGCGTTTAAGCACAGACCTCCGTTTTCGCTTAAAAATACATCGTTTAGATACAGGTATTTCCCTCCCATTCGAGTTTCTACAACACTTCCTGGTTTTATAAGATCCTTTGCCGACGGCTCGAACATTTCGTCTGTCCAACAGTAGCGCTTGTCATCTTCACAAATCGCATATTTGCATTCATAAACATCCGAAATAGTTACTGTCTTCCCAGCCAGCTTGTGCATATTGTCTGTCACGTAATACCCGCCATAAGTGTCACAAGTTTTGAAATCCTTACGCACTTTAACCTTATCTCCAACTTTATATTTCATCTTCCATCCTCCTAAGTTCTATATGTTTGATTCCCACGCCATTCCTGCCGCCCAGCAACACACAGCCAGCCAAGCATGCCCTTTCAGAGCCAGCAGACAGCCAGCGAAGTTGATTGCTGTTGCCATGTAGTGTTCTGCTTTACCCATCGCATCCCCTCATTTACATCGCCCCGCAGCCACGCTGCAAAGACCTGTTTTCTACTTGTATCTGTTTCATCCGCCACCGCTCAAACCCTGCGGTGTCGTATACAATGGCGCTGTTACGCTTTGTGGGATTGATCTTTTGAGCAAAGGTCTGCCCCTTTTCCCGGTACGCCCTGTCCAGCAGTTCTTCCGGAAATCCCATTTCTAAAAGCTCTGTCCTCCGCATTACCTTCTTTGGATACTCCATGTTTATCACCCCTTTCTCTTTGTTGGATTCCATGTTATAATTTTCTAAATATCGTTGAAAGGATTACGCCATGGAACCAAAGGATTTTGTGAATATTGACACTGATAAATTTACGAAAGATGATTCTTCTGTCGTGAATAGCCACCAAGAACGTGTGACAGAGTCTATTATTGCACGCGCAGAATATCAAGCTGCAAAAGATGATTGTTTATTTGAGGCTCGAAACGCTTTGCGACAGATGCAGGAAGATTCAAAAAAAGAATCTAAATATCAGCATCGAATCAACAATATTCTGATTACTCTTGGTGTTTTGACTCTAATAGCGACCGTTGCTCCCATAATAATTTCTCTATTGCTGTAAGCCTCTTTACAAAAATGAAGGTATTGATTGAAATACAAACCATTCCTATTGCTAAAGAGAACAATGCTACACTTAACATTTATACATTCCTCCAAACTTCGTTGATCTTGTACTCTCAGAATTTGCCGCAAGTTGACGGTTAATTTCTTTTGCAACGACTTGCGCAATGCCTTGTTTATCTAAAACAATTTCGTGTTTAATTTCCATCACGTGATCCATTGGACTTTTATAGATTTCATCTTTTGTAATTTCAACAGACCATATTCCGTTATCATACATGATGTTCAGGAACGAACATTTTTCTAATCGCTTTCCGTTTAATTCAAAAATATTCTTATCTAAGTCCATGTGGATGCTTCTTAATTCTTTACTCATCATTTCCTCCGTAAATTCTCTTTCTACCTTCTCTAGCGCACCAGCCAAAGCCTTTTTGACCTCACACCCTTTTTCTGCATCCTCTATTTGCTGTATTTCTTTTTGCAGATTCATCTTCTATATCACCTACCTTTTATTTGGATTTTTTTAAAATACTTGCGAACACTGGGACCGCTGAATCAAAATATACCCATGTATCACATTCATGACTTGAATATTTGCTTTTGTCCCTCCGGTACTCTCCGTACTCCGGTTGTTTTAGATCATTCTGATTCGCAATTCTTCCGATCTTATTCGATGACACCCCAAACATGTTTCCAATTTCTCCTGCTGAGTATGTTTTTCTTTGTTCAATGGCCGGAAGTGGAATGATCTGTTCTCCTGCTAATACCTCACTTGCTTTTGATACCAAGACATTCTTATATGTCTCTGATAATGTATCCACATTTGCAAGTTTCAAAAAAGTCTGTGCCATTCTGGTTTGTGCATTCATTTTCATAACTTTAAGTCGTTCATCCACATCCAATTCCTTTTGTATCTTATAAGAACCTGTTTTACGAAGAGACGGGAGTACCTCTGATGTCACCCAGTGCTTAAATTTCTTTGCGTTTGAAAGTTTACTCCCAAAAATCAAAGCGTATAAACCGGATTCATTGATAGCTGTAAGTCCACGTGGTGGAATTTCGGCACTGATAAAATTCACCGGAAATGCTTCTTTTGGAATGTGATTTTCAATGGTCGCAATTTCCGACCTTTGAATAATCCGCCTATCTTCCTTATCGACATGACTGATTAATGCGTCTTTTGTGTTTTTATACCCAAGTGCGGTTGCCACATCTTTTCCTACAAACCAAGGTTCGTTGTTAATAGTTACTGTTCGGATTTCTCCAAACTCATCATTGTTAAAAATCATTAAATCTTTCATATTTCACCTTCTTTTTATAATGAATTTACGGTTTTATCGTAATCTAGAGGTAAAAAAATAATCTGTGCATATTTAATGCCATACAATTTTTCAATTTTTCTTAGAACAGGTATATCTGGATATGATTTTCCTCTTTCATAGTTACTTAACGTATCTACAGATATTCCTAGCATTTTAGCGGCTTGATACTGTTTTAGCCCTCTCAATTCTCTCGCATTCTTTAATGTCATTCTTGACTCCAATCTTATCCCTCCTTTCTGCTTAATTAGACTATACTACGATTTAAACGTAATGTCAACGTTTTTATCGTATTTTTTTAAAATTTTATTGATTTTTTTACGGTAAAAACTTATAATAGAAATACATTAATATTGAAAGAAAGGAGACGAATATGGGTGGACTAGGAAACAAGGATATAATGGCGAATAATATAAAATACTATATGAATCTAAATGGAAAAACAAGAAACGAAATGTGTGAGGCACTGGGGGTAAAATATACAACTTTTACCGACTGGGTTAAGGGGAATACATATCCAAGGATTGATAAGATAGAATTAATGGCAAATTACTTTGGTATTGAAAAATCCGATTTGGTTGAACAAAGATCTGTAAACCGCAAACATAATGCCGTAGAAATAAATGTCTTGGGGCGTGTTGCCGCTGGAATCCCAATCGATGCAGTAGAAGAAATTATTGATACAGAAGAAATAACCGAAGATATGGCAAAAACAGGAACATTTTTCGGACTTCAAATACACGGAAATAGCATGGAACCAAAATTTAGTGAAGGTGACGTTGTAATTGTTAGACAACAAGATGATGCAGAAACAGACGATATAGTGATTGCTATCGTAAACGGTGATGAGGCTACTTGCAAAAAATTAAAGAAGTATAATGATGGTATTGTTCTTATCTCAACAAATCCTGCATATGAACCTATGTATTTTTCAAACAAAGAAATAATGGACAAGCCTGTAAAAATAATAGGGGTCGTAAAGGAATTACGCGCAAAATTTTAAACTTAAATATACTTAATAATAAAGAGGGATGTAGCTTTTAACTTTTTTACAATAAGGAGGATAAAATGAAAAAGAGACTGTTGTTTATTGTTGCTATATTTGCATTAGCAATCCTATCTGGCGGGTGTTCAAAGGAAGTAAAAGAATACAACATTGATGATCTATTAAAAAATTATTCTAAGGTAGAAAAAAGTATCGAAAAAGAAACACAATATTGGAGCGATGATGAAAAGAAAAGTACAAAATATGTAGATATTGTAGAAAAATACGCCAAAAAGAACGGTTTTGAACTAAATCAAAAAATTATTGTAAGAGGAAAACTAGAATCAATACTCGGAGGGTCTATTTTTTTAAAGGCAAATTCAGAAAAATCTGATTCGTTTATGTGTTCATTCGCCAAGTTTAAACTCCCTCCAAAAATAGCCTTGTTGGAACCTGGCGAAAATATTACAGTTGAGGGAACGCTTTTTAATTCAGGTACAGAAAAGGGGGAACCTTATGTATCTATTTATTTTGATGATTGCAAAATAAAATCACCATCGTTAAAAGAAATGGAGAGCATAGAGTTTAACGATAATATATCAGATATTATATCAACAGAATATTCGCAGCATAGAATCATGGGGACAGTATCATCTGTGATAAAAATTCCTGAAACCGTAGAAAAACGACAAGAAATGCTGGATAATTATAATTCTTCGGTCAATGGGGAATTTCAGTTTGTAAGTGCTTACCGATACGGAACACACTCTGTTAATTTTGAACTAGCAGATGGCAAGCATTTAATGTGTTTTGTGAATGAAAGAAACGGAACACTTCCAGAGGAGGGGGATAAGGTAAGTTTAATTGGAGAACATTTTACATATGACGGATACGAATGTGTAGACGCAAACGAATCTCCAATTTATATTTTTAATGACAAATAAAACAGTTAATAGAAAAACCGCCCGGCGGCAACCGGACGGCAGAACCTATAAATTATATAAAAAGTGAATACTTGACAAGACTCTTGGATATGATATAATGTAGCTAATTAGTGAATGACTGCTGGGCGGTCACAATAAAGGGTCTTGGAACTTCGGTTTTGAGACTCTTTTTGTTTTGGGAGAATGTATATGGAGAAAAAACCACAAGAATTTACAACCATTGAGCAACAGATAGAATTATTAAAATCAAGAAATCTAGTGTTCAAATCAGAGAAAAATGCAAAAATTATTTTAGAATCTTATGGATATTATGAAATTATCAATGGCTACAAAGATTTTTATGTAGAAAAAACTAACTCTACAGAACGATACAGAGATGGTATTACATTTGAGCAAATTGCATCTCTTTATTCCCTAGACCATTCAATCAGAAACCAATTAATAGTTACTCTACTTGATTTGGAAAGTCATTTAAGGGCGGCAACTTCATACGTGATAGCAGAATCATTTTCATCTACCCAGAGTGAATATTTGAAATTTTCTAATTATCAAAATCGTTCAACAAAATACAAACGATTTTCACTTGGTTCTATTCTTGACAAATTTAACAAGGTTGCTCATTCAAGCAAGGAGCCGATTAAATACCACATGGATACTTACGGGAATGTCCCTCCATGGGTTTTATTCAAAGGTATATATTTGAGTGACTTGGTGAATTTTATCAGATTACTGAAACCAAATGAAAAAGAAAAACTAATACATAAAATATATAGCATCCCGGTAGAATTAATTGATACTCATTTAAAAAATTTTTTTACAGATACATTATTTATGTGTCTTGAATACAGAAATTTAGCTGCACATGGAGACAGAATATATAATCATATTCCAAAATCTATAATTCGTGTTACTTCTGATTCGGAAAAGGAATTAAGTGAATTGATACCAAATTTTAATCATATAAACAATTCCCATTCATTAGGAACATTAATATATGCACTATCTTTATTTAAAAAGCAAGAATATGTTCACTCATTACAACAAGTTATTGAAAAAGAAATTAAACGACACTGTTCTGCTTATCCTGACGATTTAGAATACTTATTAGATTCTGTTGGTATAGCATCAATGGTGACTATAACAAGAATATAAAAAACCGCCCGGCTGCAACCGGACGGCAACTACATAACTCCGAAGAGATACGCTAACTCGTAAATATTGTATCATCTTCGGGCAGCTGTCACAAGAAGAACATCAGTTCCTTGATGGCTGTTATTTTTGTACCCATTTTGTGTAAGGAGGATGATAGAATGGCACTCACGACTTGCCCGGAATGCGCCGGGAAGGTATCTGACCGGGCGGAAACTTGCCCACACTGCGGATACCCTCTAAAGAAAACACCACGGAAAAAGCCGAAACCGAACCGCAGGCGTAAATTGCCGAACGGTTTTGGCAGCATAACAGAAATACGTCACACAGATCTGAAAAATCCTTTTTACGCTAGAGCCAACTGCGGAAAAGACAGATACAATAGACCGATCCTAAAGCCTCTCAAGCCGGAGGCGTATTTTCCTACCTATGAGGATGCCATGGAGGCTCTTATTAAGTATAACAAGGGCAAGGTGGACTTATCTAAGGATATGACCGTAGAGACCTTATACAGGCTCTGGTTTGCGGAATATGAGCAAGAGGTGGAGCCCGTAACTGCCAGAGGGGCAAAGAGTGCATTTTCTTACTGCCGGTCCATTTATAAGAAGTCTGTGCAATCTCTCCGTATTGTGGACATAAAGAATTGTATCGAAAATGGAATGGCAATAGAGACAAGAGGAAAAAACAAGGGAAATCCTAAAGAGGCATCTGCAAAAACAAAGATAAACATGAAATCTACGCTTTCTATGATGCTGGACTATGCAAAAGAAATGGAGATCGTAGACAGGAATTGTGCCAGGGAGTGTAATCTGTCCAAGCCGACTGTGAAAGATGCGGCGAAAGCAGAAAACCCACACTTCTCTTTCTCTGCTGCCGAACGCAAAACTCTTTGGCAAAATCGGGACAAGGAGAACGTGGACCTACTCATAATTTCTTGTTATTCTGGTTGGCGGCCCAACGAATTATGTGAGCTTGCCTTAGAGGACATAGACCTTAACAATAACCGCATGAAAGGCGGCAGCAAGACAGACGCAGGAATAGACCGGTATGTCCCGATCCACCCAGGGATAAAACCGCTTCTTATTGCTAGGTACCAGCAGGCACAGGAACTTGGCAGCGACCGATTAATTAATGTGGTCTCTCGTGGTAAGATACGTCCGATTACATACGCAATCTATTCAACCCGGTTTCACAAAATTATTAATGATCTGGGCCTTGATAAAAAGCACCGTCCGCACGATACCCGGGATACGTTCGCCACTGTTGCGAAAGAGGCAGACGTAGACGAATATGCCCTGAAATATATAATCGGGCACTCCATTACGGACATAACTGAGCGGATCTACACGGACCGGAAACCGGAGTGGTATTATAAAGAGATGTGTAAAATTGTTGTCGACAAATACTCGACAAATTAACCACTTCGGACGGGTTTTTACCGCTATTAAAAAATGCAGAAACGACCATTTTAAGCCATTTCTGCGTACACATCTACATTAAAACGTTTTTGTTTATCCAACGTTTTTAAGCCATTCTTCAATTTCCATTATATCTCTAAACCTAGATATATTCAACGTTTTCCAGCTTTTTTCCCAACCGGCCGTCTCTTTTTTAAATTAATCCTAAAAATCCTCTGCAGCCCCGATAAAATTAACGTTTCAGACCTTTTTTGAATTTAGCCGGTTGGGAAAACGACATCGTTATTTACGGTCAAAATATGGCGCTTTTCCTGCTGCGGCCAGTGGAATTCCAAGGATTACCTTCACTTCCGGTCCCAGTATTCCTAAAGACAGCGCTCCTTTTCCAATAGAAAACATAATGCGGTTGTCCACATGATTTAATGATGCCACACTGACAGCCGAGCCTAATGCAATACCCAGATCCAACGGATCAAATACACAGACGCTCTGGTTCTCCCTGCAGCCCTGGCAGTTTGTCTGATTACACCAACCACAGCACTCATTCAGTCCTCTTTGCTGATAAGTCACCCCAATCAAAACCACCGCCTGGCTTTTGCGGAGATTATCTGCATCTCTCACATAGAAATCCTGACCTTGTTCTTTTCCAAGACGCTCTGTCTCATCGGCAAGATTTTTAAGATCCTCCCCTGTCACTACCGCAGTGTGGATAAAATCCAGTCCCCTTGCTTTCGGTGCGGTTCTGGCCGCCGTACACATCTGTCTGGCTGTCTGAAGCACACCTTCCATTTCCAGTTCTTTTTCTTTATAAATCATCTCATCAACCTCCTGACTGATTAAACTATGACATTTTCCACATGATTTCCGTT